>NZ_JBIAUE010000009.1:73908-277182 GCF_042892615.1 Streptomyces sp. NPDC001750 | reverse complement strand
GCCGCCCTGCGCGTATCTCACCCAACCAGAACTACCGGACCTGGCGCTCAACTGTCAGGCCGATAGCCCGACATCACTCAATCAAGTTCAGTAGCTAGCCGAGATCCGGGCAGCACTGAGAAACGGGAACCCACGCACGAACAGGGTTTAGGGCTCGGGCATGCAGCGGGCATTCGTCAAGCATGTTCGGTCCCGCAATGCCGCCGCATCGCTCGCGCTGACACGGGCAAGCTGGGTCCAGGCCTCCAGCAACAGGGAAGCCGTGGTACTGCGGCATGGTTGGTCGCTCAGGCATGTCAACTCCTCAGCCAGCAAATAGAGAGAGGTTTATCGGGTTGGACGACACTCTACCCTGAACGACGAGATGAAGATCTTCACTTCGCCCGAAAATGGCAGGCGGTGCCACCGTTCGATACGTGCGAACCCATGTGTAATGCTGTTTGGGGCCGCTTGGGGCCGAATCTGAATTCAGACCCGGCCCCCGGCCCCGATCGAGTCAGGGGCAAAGTATGGGGTCGCAAATAATCTTTTTGGGCCAATAGGCGCACGCACCCCAAGTTCTGAACTTGAGCTTGTGCTTCTCGTTCTTTACTATTCGATGGGCGACTTTTGCGTTGTCCTTTGCGTTGTACTTATCTTCCCCCTTCTTGCTCCATTTCTTCCAGTCGCCAATGCTGAGTTGGAATAGCCCGTAGTAGGAGGTGTATCGCGTCTTTTTGAAGGCCTTTGGGTTGAGATTGGACTCGCAAGTGGCTACGTTGATCGCCTGGGTTTCAAGGCTTTTCTCGAATACGTCTCGAATTGCCTTCTTTACGCTGGCCTTGCTCTGCGCTTGCACGGACTGGATCGCCTGGGTGCTTGCACACGCCTTGGCCTCGGGGATTGGGGCGGCGCTGGCCGTGGAAAGGGAAAGGGATAGAGCTGTGGCGGTGAGAGCCGCCCCGGATGCCCAAAGGGATTTTCTCATGATGCTCCTCGATTTCGGTGGTGGCAGATGCTATCAAGGCTCGCATTCGTCGGGCTGTGGGGTGCGTGTTTTTTTGGCTTGTTTTTGATGTGTCAATGTGGATTTTCGGGTTAAGGGGTTGATTTCGCGTGTAGGTGGCGCGCCTTTGTGTCGCATTTGCCCTACTTTGCATCTGCGGAATCGCTGATTCCTTTCAAATTTGAATTCGAGTTCAAGGAATCGGTTCATTCATAGTTTGGCTGGTTTCAGGCGACCGCCCCGCGTCTTGGAGTGAGTGCAATTGGGCGTTTGCCGTTTACAGTTGTGAGTCGTTCGGATCTCCGGTGCATCGCAGTTGCTGTGAGTGTGCGCTCCCGAAGAGAGGGCTACTGAGGCGGGGTAACGGGGGCGCTGGCGCCATCACGGCGGCACACCAGTGCGTCAGGGTCGTCCGGAGGCGGCTGGAGTGAGTAGCCGTCCCGGCACGTCTGCCCATCCCGGCCGTCTCGCCCGGCCGCGCCATTCTTCCCGTTCGTGCCGTCCTTTCCTGCTGGACCAGGCGGGCCCGCAGGACCGGTCGGCCTCGGAACGGTGGAGTCGGCCCCGGCCTGCCCTGCCGCACCAGCCAGGCCCGGTACCGGAGAAGAAGCCGGACCGACGGGGCCGCGGCCTCCGGTCGCGCCCTTCGGTCTAGGCGGGCCGGGGATCGGTACGGGCACTTCAGCACGGGCGGGCAGATCGTCCACGGCCTGCTCGGGATCCGGCGCGGCCGGGGTGCCGCCCTTCGCCTGGATCTGCGAGCGGAGCCTCCGCACGTCAGTCGTCAGCGTCGATACAGCGTCGCCGCGGCGGTCCGCCTCGGCCGCGAGGTCGGACGCCCGCTGATCCGCGTGGTCTATTCGCAGCCACACCAGGACTACAGCCCCGGACAGCACGAGGAGCACGGCAGTGAGCGCGAATCCCCGCCACCGGCGGGCGAGGACGTCAGGTCGGCGGTGCATCACAGGGGGTTCCCTCCCAGTTCGATGATGCGCGTGTGCAGCCGACTGTTCTCGGCGGTGAGTTCCGCGATCTGGGTGTGCAGCGCGGCCTTGTCCGCGCGCTCTCCGGCGAGGTCGGCGTAGGCCGCCGAAAGGAGCCGTTCGTTCTCTGCCAGCTTCTCTGCCAGCTTGTCGCGTTCTTCTTGCAGATTGTCGACGAGGCTGGAGTAGCCGCCGAGAACGGCGCCGGACTGTGAGACGCGGTTCTCTCCGCGCTTTCCGACGATCGCCCCGGCCGCAGCTGCGAGCCCGACGACGATGGTTCCGACGGCGCCGAGCGTCGCAGCGTCCACGCGTCCTCCGATGGTGCAGTGGGGGGTGTAACCGCGGGCGTAACGCCACGATCACCCGTTCCCGGCGTACGGGCCCGAATCGACCGGCGCGAGCCCGGGGACCGTCGGGTACTGCGGCGGCCGCGCCCACCCGAGCAGCACGCCCGCGAGGCCCTGCAGAAAGGTGCCCCCCCTCGCGCGCTCGCCGAGCAGTTCGAGCAGCCGGAACACGAGGTAATAGGCGAGCGTGAGCCCGACCGTCACGGCACCCGTGGCAGTGACCGAGTCGATTTCGACGCCGGCGCGCACGGCGAGGGTGAGCAGCCACCCGGCGACGAGCGGCACGCCAGTGCGCATGAACGAGACGAACAGACCGGGCATGTCGGCCCCCTTTCAAGGATGGGCGCCCGGCCGCAAGCGGGCGGCCGGGCAGAGAGTCAGGCGACGACGTCGAATCCGTGTACCTTGCCGAGCCGCTTGAGCGTCGTTATGCCGGGTATGCCGTCGGCGTCCCGGCCGGTGTAGCCGAGGCGTCGCTGCCACGCCGCGTACGCGGTCACGGTGGCGCTGCCAAAGTGGCCGTCCACGTACTTCTTCGCGAGCAGCCCCTCGGCCGCCAGGGCGGCTTCGACGACTCGCGCGCCCGTGTACGAGACCGGCGTGCCGGACCTCACCGGGTCACGGCGGGCCGCGGCGGTCAGCAGCGAGAGGTCGACGACCGGGCGGGCAGGGGTCGGCTTCGCCGGGGCCGTCGGCGCGGACTGGCCTGGCGACCAGTTCGCCGGGTGCTTCAGGCGATCGCCCACGTCGGCGCGCAGCTGCTGCATGGTGAAGCCGCGGGGGTCGACCTTGTCCGACGACCATTCCAGGTGCCCGATGACGGACTTGGCCGACCAGCCGTGTGCCCGGCATATGGCGGCCTGGACGCGGACGATCGCGTCGTACTGCGCGGCCGGCCACGGGTCCTTGCCGTCACCGAGGTTCTCGCACTCCCACCCGTAGAACCGCGCGTTGCCGTCGGCCCCGTTCGCGTTGCCCTTCGTGGGCGGGGTCGGCCGGCTGCCGTACGACTCGGCAACCACCTGGTCCAGGACGCGCGCGTCGCCGCCCCCAGCGTGGTTGGTGCGGCCCCAGCCGACCACGTGGACCCGGCCGTCCTTCGCGATCACTCCGTGGCACAACGGGCCCGGTAGAGAGGCGTACCCGGTCCGGCACATGGCCACGGTGGACGCGGTGCCCCTGGTGACCGTGTGGTGCACGATCGACCCGTTGACGGGGCCCCACGCCCCCTTGGAATTGCGGTTGTGGGTCCGCCAGTTGCCGACCTCGACGACGCGGACGCCCTCGGCACGCAGCGCGGTGAGGACGGCGGTAGCGGACAGGGGGGTTGCCATGGGTGTCTCCAGACATGAAAAGGGCCCCGGCCGAGCGGCGCGGGGCGTACGAAGGGGGAGGGGTCAGGCCGGCATCCGGGCTACCCAGTGCACTGGGATGTTGGCCCAGGTATCCGGCCCTTCCGCCGTGTCCGTGAGCAGGATGAAGAGGGTCCATCCGGTTGCGCTCACGTTGATCGGCCGGGCCTCGAAACGACCGGTTGAGCCTGCCCCCGCTGCGATCTCCGCGTTCATGATTGGGGCGACCGGGAAGGGCGTCGGGAAGGTCACCGGCTGTGTGTACGACGACAGGTTCGTGAAACTGACGCTGACGATTCCTGCTTGGTAGTCCTTCGCGTTGAGGCGCCCGGCGGTGATGCGCATGCCGGGCTGCCACAGGGTGGCCGGAACGGCCATGGGTGCACCTCCTACAGAGCGACAATGGTGGGAACGGCGAGACGGACATCCGTCCCGGCCGCATGCCCCTTTGTGATGCCGTTCACGGCGCGGTCGACATGGAACGTCTGCGGTGACGCGGCGCCGCTGATGCCGTGCACGGTGACGGCTTCGCCGCCGAGCTGCACCTCGAACGGGAACTCGTCAGGCATGTCCGGGCCGGTGTGTGTGTCGGTGCGGGCGAGTCGGACGTCGTCCATTACCCACCAGTCCCCGGCGGCCGTCCAGAAACCGGCGCGGCCCTCGACCATCAGCCGGACGCCGACGGTCCCGGCCGGGGTGGTCGCGGTAACGGTGCGCTGAGTCCAGGATCCCCGTGCGGCGCCGGGCGCGGCCCCGTACTGCACCGTTTCGGCCCCGGTGTCGTCGCGGGAGACGATGCCCACCCGCATCGCGGGCGCGGTCGCGCTGGTGCCGTTGTAGACCCAGGCGGACGCGGTCCACGTCTGCCCGGGGCTCGCCGGGGTCAGGGTGCCGTCTACGACGTTCAGCGAACCGGTGTCACCCGATCCCAGCATCATCACCCGGGCCGCGCCCGTGCCGGAGTGCACGATCGTCTGTTCGCGGGTGACGGATCCGGCGGCGGGGCCGCGGGTGCACTCCCATGCTCCGACACCAGCCTCGAATTGAGGATCCAGGATGACGTTCGGCGCGGCCGTCACCCACACAGGGCCGGTCGGCGTTGCGACAGACAGCGTCGTCGAGGTCGCGGTTACTGCCGAGACCAGACTCGACCCGTCCGTGTCCGCACGCCCGAGCACGGGGTCGCCCACCACCCCGATCCGGTACGGACCGGCCGGGGTACAAGCGAGCGTCACCTCCCACGCGCGGGGGCGCGGCTGGTGCTGGATCTGCCGTACCAGGAGATCGAGCGGGCCCGGACCGGTGAAGTGCGGGGGATTCACGATCCGTACGAGGTCGCCCGGCCGCAGTCCGAGCACGGCCGGGATCAGGCCGGGGCGGCGATGCAGCAGCAGCCGGACCGTTGGGTACCGGGCCTCATCCCACGTGCCCAGGTGCGCCCGCCATGCGGCGATGGGCTGCGCCTGGTCGTCGCTGCCGAGCGACAACGTCATCGCTTCCTCGTACACCCCGACTCCGCCCTCTTCGGGCGGGCGGACGGACAGGGGCCCGTCCTCGACGACCGCGCGCCCGGACGACCCGCCCTCCCTGCTCACTGTTACGTCGTTGCGCACGGCGGCGTCGTCGTCGACCGGCTCCAGCGGCGGGGCCACATCCCCGGACGCGTAGTCCAGGACGAGGGCCGGGGTCTGGTTGTAGAGGGTGGCTCGGTCCCGGTACACGAGCCCGAGACGGTCCATGCGCTCGTACAGGACTCCGTCGTCAGACTCGGCGCACTCGGCGATCAGGTCCATCAGCTCGTCTTGTCCCTGCGGCCCCATGGCCTCAGACCCGACTGTCGTATCACCGGTCCACGTGACCAGCCGCAAAGTGGGCTCCTCTGCGGCGAGCCTGCGGAGCCGGTCGAGTGTCGACTCGCGGGCGTAGCCACGGTCCGCACCGGCGGCGGTGTTGGTGCCCGGCTGCCGGTCGGCGGTGCTGGGGGTGGTGTACACGCTCAGATGGCCGATGGCCATGCCCTGCGTACCGCTGCCCCACGTGCCGGTCACGGCTGCGGCCTGCCCCATCGCGCCTGTGACGGTGGTGTAGACGTACCACCAGACGCCAGTTGAGATGTTCCGCCAGGCACACATCACCCACGTCTGCCCGCCCCCCGCGTCCCCGACGTAGACGACCAACCGGTTCCAGATGCCTGAGAAGTCGGCGATGGCGGCGGAGACGGTCAGCGTCGCAAACGCCATGGTGTCGCCGTTGACGTCCCGCGCCTCGATCCGGATGCCTGCGGTGCTCGCGAAAGCATGCACGGTGCGGATCGCCGACCCGCCCACTGTGACACGGAGGATTTCGGTCTGGATGCTGGGCATCTCCGGCAGGCGGTAGGCCATTTCGACCTGCCAGCCCTGCACGCTGGTCCGGGGGACCGTCGCGGTCAGGGAGGCCACCGCCCCCAGCGTCGGCAGCGGCGCCGACCCTCCGAGCGACGAATCCGACGCCAGCTCCAGGCCCGCGACCTTCAGCGGCGGGACACCGTCCAGCGGCGAGTAGAGCTGTGTTGCGCCCGCGCCGTCCTCCATCGGCCAGTACGCCAGCAGCCCCGGGCTGCTGGGAATCCTCCGCCGCAGCGTGGATTGCAGTGGGCGGCGTCCCTGGCCGAGACGCCGCAGAATGCCCGCGGCCTGCACTGGCACCCACGCATCGTGCCCACCTGGCGACCACCGAGGCGGCCACTCCGACACCTCGCCCGCGAACAGGCCCTCCCGATCGGCGACCGAAGCGGCGGGGCCCAGCGTCCACGCGCAGCCGGCCGCATCCGTGGATGCGGTGGTGCCTGGGGCGAGGTTCCGGAAATCGGGGGCGGCCACGAGGGGGCCGTCGATGCCGCTGCGCACCTCGGCGCGGTGAACCCGCCCGGCGATGCCAGCAGAGTTGAGCACGGACGGCGATGCGATCTCCAGCGGAGATACCGAGACCGCGATGGCTGTGCCGTACTCCGTTGTCGACGCAGACTCCAGGACGGTCCAGGGGCCCTCGATCGAGGCGGCCCAAGATAGGGAGGCGGTCAGCGTGTTCCCGCTGTAGGCGATGGTTCCGCGTACAGCGGCACGTGGCGGGAGAGCGGGCAGAGCGCCCCTGATGTAGTAGCTGTCCGACCCGGTCACCGACCACCACAGGTAGAGCACCTGATCAGTGACCGCCATGCGGTACGAGCGTGCGCCCGGCGCCGAGACCCACTTGCCGATGAGCTGCCGGTCACCGGGCGCCAGCCAATCCGTGGTGGCCTCGACCCGGATGTCGAGGTCCCCCGTGATGTCGAGCGGAGCGGCGGCCGGGGTGCGGGCGTACGCGCCCGGCGTGCCGTCCAGTTCGAGGTACGACTCGGGCCCCGGCACCGTGATCCGGACCGGGGTGTTGCGTCCCAGCAGCCCGTAGAACGGGCTGAGCGGGTTACGCGGGCTGTACCGGCCGCCCTCGTTGTTGAGGAGGAGCGAGCAGGACGCAGGATCGGGCTGCGCCCCCTCGCTCGCCGTGCCGTGCGTGATGCTGATCGGCTCCCTGGTGTACACGTCCTTCGTGATGTCCGTCCACGTGCCGCCGAGCAGCAGTTCGGCCCGCAGACCAAGCGGCGATTCTGGGAACGCCACGGGGCCACCTCCTTACTTCTTCTTGCCCGCGAGTACGAGCTGAACGTCGCCGCCCCGCACGCGGATTGCGTGCCGCAGCTCCTCAAGCAGTGCGTCATCGCGCCGCGCCCCGGACGACCGGATCTCAATCACCGTCGGGCCGGCCGAACCACCAGCCCCGGCCCCGGGCACCGCCATCGACCCCGACGGGATCGGCACGGCGGACGGGTCCACGAGCGCGGACATCGACGCGTCGACCGCGCCGCGCCCGCCATCGATGCCCTGCACGAGCCCCTGCGGGATGTACTGGCCGATCCCAGCCATCACCCGCGACGGTGAATGGATGCCCAACGCCTTCTTGATGGCCGTCTGCATCCCCTTCGCGATCGTCAGCATCTGCTTCTCGATCGCCTTTTGCTGGGACTGGAGCCCCTTCACGAGCCCCTGCGCGGCCTGAATGCCGCTGCCGTACATGGCGTCCCCGGCCGTCTTCCCGGCAGCGTCCGCGGCCTTGACGAGCGCCGCTTGCTGACTGTTGATCTGCTTGATCTGCTGCGTCGACGCGTTCGCGAGGACCGCAGCCGACGCCGCGCCCTGGTCGACCCCGGCCTGCGCGATCTGCGCAATCAGGTCCGAGCGCACGCCCTTCTTCTTCAGCGCAGCGAGCTGCTGCGCGAAACGCTGCGCCTGATCAACCCTGGCGGCCAGGGTGTTGATGATCGTGTCCGCCGTAGTAGGCCCGTCCATCGACGTGATGTTCCCGGCGTCAAGTACACCCTTACGCGTGTCGGCCACCAGCTTGTCGCGGGCGGCGATCTGGTCCGCGAGCTTCTTCTGAGCGGTCTTGAGCTGGGAAGCGATTTTCTCTTCCCGCCGGGCCAGCTGCACCAGCCGCTTACTTCCGCTGCTGATCTTCCCCAGTGCACGCGACCGCTTCTTGCCCGGACGTAGGCCATCCGCCACCGCATCAGCGACCTTTGCCGAGGCGGCACGTACCTGCTTTTCCGACCCGGTCAGACCGTCGATCAGACCGCGCGCGATCCACCGTCCTTGCGCAGCCGTCACCTTCGACGGCGAGTGAATGCCCAAGGCTTTCGCGATCGGCCCCGGTATCGCGGACCGGGCAAAGCTCATGACCTGGCCCTTGAGCCATCCGCCCATGCCCTGAATTCCCTGCCACAGGCCACGCACGACATCCTGACCCTTGCCGTACAGCAGCGACCCGAGGTTCCCGACCGCCGCGGAGATCCGGCTCGGGATGCCGCGCACCCACGCCACCGCGTCCGCCACACGAGCAGCCGCAGCAGCCTGGAACCGCGACCATCCCTCGCGGGCCGACGTCGCCAGGCGGGAACCCAGCCCCGACAGGGCAGCGGCGGCCCGGCCCGGGAGCCCCTGCACTGTGGTGATGAAGTCGTTCCACGTGCGGGATACCGGACCGGATATGTAGGTGTTCCACAGGCCAGAGAACCAGCCACCTATCGCCGACCCGAGAGAGGACATCACCCCGCCCGCCGAGGCTGCCTTTTGTGAAATCCATGTGCCAAAAGACAGCCACCACTCGGCGAGTTTTTCATTGGTCTTGGCGATGAGTTCCTGCGTGAAATTCGTGGTGATGATGGCCGCCGATGTTACGAGCGCCCCGGCGATCAGACCCGGAAGGGTGATGAGTCCGGCTATGATCGCTGCCGCGATTGCCGAGACTTTTAGAACCTTGTCGGGGTTTTCGGTGATGTATTCGCCGACTTTCTGTCCCGCCCGCTGAAGCCATTCGATCATTTTCGGGCCAAGCTCCCGCAGCTTTTCGCCGATCCTTTGGGTCAGCAGTTCCACGAATTTAGCGGCCTGATTAACCTTCGAGTCCGTTCCCTTTCCGGCTTCCTCCCAAAGGTTTTTCAGGTGCTTCGTCACATAGTATTTCAGCCCGGTCAGTGCCGGAATGACCTTGGTGCCCAGGAAGTCAACGACGTTCTGCTGCAACCCGCGCTTGAACGCCTCGACACGGGCGCCTGCGTTGTCGCGCAGCGCATCGCCCATCCCGTTGGCCGCGCCGCCGACTTCCCCGAGGGCGTCGACCGCGCTTTTCGGGTCCAGGGCCAGCAGGGCCTTTTGCATGTCTTCGCTCTTGGTGCCGAAAAGTTCGACAGCGGCAGCGTCACGCTGTACGGGGTCTTCCATTTCGCGCAGTGCGTCGAGGGTCATTTGCAGGGCCTTAGTGGCCTGCGGTCCACCCTCTGAAATCATCTTCACCATCTTGTTGGCATCCAGGCCGACAGCCCGGAATCCCCCGACGATCTTGTCGGATCCGGCAACTGCCTCGATGGTGAATTCCTTCAATGCGTCCGCGACCACGTCAGTATCACGCGCGCCCGCTTTGAGGCCCTGCGACATGAGGCCCGTCGCGGTCTTCACGTTCAGGCCGAGACGCTGAAAGATCACGGAGTACTCGTTGAAAGTGTCCGCGATATCATCGGCCCTCGGGCCCATCTTCTGAAGGCCCTTAGTGATTACGTCAAGAGCGGTTTTCGCATTCTTGGCCAGGCCGGTCTTCATTACCTGGCCGACCGCATTCGCGGTCTGCCCCAAATCCAGCTCAAAAGTGCTCGCGAGATCCGTGACGTTCGTCGATATCTCACGAATCTGAGCATTCGTCGCACCGGTCGGCAGCAGTCCCGCGCGCATCGTCGCGCTGATCGCGTCCGTAGCGCCCTGGAAATCCTCCGTGACGGCGTCCGCGTACATCCGCCCGGCGATCTTGCCGTACCGCTGCGCCACGGCTGGAGTCGCGCCGAGCTGCGCCTGAAGACGGCCCGTGATCTTGCCCTGTTCGAGCGCCGTTCCGATCCCCTGCATCAGGACCGCGCCAGCCGCGATCCCGGCCGCCGCCGCGGCCAGCTTGACCTTGCCGAACGCGTTCTCGGCGACCTGGCGGAGACGGCCGGCCCCGGCCTCCCCACCATCAGCCAGCCCATCACCCACAGCAGCGCCCGCGCGGCGCCCGGCCGCACGGGCATCGCCGTCCATACCCCTCACGCCGGACCGCACACCGTCGGCCAGATCCTCACCGGCTCGACGTCCGGACGTGCGGGCCGCGGTCTCGACCTCGCCGAGCCCGGCCTGTACCCCGGTGGCGAGCGCGTCGCCCGCCTGACGGCCAGCCGACCGGGCCGCGGTCTCGACTTCGCCTAGCCCATCAGCCGCGCCATCGGCGGTGGCGCCGCCGAGAGCCTGCCCGGCCGCCGTACCAGCCCGCCCGGCCACGGTCGTGATCCGGCGACCGGCTGTCCGCATCTCTCCTTCGGCCCGGTTCAGTGCGGGCCGGACCGCACGGTCATCGATCGTGATGTAGCCGGTCAACTCGCCGATCGTCAGCGCCATCACCGGCCCCCCTTCTGCCCGGTGTCGGGCGGTGGTGCGAAGTGCCGGTAGACGCGGCATTCAGTGGAGAGAAGGCCGGTAATACGGGCACGCAGCCACCGCCACGACCGGACGCGGAGAATCCCGGAGTCGGCGTCGATGCCGTACACCTGGTGCAAGTCGGCTTCGATCAGCGCCCATTGCTCAAGCAGCGCATCCCACGTCAGGACTGGGGCTGCGCCTTGCGGCTGCGCGGCGAGACCGCCCTCGTACCACTCGTAGAGGCCGGTTTCCGGGTCGTACTCGCCGCACCCTTTGCCGAGGAGGCGCGCGACGCCGACCGCCTCGCCGCCCGATTCGCTTTTCCCGGGACGTTGCCCGTCGCCCAGTAGCTCTCGGCGGTCTCACGGTCGGCGGTGATCCACATCATGGCCGTGAGCGCCACGTGCTTGAAACGGCCCCACGACAGATCGGCGCGCAGCTGGTCGTACGCGTCGCCGAGACACATGCGGTAGAGGTCGAGTTCCTGCTCGTCGTTGAGCTGCTGCGTGTCGACCCCGGAGCCGCCCGCGACCAGGCGCGCGGCCAGGGTCGTAATGCGCTCGATCCGGATGCCGTCCTCGGCCGGCGGATCCTCGACCCGGTAGACGCGCTCCACCCCGTCCCGGCCGGTGACCGGGAGTTCGAGGTAGTCGTCGAGGTAGTCGTCGAGCGCCCCGAACCCCATCAGGAACCACCCGCCGGGGGCGTCGCGTTCGGGTTCTCGATCGGGAGGAGCGGGCCGTCACCGGTGAGCGTGACCTCGACCTGGTCCAGGGCGGTGTACTCGCCGCCGGACGGGGCCCACGTCACGATGGCGTACCCCTCGTACGCCTCGGGCAGGCCGTTGCGGTCGAAGTAGCGGACGTGGACCAGGGACGCCGATCCGTACGCGAAGCTGGCGAGCCTGAGCGCTTCGTGTACGGCGTTGTACGTCTTGGCCTGGTCGTTGATCTTCCGGTTGATCGTCATGCCGAGTTCCCACGACTGGCCGGTCTTGGTGTTCCCGGCCCAACCGTCGGAGTCGTAGTCGCTGCTGTCCTCGATGTTGGGCTCGGCGGCCGGGGTCAGGGCGGTGATGCCGGGGCAGAGGCTCCACGTCGGTGTCTCGGCGGTGCCGGTGTTGACCTCGACGCGCCAGCGGCGGGCGAGCGCGGTCACTGCCGGATCGACAGGGGTACTCATGATCGGTCTCCTACTCGTAGGCGTTGGGGGTGGCCCGGGTCGTCCGGGCGTAGTAGTTGGCGGACATCTCCATCCGCCCGTTGGCATCGAGGCCGATCTGTGCCTCGGACTGGCGCCACATCAGCGCGACCGGCACACCCCGGAGACAGGTGTTCTCGCGGCCGTGCAGGAGATCGCACACGGCATCGGCCAGGGCGTAGACCTCGCGCGGGTCCCGCCCGGCCCGCATCCGCACCTGTACAGCGGTGATCGCATCGGTGCCGCCTGTGTCCTCGACCGGGTACGGGGTCAGGCAGATCACCGCGTCCGGCGCCGCGGGCATGAAGCCGATCACGACCGCCGTGCCCTTCGTCGGGTACGGCTCATCCGGCGGCCCGTACGTACCGAGCCCCTGTGCGTTGAGGAGTTCGGCCAGGCCCTCGACAAGGTCGGTGGTGTAGCTCATCGCAGCGCCCGCCGAAGCTGCGCCGCGACGATCCGGGCGACCGCCGCGGCCTCCTCGTTCATCGGTCGTTCCAAGTACTTGGCCGTGCGCCCGGCGTCGTGCTGGTAGTCCATTTCCTCGTGCTGCCGTACCGCGTAAGGGGTGTCGTACGCGACGGCGGCCGTGAGCTGCTGCTCGTCCACCGTCGCCGTGCCGGACCGCTCCAAGGTGCCCTCCTCGATCGGCACCCGGGCCCGGGACGCCTGGAGGACGTGTTCGGAGCTGAGATGGAGTCCCTGTACGGCGCCCGCGCGCGCGGCGGCGGCGACGGCTGCTCCGTTCCATGTGAGGCGTGCGCGCTGCGTCACTCGCAAAACACCTCCGTCGACTGCGGTACCGGGAGGCCCGGCGCGGTGTGCGCGGAAACGTGCAGCGCGGTCGTGATCCGCCCGGACGGCAGGGTGACGCGGGACTGCGGCGGGCAGTCGAGATCCGGGGCGGCGATGACCTGTGCGGTCGAGGTGACCTCGGCCCCGGTCCGGTCCCGCACCGTCCGGACGGTCTCAGAGACCAGAGCGGCCGTGGGCGGGCCCGGTGGCCAGTAGACCGGCCCGACCGGCCCGTCCCCGCGGTACCGCTCGATGACGATGCGGTGCGGCATCAGCCACGAGGGGGCCCTCACCAGATCACCCCCGGCAGTAGTCCAGCCCGTGCCAGGGTGCGCAGTGCGCGCGGCCCGATGTCGACCGCGGACCCGACCGGGCCCCCGCGACGACCGGACATGGACACCGGGCCGATGCTGACGCTGTCCCACTGGCCGGCCGCCCCGGTGTCGTCCCCGCCCTGCGCGGCCACATACTCGACCTGCGCGCACGTGGCGTCGGCGAGGGCCTGGACGACGACCGGATCGGTCGGCATGCCCGCGTCGTCGGTGTCGTAGATCGCGGCCGTGAGTGCATCCTCGACGTCCTCGGATGCGCGGGCGAGCAGCCGCTCGGCATCGGGCGGCGCGGGCTGGCCGGTCCACGCCGACAGCTGCTCCGGAGTGGCGTAGACGCGGCCCACGTCGCCTACTCCTTCGGTGTCTCGGTGGTCTTCCGGCGCGGCTTGGTCTCCTCGACCTCGTAGCCGTGCCGTCGGGCGTACGCGATGACGGCCGGGTCATCTGTCTCGGCCCGCCCGTTCACGAAGGCGGTGCCGCCCGGCCCGGGGCCGGTGAAGCCCTCAACGGGGGTGTGCAGGATGGCCATCAGGGTGCCCCTTCCAGTGCGGTGATCCGCGAGGCCAGTTCGGCAAGGATTCCTTGCACCGTGGTAGCGGTGCCGGGCCCGATCGCCGTAGCGGTGACCTGTGTTGCGGTGTGGACGTGATTGCCCGCGGCGGCGGTCGCCGCGGTGGTGCCGACCGCGAGCGATGACGTGCCCGCGCCGATCGCGGTCCGGGCGGCGGCAGCGTCCGCGGCGGTGAGTACGGAGCGGCCGACCGCCGAGGCGTCCGACACCTGCGCGGCCGTGTGCGTGTGTGTGGCGGGCGGGTAGGTGGTGGGCTTGCCGGTGATCTGCTCCCACGTGACCGGCTGCGCTTCACCGCCCGCCAGTTCGGCCAGTACCTCGCTGAGCGGGCGGCGTGTGCCGTTGGTGTCGACGGTGACGGCGGGGGCGGCGAGCGCGTCGCGGTGCTCGCCGCCCGGGGTGTCGATCATCAGCGGACCTTGATGTTGCGGAAGACACTCGCCGCCTTCGTCGACTTGAGCGCGACCGCGACCGGGCCCATCTCGACCTCACCCGTCTTGACGGCACCTGACGACGTGAAGTCCGGAAGCCACGTCGAGACCAGCTGTCCGCCGACGGTGGAGACGCCGTGGAAGCCGTCGAGGGCGGCACGGTAGGCGTACAGGTCGGTGAGACCTGCTGCCGCGGTGCCGCCGACGGTGCGGTCCTCGATCGGGATGATCGGGTCGTTGCTGCCCGCCTTGTCGCCCGGGTCGGCGAAGATGATGTTGCCGTAGGTCTCGCGGACGATCGGCCGGCCGCCCGGCCCCATGAGCCCGTCGACCGGGGTCTGTGCGTACATGCCCGCGCGCCGGGCGGCGGCACGGACTCGGGCAAGGGTGGACTTGTTGCCGAGGATGACGGTCGGGGTGCCGTCGAGCATGGACAGCCACTCGTCGATGGCGTCGAGTGCCTTGTGTTCGGCGCGGCCTCCGGGGGTGGCGTCGAAGTCGGACCAGTCGGTCACGGTGTCGGCGCGGAATTCGGTATCCGAGCCGGTGAGTGCCTTGTCGAGTCCGTCGAACCCGTCGGCGGTCACGGCCGTGTCGCCGTTGATGACGGCGTCCTGGAACATGGTGCGCGCGGCCTTGATCTTCTGTGCCATGTTCAGGGCGACGGCGCCGGACGCGGTGGGGCCCAGCTTCGCGATCACACGGTCGATCTGGAAGCTTCCACCGAGCACGGTGAGATCGACGGTGTACCGCTGCGTCTGCACGTTGCTCGGCGTGTACTCGGAGTTGAGCGGGCGGAACGCGGCGGTCGGCTGGGTGACCAGCCGTCGGTAGCCGTAGGTGAGGGTCGCGCCGCCTCCGGCGGGGTTGACCACGTCGTCGAACGTCAGCGAGTCGAGGATCGCGGATTCCTTGCGGAACTCGTCGATCACCATCACATCGATGTCGTCCTGAACGTTGTTCTTCGCCTCTGCGAGGGTCACGGGCATGGGTGCTACTCCTGTGGGTTATCCGCCCAGTCGGGCGGCGATGGCGTCGTGAAGGGTGGCGGCCCGCTTCTCGGCGGGGCCGTTGCCGCCGAAGTCGGCGCCGCCCTTGGCCGGTCCGGTCGGGCCGGTGCGGTACAGGCCCGGGTCGGTGTCGACCTCGGCCTTGATGGCGGCCTTGAGCTTCGTGGTGAAGTCGTCGGCGGCGGGGTCGAGGTCGGCCAGTCGCTCGGCGAACGCACGGCTGTTGAGTAGCCGGGGGGCGTTGGCTCCCTCGGTCTGCGCGGCCTTGTACGCGGCCAGCTCGACCGCGTTCGCGCGGGCCTTGGCCTGCTCGGCGGCGAGCTGCTGCGTGAGCTGCGCCGGGTCCGGGGCGGCACTGTCGTCCTTGATCAGGCCGAGTGCCTTGCCGATGTCCTGCGCGAGGGATGCGCGGGCGTCGTCGGCGGCCTTCTGCTTGGCGGTCACGCGGGTCTTCCCCGCCTCGGCGCGGGCCGCGGACAGCTCGGCCGTGAGTCGGGCGATCATCGCCGCCGGGTCCTCGCCGCTGGTACCGGCCTGCGCCTTCGCCGGGCCCTGCCCGCCGTCGCCCTCGCCTCCTGTGCCGCCCTGCGTTTCGGTGCCGTCTCCGGTGTTGCCCTGCCCGCCGTCGCCTCCGGTCCCGCCCTCTCCGGTGCCGTCGCCCCCGGCGATGGCGTAGATCGGGCGGCCGTCGCGGCGGTAGCCGAGCACGGTACTGGCGGCATGGGTGGCGAGCGGGTGACGGAAAGCGCGGATCTTCATCAGTGCACTCCTGGTGCGGGTTGGGCCCGCGCCTGGCGGGCCGTGGGCATGCGAAAGGGGCCCGCTCCTGGCGGGCCCCGGGGTGGTGCTGGTCTGCTGCGCCTACTCGGCGCGGGTGGTGATCGGGCGGGCGCGGGCGTAGCCGCGGATCCATGCCGACCGGAGCAGGGACGTGCGCGGGTACGGGCATGCGGTCGGCGGGTCGCCGCGGCGCCCGGCCTCGGTTCCTTCGTTTACGGCCCGTGTGATGTCCTCGCGCGTTCCCACTGCGTCACCTCTTGTTCTGGTGGTCCGACTCGTTCTTGCGGGCCTTGGCTGCGGCGGCCGACGGCTGCCCGGTGGCCTTCTCGATGAACTCAGCCTGCGTCAGGCGGCCGTTCACACGCCACCACTCGCGCAGTTCGTCGGACGCGCGGGCGTGCGCGATGCGGGCGGGGCCGCTGAACAGCGACATGGGGTCGATGCCGTCGGCCTGCGCCTTCTTGTTGAGTAGGTGTCCGCGGCACGCGTCCTCGGCGTCGAGGTACTGCCGATAGACGTACTCGGCGTACATCTCGCGCGCCGTGGCGCGGGTCACACGCTCGACCGGCTCGGCGCCGGTCTTCTTCTCGGCGGCGCGTACGGCGGCGGCCAACTCCTCGGCAAACTTGGCGTCGTTGGCGAGCGCTCCCCACTCCTCTGGGACCGGCATCGGGTCCGTGGCCACGTCGAGGGCTGCCCGGTCGGCGAGCAGATCCTCGACCGCATTCCCGGTCGCGGCCGGGGCCGGCAGAGGATCGGGCGGATACCGGCGGTCCAGCTCGGCAGCGATCCGGGCCCGGTCGCGGTCGTCAAGCGACGTAGCACGCATCGCTGCGCCCATCTCCTCGTCGCTCATCTCGCGCATGGTGCCGGTGTCGCCTGACCGGACGCGGGCGGCCTGCACGTACGGCGCGGGCGGCGCGGTGCTCGGTGTCGGGAGGTTCGACGCTCCGGGCTGCTCGCGGGCGCGGAGCCGGCGTAGATCGGGGTGGGCGGCAAGGTGGTCGCGCATGACGCCCTGCCACTGGCGGACCTTCTTTTCGGCAGCCTTGCGGGCGGGATCGTCGACGGCGGCGGCAGCGCGGTTCTTCCACTGCCTGATGTGCCGCTCGATCGCCCGCTGACGCTGCCCGGCCTCGTACCCCTCGGGGTCGCTGCCGCCATGCTCGGGCGGGCGCGTGATCCCCGGCGTGTACGCGGCCACGCTGTGGCGGCAGTTCGGGTGTTGGAGCCCGGCCCGGCGTGCCTCGTCGAGCGATCCGGCGACCCGGACTGGCACCATGCGGTCGTCGTCGGTGGCGTGCTCAACCTCGACCGTCCGGGCCCCGTCCGGGCCACTGATCGTGAGGATCTTGGACTCCCACGGCCGGCAGAGCGGGCACTCGCGCGGGGCGTTGCTGACAATGACCAGCTCGACCCCGGCGGTCTCCAGTGTCCGTGTGTGCGCCTCGGTCGCGGCACGGGCCACCCCGGTCCGTACCGCCATCTCCGCGTACGCAGGGAGCGACCAGCGGCGACCGGACCGGTCGACAAAGGACGTGATCCCCTCGTCCGCCCACCGCTGCATGGCGGCCTGGGTGGCCTCCCGGCGAGTAGCCGTGCCAAGCAGGGGCAGCGCAGCCACCTGCGCCACGACCGCCCGGAAGCGGTCGACGACCGTACGCAGGATGCTGCGGTGCGTCGCGGTGACGCGGTCGACGGTCTGCTCGGCGAGCCGGTCGACGGCCTGCGCCTGCGGGGTGATGTCGTCGACCAGGCGGCGCGCGTCGTTCGACAGCGCGCCCAGCTCGGCGACCCCCGCGCGGTGACCGACGTTGTACGCCTCGGCTGTCACCTCGAACACCTCAAGGCTCACGGCCTGGTCGAGCTGGTCGACGACAGCCTGTGAAGCACGGCGCAGCGCGCTGATCGCGGACAGCTTCCGCTCGGCCCACAGCGGGGAGTCGTACCCGTCCGCGAGCTGCCGCGCGATGATGCGGAGTAGGCGGGCCTCGGCGTCGGCGTACAGGTCCCGCGTGCCGGCCGCCAGTGTCTCGACCATGCCGGGGTGAATCGGCACGCGGGCCACCTCCTACATGGGGTAGGTGTCTCCGGGGTCGGGAGCGGCGGCGCCGGTCTCGGCGAGGATCGCAGCGACCTCGTCTTGTACCTCGGTGTCTTGCCACTCCGGGTGCAGCGCCTTGACCTTCGTAGCCGTGCTGACGGCCCCGGCCCGTGCGAGCAAGTCCAGTGTGGTGGCCTTGCTCTGCTCGGACTCGGCGGCGTCGAGCCGGAATTCGACCGTCGGCCGCTCCGGGGTGATCCTGGCCCCGAACTGCGCGACCGCGAGCATCTGGTACGCGAACAGGAAGTCGGCGAGGCCCGGTTTCCAGTGGTCGGCCTTCTTCTTCGTCGTCGTCGTGCTGCGGCCCTTGCGGTCGTCGACCTCGGTCGCGGTGATCGCCTCGCCCCCGCCCTCAAGGCCGAAGCTCTGCGCGCTGTATCCGGCGCTCTCGACCGCCTTGCGGGTGATGGCTTCGGTGGTCCGCTGGTGCTCCTCGACCCTGATTTTGAACTGGCTCAACGTGATCCCACCGCTGTCAGTAGGCGGCACATTCAGGCCCGAGTAGACCTCGCGGTCGTCGTCCCACGCCGCGCCCTGGCCGGGCCCCAAGTTCGTCAGGTAGGCATCGGGGACCACCAGCCGGGCTCGGGCCAGCCGGATATCCCTCATCCAGCTCGACCATGTGTCGTCGAGTGCGGCGAAAAGGTCGTAGATCGGGGCCGCGTAGTCGCTGCGGCCGTACGGGGACGCCCGGTGCCTTCGGTTCGGGGTCATGTTCGGCACGTAGGCGGCGGTGAGCATCCGGATGCCGGTCTCGACCGATACTCCGTCCTCGCCGAGCGACCCGGCCAAGCTGGCCGTGTCGGCGTGCTCGGTGAGCGGCACGGCCCGGCCGAGATTGTCCGGCGTCCCCTCGTAGAGGGCGTGCACAATGCGGCCCGGCTCGTGGCGCTCCAGATGCCGGTAGACGGTCTGCGTGTCGCCGCCGTCCAGCTCCCGCCAGAACGTCACGGCTCTCAAGATCCCGAACGCGTACTCGGGGATCGCGTTGTCTGGCTGCACAGTCGTCGGGATCGGTCGGTCCGGGACGACGCCCCGGTCCCACGTCAGCCGCAGGAAGATACCGGACATGGCCGACGCCTGTTCGGCGGCACCGAGCAGCAGCGGGTGCAGACCCGCCGTGTCGATCAGGTCGGCGAGGTAGGCGGTCGTGGCGTCGTCCGGGGTGGTGATGGCCGGCATCTCCGCGAACAGCAAATCGGAGGCCACGGTGGCGATGTCGCCAGGCAGCGGTACGTGCAACCGGCGCTCGCGCTTCCGCGGGTAGTCGGCGGGCTGCCGCCCCCACAGCGTGCGGCGTCCGCTGCGGCTGTCCTGGTCGGCGCGGCGCGGCGTGTGCTCTCGCCGGTCTGCGACGCGGGCGAGGCGTTCGGGGTCGCTCTCGTACCACATGGCGTCTCGGGCCATCTCGCGGTACACCTCGGCCATCTGCGGCGGCGGCCACGGGGTGCCGTTACTCGGGAGCGGCATTGCCGGTCACCTCCTGGTCCTCGTCGGCGGCCAGCTCGTCGGCGGCGGCCCGGATCGCGTCCGCGAGGTCGCGCATCCCGTCGGCGATCTGCGGCCGGACCGGTTTGCTCCCGTCGATCTCCAGCTCCCCTACCTCGCTGGTCAGGTCCCCTGTGGTGATCCGTATGGGCAGCGTGATGACGGGGCCGGTGGTGGTGGCCATGGCGGCGCCTCCTTTGCAGCGAGGGCGAGTATGTGGCGCCACTCGTGAACGGTCGAATGGACGGCGTAGCGCAGAGCGTCTACGGAGTGGTCGTTGAGCTTGACGGGCTTGTCCTCGCCCTTCTCGGCGGCCTTCTCGTCCCACACGTATCCGGGTAGTTCGTCGAGCAGACCCGTACAGGACCGGTGGATGCGGAGCCGGTCTGCGGCGAGAGCGGACGCAACGGAGCGGATGCCGTCGCCAACCGCGTTGTCGGCACGGGCGATCCCCGGGTAGCCGTCACTCCACAGCTGAGTGATGAGCGAAGCGGCGGCCGGGTCAATGAACGTCCACTCAGGCCGTATGCCCTGGCCGGCCACCCATTCGCGGATGGCGGCCGAGTACTGCGCATCGGTCATCTGCCGTTGCGCCTGGCGGGAGTCGTGCCGCCACTCGGCGCACGCGTAGAGCCGGTCGTCGATGCCGAGGCCGAGCAGGATCACGGACGTGGCGTTGACGGTGCCGTAGTCCATGCCGATCCAGTACCGGCGCATCTCGGGCAGTTCGTCGACGACGTGGCGTGCTTCGTCGTACGCCTCGTAGATGGCGCCCTCGGCCATGACCCACAAGCCGAGCACGTTGCGCTTGTAGAAGAGGCCGCGATACGACGCCTTCGTGCGCGCCTTGTACGCGTCGGACAGGCCCGGGTTGTCGTCCATGACGAAGTGCCACGACTTAAGCCGCGTTTCGCGGGGGCGGAGTAGGTACTCCTTGCGGGCCCAATGGTTGGGGTTGTCGGGGTTGGTCGTTCCGAAGATCTTCGAACCCTCGATGGAGCATCGGGCGTTCAATTGGTCGTAGAACGACCTGGGGAGTGTGGTCAGTTCGTCGACGTACGCCCCGGCGCAGGTGAGACCCCTGACCTTCGGTTCGGCTTGGGCGTCGTTGGCGCCCAACGTGTGCACGGTGCGCCCCAACACGGTCGCGGTCGGGGCGCCGTTGGTGTACGTGATGTCGCGGGCGAGCGGCCCGAAGATGCTCGGGTCCGTGAGCGGCCCGAAAACGTTCCGGGCGAGACTGTCTCGGGTGCGACCGACCATGACCAGTTCGCCACCCTCGGGCCGGTCGGCCACGAAGCCGAGCCAGCACAGCAGGGAAGCGATCGTCTTCCCGGAGCGAACCGAGCCCTCCCAGATGTTCTGAAAGGCGCGCGCCTCCATGATCGAATCGATCTGCTTCGGGGAGAGCGCGAGGCGGCTACGCATCGGCGTCGTCCTCGGCGGCCTGGTCCTCGGGCACGAACTCGGGCGGCGGTCCGCCGTGCCGCTCGGCGTAGTCGCGGGCGAGGCCGGCCATCAGGTCGCCAATCACGCTGCGCCCCTGCGCGGCCTCGTCGACCTGCTGCGGGACCAGCTTCAGGGAGCGGTCGAGGGCGGCCCCGGCGGTCGCCATCATGGTGCGGCGGTCGGCCGGTGTCGGTTCGTCCTGCCACTTCTGGGCGTAGGTGTGGTCCTTGCCGCCCCACTCGAAGTAGAGGTGGGGTTTCGTCATCTTGGCGAGTTCGCGTTCGGCGACGTCGTGCAGCCGGACGGCCATGTCGGCGCGGCGGGCGGCGAGATCGGCCTTGCGGGCGGCGGTGGCAGCCTCGACCGGAGCGCGGTCGAAGGTGAGCGGTGGGTCGAACGCGACGGCGATCTTCGAGACCGTTGACGGGCTGCGCTTGATCGCCCGCGCGATGTCGTTGCGGGACTTGCCCTTGGCGTGCAGCCGCTTGACGGCGGCGCGGTCCTTGGCGTCGATGGGGCGGGCGGCCATGGCTGCTCACCCCCTCGGCGTCTGGGCATGCGACAGCGCCCCGTCACGGCGAGAGGGTGACGGGGCGCGGGTGGTGTGGGTTGTTTCCGGGCACGCCGGAGACGCCCCCAACGTTAGGTCACAAAGTGATAACGGCGCAACCCTTCGGATGGTCCTGCACTACTCAGAGGGGCGCGGAGGTTCCGTCGGGCCATCCGTGCGCCAGTGCATGAGCTCTGGCACGGGCTCGTCGACAAACCAGAGCCTGTGCTGCCTGTCCCAGCGAGCTCCGTGTTTCTTGGCTTGACCCCTGAACTCATAGGGGACATGTAGCCAGATCCGTTCGGAGTTCCGCCTCATGAGGATGGCCCGCGTGTTCTCACGCAGGGAGCTCCAAGCCTCGGTGGTCATGGCATTTACGAGCTCAGTGCCCGTGAAGTCCGTCAGTGAGGGCAGATCGTCGCCCATCTCTTCATCCTCGTCGCTCACTGCGCCCAACCACAGGTCGTAGAAGCGAGGCTGCTCCTCCTCGGGAGACGTCCGGGGGTGCCTGGTGCCCAATGTCTCCACTAGGGCGTCAACAACCTGCCAAGAGGGGAGCCGCGTGCTGGAGAAGGCGTCGTAGATCGTGCTGCGGGAGATGCCGGCTCCCTTAAGTTCTTGCGCCATGGCGGCGAGGGACGGCAACCCTGCTCCCCTGTGTAGGTCGTGAAGTGCAACGTTGAGTTGCCCATGGCCGCCCATCAGCTCCGGCTTCCGCAGTCTTCCGGACCGCCCCATCCTGTGAACTCCACCCGTTTGAAACCGTTTGAATCCGTCCGGCAATCTTCGCAGGCATCCAGTTTCGTGTAGGCGCATTCGAAGTCATTGGCTGCCGTTGGGAGGCGTCCGCCCCTTGGAAGCGCGGAGGCACGGTGGAAACCGCTGCACTCTCGCAGCGCTCACCGCTCGTTCCTGGAGGGGCTCGGATGGACAAGCAGCAGCACATGGACGGCCGTCGACTGGCTCGCGTCGCCGTGTTCGCGATGGTGCGCGGGGCTGGAATGGCGATTGGCGGCGCGCTGGTCACCGCGATTCTCTGGTGGTGTCAGGCCCGGTGAGGGGGTGTCGAGATTCGTCGGACGCTGCGCCCCGCTCGTCGGTCGGACGGACGGGGCGCGGCGTCGGACAGCGGTACGTGTTACGTGGTGGGCTGTCTGACGGGGTAGGGGCCGGGGATGCGGCGGCCGACGCGGGGGACGGCTGGCCGGTCGGACTTGGCGTCATACGGCCTGGTCACGGCGGGTGCGCCGGTCGGACGCGGGGCGAGCTGGTAGGCGATCAGGAGGGGGGTTTCGCCCTCGGGGGCGGTGCCGTGTGCCCATGCGGTGCGGTAGATGTCGGCAAGCTGTCCGACGGCGGCGCGGACGGCTCCGGCGAAGTCGGCGCCGGTGCTCATGATGACGGCGAGGTCGTCGGACAGGGTGGCGTCTACGCGGATGCTGGGGCGCGATCCGGGCTTCGGCGGGGTGGTCTTCTGGGTAGGCTTGGCGGTGCTCACGATGGGGGTTGCTCCCGTCTGAGTAGTCGGCCCGCCCGGTGGTGACGTCACCGTGTGCGGGCCGCGGTTGTTTCAGGCGAACAGGGCGCCCTGTTCGCGCGGGCCGGCGAGGTCGAACAGGGTGGGGGCGTCGCTGGTGGCACTGATCCAGTCCGACCGCCACGTCTGCGCGGCGTGCTCGGTCGCGGTGAGGTCATCTCGGTACGACTCGGCGACGATGGCGGCATCGGCGCGGTCGCGGGCCTCCGCGTTCACGCACCGGGCGCACAGCTTCCAGCCGGTTACGGCGGCGAAGATGGCGTTGCGTCCGCCGGCGGGGCGCCCGCAGAAGAGTTCCCGGGTGCCGGGGCGGCGGTAATGGCCGGTGGTCTTGCGGGCGGCGCCGTGAACGGCGTAGGTATCCATGTGTTCCCCCTGCTCATGGGTGGCTTGCCACCCCAGGGTGGCAGACACTTTGACGGGTGGCAAGCCACCTGGGAGGATCGGCCCATGGCGAACATGCACAAGCACAAGCAACGCGTAGTGCGCGGTATCCCGGACGAGCTGGCGGAGGAGTTCGACGCTGCGGCGCGTGCGGTCGGTAGTGACCGGTCGGCGGTCACACGGCAACTGTGGGCTTGGTATGCAGGACGACCGGGCGCCGTGTTGCCGCAGCGTCCGGCTGATCAGGGCTGATTCTTGCTACGCCTCCTGCTCCGCGCGGCGAGGATCGCGGCCCCCACGACCGTCAGTTCTTCCCCGACCCAATGACGGCGCGCCTCGCTGTCGTACCGGCCCGGCCCGTCGCACGTCGGCCCGGTCTGGCACGTGATCGTCCACCGCTCCGGGTCGCCGGGCGGTATGCGGGAGGTGAGGGAGCCTCCGCAGTACGGGCACGGGTCGTCAAGGTCGTGGTCGCGGCCGTCGCGGTTCAGTGCTCGCTCGACGCGCTGCCGGGCGCGGCGGGCGACCTGGGCGAGGTCGTCGAGGACGACGGACGGGAGCGGGAGGTGTAGGCCGGTGTCCTCGGTCTGGGTGGCGCGTTCTTCGAGCCAGACGGCGGCCCAATGCAGACCCTCGGCGCGGCTCCCTGCCCCGGCGATTCCGCTGCCGCGTACAAGGGTGGCGCTGCGGTGGGTGGGCAGTCGCCACCGGTCCGGGTGTGCGGGGCCGGGCCGCTGCACTCGGAGCGCGATCACGTCGCACGCGGTGAACACGGCCGTCTCGACCTCGTGGGCGGCGTCGAGGGCGTCGAGGTTGAGCGGGGCGGGGTGCTCGCGGAGAACGAGCGGGAGACGACCAACGGCGGGCTCGTCGTGGTCGTCGGTGGCGAGGTCGAGGAACCCGCGGCGCTCCCGGGGCGGCCACTCGGTGGCCGGCGGGCGGGCGATGGCGGAGAGCAGGTCGCCCCACTGCTCGCGGATGGCGCGCAGATCCTCGGCGGCCTGGGCGGTGGTGGCGGTCGGGGTGTGCATGGGGTGCTGCTCCTGGTGGTGCGGGCCGCCCCGTGGCGGTGCGGGGCGGCCGGGCGATCACTGGCATTCGGGGCCGGGGCGGGTGACCTGGTGGATGTGGAACCGGTTGCGGCACTCGATCGGCTGCGGCTCCGGGGTGTTGAGGTCCTGGCGCTGCGCCTCGGCGGTCCGGTACGCGCGCAGCTGCTCGCGCGCGTCGGCGGCGTCCTGCTCGGCCTCGCGGATCGCGTCGTGTGCGGCGGCCAGCTGGGCGATGAAGCGCTCGATGCGGCGTTGCTGCCCGTTGATGGTGCGCCGCAGATCGTCGGACTCCCGTAGCTCCGCCTCGACGTGGGCGCGCAGTAGCGGCCGTTCGGCGTTGGTGAGTACGCCGCGGTCGACACGGGACAGGAGGTGGGCCAGGACCTCGCGGCGCTGCTCGCGCTCGGCGGCGCGGCGCTTGCGGTAGGCCATGGTGCGGCGGGCCATCAGGACACGTCCGGAACGCAGATCCATCCGGGGGCGTCGAGGTCCCGGATGTGGCCGTAGCCAAGGTGGTCGACGGCCTGGGCGAGCTGGCGGTCCCAGTCGGCGCGCTGCTCGGCCGTGGCCGTAGTCGCACGGCCGTACGTGCCCAACCCGACCTCGTCGCACTCGGTGACGAGGAACAGCATGTCGCGGTCGTAGGCACCGGCGGTGAGGTGTCCGACGTCGGGGCACAGGAACTTGACCGTGGCGAGGGCGGTGTCGATGCGGTCGGTCTCGTCCCACGGGTGCGCAGCGGTGGGGATGCGCAGACCGTAGGCGAAGTAGGTGGAGTGGTGAAATCCCATGGGGCTGCTCCGGGGTGGTGGGGGCGCCGCGCGGGTGGCGGCGCCCCAGGGGTGGTCAGTGCTGCGGGGTGGGGCAGTGCCCGGTGTGACAACGGGTCTCGCCGCTGCTTACGACGTGCACGTGGTGTCCGTCGGCGGCCAGGGCGTCGGCGGCCTCTTCGGCGGCGAGGTTGCGCCCGTGCTGGCGGGGATCGGTGGTGTGCTCGGTCATCGGCCGTCCTCGGCGTCGCCGTCGAGCCGGGCGGCGTGGTCGGCAAGGTGGCGGCGCACGGCGTGCATGCCAGCGCAGGTGGCGACACGGGATCGGTCGCCGCGCTCGCGCATCTCGGCGCCCCGTTCCCGGGCGAGCGTGCGGGCCTGCTCGGCGAGGTCGCGGGTGTGGGCGGCGAGCAGCACGCGGGCGGCGGTGGTTGCGGTGGCGGGGGTGTGCACGGCGGGGTCGAGCAAGGCGTCGCGGACGGCGGCCACTATGTCGCCGCGGTTGAAGGTGATGTTGTCGTGCTGCTCGCGGATGATCTCGGCGGCGGGGCGCTCGGTGCCGTCGGTGGGCTGCTCGACGCGGGCCTTGATCGTGTCGTCCGCAATGCGGTCTCGCTGCTGGATCAGTTCGTCACGTTCGGCGCGCAGCTTGGCGGCTTCGGTACGGGCGTCGTCGCGCTCGATCGCGGTCCGGGCGTACAGGCCGACCGCGTGTTCGGCACGGGCTTCCCACGTGGGCCCGGTGGGCTGCTCCTCGGTGGTGTAGACGGCGGCCAGGCGACGTATCAGCCGGGCGGCGTCACCGCGGCCGGGGTCGCACTCGTAGTCCTGGGGCAGGGCCTCGATGGCCAGGGCCCCGGCGATGAGCGCCGAGTGCCGGATGGCGGCCTCGGTGAACGAGTCAGCGGGGGCGTCCGGCTGGCACTTCGGGCAGAAGTCGCCCGTGTCGTCGCACTGCCAGCCCAGCTCGGCGCGCACGTGGTCGCGGACGACGGCCAGGCGCTCGGCATTGGTCATGGTGTCCGTGACGACGAAGTCGCCGCGCCACTCGGCGCCGCACGTGTCGCAGAAGACGCCGAGCCCGCACGGGAAGCGCTGGCCGGTCGGCTGGTCGTCGTTCTCGTCGGGGAGGTTGGCGGCGACGTGGTCGAGCAGGGCGTCGAGACCCGCCGGGCGGGCAAGTGCGCGGTGCATGCTGTCGGCGGCCTGGGCGGCGCTGGGCAGAGATGCGGCGTTGCGGGCGGCGTTCTCCGCGGCCTCAGCAGCGGTCAGCCCCAGGGTGGCGGTCGGCTGATGCTCGGCGGGCGGAGTATCAGCCACGGGGCGCCACTCCATGACCACGGTCAACTCCTGCTCGACCTCGACCGCCTCGACCTCGCTGGCGTAGTCCCACGGGTCCGAGTCCTGCATCTCCGTGAGCGGCGCCAGGTAGTCGACCTGCCACGTCCGCCCGTCATCCGGGGCGCGGAACACGAGGGTGTTGACCGACTCCCAGCGGCGGGACTCGGTCTGCTCGCGGTGCAGCTCAATCGCGACGCCGGGGTGGGCGGTCACCCACTCCGGGTGGTCGGCGGCGTAGTCAGCGGTGACGATGTCGTTGGGCAAGCCCATGGTGTCGAGCTGGGCGCGGGTGAAGGTGCGGGTGGGCACGGTGCCTCTTCTCGGGGTGTGGTGTGCGGGGTGCTCGCGCGCGCGGCCGGGGCCGCGTCCGGACGTCGGCCGGTGAGGGTCAGAACGGGGGCTCGCTGCTGTTCTGCTGGGCCCAGGGGTCGTTGGCGGGCTGCTGGGCGCCGTAGCCGTTGCTGGCGGGCTGCTGGCGCTGCTGCTGGCCGCCGGTCTTGGTGACGGTCGCGGTCGCGTTCTTCAGCGACGGGCCGACCTCTTCGACGTCCAGCTCGTACACGGTGCGCTTGGTGCCTTCGCGGTCCTCGTAGGAGCGCTGCTTGAGCCGTCCTTGGACGATGACGCGCATGCCGCGGGTGAGGGATTCGGCGGCGTTCTCGGCGGCCTGGCGCCAGACCGAGCAGGTGAGGAAGAGGGCGTCGCCGTCCTTCCACTCGTTGGTCTGGCGGTCGAAGGTGCGGGGCGTCGAGGCGATGCGGAATTTCGCGACGGCGGCCCCGGTGGGGGTGAACTTCAGCTCGGGGTCGTCGACGAGGTTGCCGACGACGGTGATGACGGTTTCGCCTGCCATGGGTTACGCGGCCTGCCTTTCGGTGGTGTGGGTGGGGTGGAGCGGGGTGACGGTGGCTTGGGTGGTGGGGCGTCGGCGGCATGCGCGGCAGCGGCGCCATCCGGCGGGGGTGATGTAGGTGTTCGCGGTGTCGTAGGCGTGGCCGCGGGGGCAGTGCGTGGCGCGTGCAGCGCGGGCGGTGGGGCCGTCGGACCGCAGGGTGTTGGTGCGGTGCGTGACGGGCTCGGTGTGGGCCGGGTTCACGCAGGCGCGGTTGCGGCAGAGGTGGTCAAGTTCGAGGCCGGCGGGGACGGGGCCGACCAGCTGTTCGTAGGACCAGCGGTGTGCGCCGACAACTTCGGGGCCGCTGCGGAAGGTGCCGTAGCCGCGGTTGTTGATGCCTGCGGTCCAGCTCCAGCAGCGGCCGGGGGCCTGGCGGTGGAGGGAGAGCGCGCCGTCGAACGCAACCTTCGACCAGTAGCGCCATGCGGCGGCGGGGCGGGGCCGGGTCATGGGAGTCCTTCCCGATCATTCAGTGCTCGCGAGTAACAGTATTGCGCGAGCACTAAATGAAAGGGGCATGCGTTATCCGTTTGTGACGTTTGCGCTGGTCGGCTTCTTGCTGGCCCGGTGCTCGCGGAGGGCGGCAAGCAGGATGTTGCGGCGCCGTGCGGCTTCGAGTGGGTGGGTGGGGTAGGGCACGTAACCCGGGTCTTCGCGCATGGCGCGGGCCTGGCCGAACGTGCCGTCGGGGACGGCCTCGGCGGCAAGTCGGTCGTCGTAGATCTTCATGCGGCGGCCCCTGCGCGGGCGGCGTCGATGCGGGCGTGGTGGAAGTTGACGCGGGGGCGTCCGGCGGTTTGGCAGCGCTGTCCGGCGGAGGCGCGGCAGGCTGCCCACGGGCAGGGGACGGTGTACGGGTCCGGCTGCCCGGCGACGGTGAGGCGGCGGCGCTCGGCCCTGACGGGGCGGTGGGCGTCGAAAGTGTCGTCGAGGTCGCGGGGGATGTATCCGCCGAGGGCGGCGAGGCGGGCGGCGTCGGCCTGGTCTCGCTCGGCGCGGCTGCCCGCGGGGAGCGCAGTGCGGGTTTGGGCCGGGGCCTGCCCGGTCTCGACCGCGTGGCGGGTGGTCGTCAGGGCGGCCCGGTAGGCGGCTTCGTCGTCGGGATCGACGTGGGGGGTGGGGTCGACGTGGCGGCCGAGGATGTCGCGGCGGAACGTCCACCAGGGGCGGGACACGTCGGACGGCTGGATGCGGTAGGGCGACGTGGCGATGTGCTGGCGGACGGCCCATGCGGCGTTCCAGTCGCGGCCCTCGGGGTGCGGGGCGGTCGCGGGCACGTCGGCCAGTAGGTCGCACCACTGGGCCAGGCGTTCGTCGGCCTCGGCGTCGGTGGCGACGGTGAGGCGCGGGTCGAGGCGGACGGCGTAGGCGATCAGGGCGGTGATCTCGCGGGGGTTCACTGTTGGGCCTCCAGGCGTTCGAGGGCGGCGGCGAGGTGGTCGGCGGACTGGGCGGCGCGGCCCTTGCGGGGGGCGTTGGGGTCGAGGGGGATGACGTCGGCGCCGGGAGCGGGGCGGCGGAGTTCGGACAAAGCGAACTGGAGCGTGCCCCCCGTGACGGGCTTGCTGGTCTGGCCGAGTCGGTCGAGGGCGGCGGCGAGCGTCTGCGGGTTAAGCCCGTTGCCGAGGGCGTCGGTGATTGCGCGGCGGATCGTGTGCCGCGACTGCGCGGTGCCGCGGCCGTAGCGGGCCCACCAGTCGGTGAGGAGTGCGGCGGCGGGCTCCTGCTCCCCCTGGGGGGTAGGGGGGTTAGTACCTCCTACGGAGGTACTACGGGTCGGGTCGGGTCGGGGGGACCGTGACGGGTCCGCACCATCACACTGTGACTGGTGCCTCTGACCTGCGGTTTCATCGAAAAACGCGCCCGCGTTCGCGTCGCTATCAGAATTTTCGCCCGCCGAATCGTCGTCCTTTCGCGGCGCGTTCGCGGACGATTCCCGCTGCTTTCGCTCCTCGGCGGCGCGCTCGCGGGCCCGGCGCTGCCGCTCGGCGGCGCCCGTCTTTCGGGCCTGCTCCTTTTCCTTGGTCGGGTTGTACTCCAAGAAGTCGTGCATCACGTAGTCGCCGGGGCCCGGCTGTGCGCACCGGGGGCAGGTGTGGCCGTGCTCGTGCCACAGGCCGGCCGCGACCAGCTTTCGAGCCTGCGGCGCGGTGCCGTAGAGCTGGGCGACGACGCCGGGCACGACACCTTCCGTGAGGTGCTGGGCGGCGTAGGACCCGGCGCGGAGCCACAGGCCGAGGGCGGCGTTCGTGGCCTTGATCACCTTCGGGTGCATGTGCGCGGTGTCGTCGACCTTGAACCAGGTCAAGGGGTGCTCCTGTCGGGTGGTGCGCCCGGGGCGAGGGGCGAACGGCCGGCCTCGCCCCGGGGCGATACGGGGCTACTGCGGGGCGGTGAGGGCGGCGGCGAACTGGCGGAGGAGACCGGCGCGTTCGGCGGCGCGGCCGACGCAGGCGGGGCACCACTCCAGACCGGGCGGCGGCACGGCGGGCATCGGGTCGAGGATCACGGGGTCGCTGTCGCGGTGGGCCCACCCGGACGTGTTGCACTCGCCGGACCGGCCGGGGAACTTGCCGTCCTCGCGCATGATGTGGAGGCGGCGGACCTGGGCGGCGCGGCGGCCGGAACGGGCACTGTAGCCGCGGTAGAACGCCCTCACGGCTGCTCCTGGGTGTAGTAGGGGCGGGTGCGGGCGGGCTGGTGCTGGTCGCAGCGGGGCCCGCACGGGTAGGGCCGGGCCGGGATGGCGCGGCACGGGGGGTTGCCGTGCGCGCACGGGCGCGGCGGCCGGGCCGTGGCCGGGTGGCTCACGTGGTCACGCCCCATCGGACCGACAAGACCAGGGCGAGCAGCCATCAGCGGCGCCGTTCTCGGCGAGCTCCAACTCGGCGTCCGCGACGGCGTCGAACAGGTCGCCTTGCCGGTCGGTCCACTCGCCGCGGGTGACGCGGTCGATAGGGGCCTCGTCGAGCGGCAACAGACTGCGATGCAGATAAGGCGCGTGCTTGATCCCGCGGTGCGGCACCTCACGCATCTGCCGATCGAACTCGACGGCGTCCGCCCATTCCTCCGGTGAGTTGTCCCGCAGATCGCGCCACGCTCGGTTGCCGTGGAACGGGCAGCCGATGCATGCGCTCTTGGGGGTCTCGCCCCATCCGACGGACCGCAGATAGCGGATGCAGTCGTTACGGGTCCACCCCCCGCGCCCGTCGGCGGCGCCGTCGAGGTGCAGCAACGGGAACGCGTTGCGGAGGTAGCCAACTTGGGCGTCCTTGGCGCGGTGGAACTCGTCGCGACTGATGCCTATCCACTGCTCGGCGAACACGCTGTGGGGCACGCGGCGCGGGTGCGGGTAGCCGAGGCGTTCGCGTACGGCCTTCTTGATCGGCGTTACCTTGAATTCCTCGGTGCACTGCCGACGCACCATGGCAGCAGATTCACCCTTGCTGTCCAGCACGAATACGGGCAGGCGCATCCATGAACCGGGGTGTAGTGAGTCGGCGCGGAGGTCGCCAGCGGAACGTTTCCCCGTACTACTGACGGCTCGCACACGCACGATCGGTATCCCGGCCGGCTGCGCAACCTCTCGGTCAAGGCGGTCAAGGTGCTCATAGACCGACCGCGGCTCCCAACCAGTGTCAGCGAACAGGGCGGCATCCGGCTTGGGGAGACGCCCCTCGGCGGCGAGCAGGAGCAGCGTGGTCGACTGCACCCCGGCGCCGAGAGACAGGTACGTAAAGGCGGGCTTGGGGGTGGACGCGTCCATTTCGGCGGCGGCCTCGACGACGAGCTGGCCGGGGACCGGGGTGACCGGCGGGGTGTCGAGGTGGCGACGGGCCCGGTCGAGGCGGGCGGCGGCGCTCATCGCAGCGCCCCGGCGGCGGCCTCGGCGGCGGCCAGGCCCTCGGCCTCGTCCAGCTCGTCATCGGTGATACCGACCCCGGCCTTCTTCAGCTCCCACAACAGGTCTGTGACGGTGAGGTGGTAGTCGCTGGTGGCGACGCGGGAGATGGTGCGGCGGGTGGTGTCGAGCAGCTGCTCGACGGCGACCAGCCGCGCGGCCAGGGCGAGGACTTCGGCGGCGAGGATGCGGGCCTTGGCGGCGTCGGTGTACCCGTGGCGGGCGGTCCCGGCCGCGGCGGCCACGGTGTCCGTGACCAGCATGACGGCGGCGGGGGTGGTGGTGCCGAGCTGGGCGGCGAGGGCGGCCCGCTGGTCGGCGGTCAGCAGAGTGAGCATGGTGGTGGGGTCCTTCCGGGGCCCGCCCCCGGCACGGCGGCCGGGAGCGGGTCACAACGCGACTACGCGGCGGTCTGGGTGAGTTCGAGCGGGGCCGGGGCCTCGATGGCGCGGTCGAGGTCGAGGTGCCCGACCTCAACCGCCTCGGCGGCAAGGGCGCGGCCGTCGAGCGGCTGGCGCTTGCTCGCCCGGGTGAACAGCCAGCGCCAATATCGGCGGCGCTTCGGGACGATCCGTACACCGGGCACGTCATGGATCTCGCCGGACTCCGGGTCGGCGTAGACCGAGGCGCCAGCCGCGTCGACAGCGGCGAGTACGGCGGCGGTGAACGTCTGGTCGATGACGACCTCGGTCCGGGCCGGGATGATCCGGAAGTCGAAGTGGTCGGGGTAGTTGTCGCGTACCCACGCGGCGAACGCGTCGCGGTCGGTCACCTCGGCCTCGGCCTCGCCCCCGACGCGGGTTACGGTGCCGAACTTGGTGTCGTCCTCGCCGCCGAGGGTCACGTCGGCCTTCGTCGACTTGCTCGTTTTGTACTGCTGGTCGAGCAGGTACTCGGCGACGGTGTTCCACTCCTCGAACATCTCGGCGGCGGCGTCAAGTCGGGCCTTCATGGCGAGGCGCTGGCGCAGTACGGCGGCGAGGTATGCCGGGTCGGGCGGGGTGGGCTTCTTCTCGACGGCCTGTTCGGCGGCGGGCTCCTCGGCGGCGGGCTGCTCGGCGGTCTGCGCGGTCACTGGGCACCCCCGGCAGCGGCCTCGATCTTCTGCCGGAACTGGTCGAGCTGGGCGGCCCCGGCCTGCTCGATCGGCAGGCCGTAGACGCGCTCAAAGTCGGCGTCGAGGGTGGGGAGGTTGGCGCGGCTGGCGGCGAGCCTGAGCGCCTGTTCCGCCTCGGCGGCGGCGGCCTCCGGGCTCTTGGCCGGGGCCGACGGCGGCACGGTCCGCTCGCCCTGCTGGGCGGCCCTTTCCTTCTGCGCGAGGACCGCGTCGAGACGGGCGAGGTAGTCGGCCGGCGCGCCTGCCTCGACGGCGGCGGTCCGGATCTTGTCGAACTCGGCGCGGCTGCCCGCGGCCTGTGCCTCCGCGAGGTAGTCGCGGCGCTGCTGGCGCTGCTCCTGCTGCGGCTGCTCCCAGGGGCCGGGCTCGGCGCGCTTGCTTCGGCGCGGCTGCTGCTGCCTCTGCCCGCGCTGCTGGCGGCGCTGCTGCATCTCGGCGCGGTGCTCGGCGGTCGGCTCGACGGGGTGGTCGCGGTCGCCATCATCGATGCTGCGGCCGTCCACGGGGATCATGAACAGGGTGAACAGGAGGTACTTCAACGCGGCTGACTGGGCCTTGTTGGTGGCCTTGTCGGCGAAGTCGGAAGCCTCGCCCGGCACTTCGGCGGTGAGGCAGTCACCTGCGGGCCCGTAGACGTGGTAGCGCATGGTGATGTTGACGTGCGTCATCTTCTCGCCGCGGCGCTCGGCGCGATGGGCGGCGATGCTCGGCAGGATGAACAGGCCGTGCGCGCGCATTGGGCCCGCCATCGCCGACATGGCGTCGTCGACGCCGCGGAACTTGTAGCGCTGCTGCTGGTTCTCCTTGTCCTTCGCGACGGGCATCACGTCGCGCATGACGGCGGCGATCGCGGCAAATACGCGCGGTGCGTCGGCGGGGGCCCCGGCGGGGGCGGGCTGGTAGATCGGTGCCGTGACCGGCGCCGACGGCTGCGGCGCGGTCGCGGGGAGCGGGAGAGCGGTGACGGTCACGGGCGGGGGCCTTTCGGGGTGTGGCGGATGTGTCCGGCGAGGCGGGTGATGCGCCCGGCGACGGTGATCGCCGCGTCCGGGGACAGGTGCGGGTCGGTCTGGCACTCGGTCGGCAGCTCGTCGAGCAGCAGCTCGCGGGTGGCGTCGGCCCCGGCCGCGCGGATCGACCGCTCGTAGTCCGGCATGGCGTCGTCGGTCACGGCCTGGTCGAGACGCCGCACCGACTCGGCGTGCGCCCGCAGCAACGTGCCGAGCAGCGACGGGTTCTCCGTGTACGCGGTCGCGAGGTCGTCGAGCAGTGGGGCGAGCAACTGATCGCGGATCGGGAGGCGGACGGCGGTGCCGTCGGCGGTGAGCGTCGGGCGCAGCATCAGTGCAGCTCCTCGGGAAGGGCCGGGACGTCGAGGACCAGGACCCCGGTCGCCACGTCGTAGGCGTACGGGTGGGACCAGTCGGTACCGGGGAGCAGTCGGCACAGCAGGCCGTAGGCGGCGCGGTGCGCCTCCCGGTCGGCGCGGAGCGACAGGCCGAGCGCGTCGAGCAGCACCACGTACGCGGTCAGTTGGACGCTGCCGGTGCCGTCGGTCCAGACCGGGACGGTGCGCACCGTGTGCACGCCGGGCGCGATCTGGTCGAGCTGCCGACGGATTACCCGGGTGCGGGTGACGTGGCGGTGGCCGATGCGGGCGCCGGTCAGGTAGTGCGCGGCGCGGAGCGTGCGGCGGGTAGTCTGCGAGTTCACGAGTCGTGGTCTCCTCACGGGTCGTGTGGGCCGTCCGGGTCGCGACCGGGCGGCCTTTTGCGTGTCAGGCGGCGGTCTTGGTGGGCGTCGCGGGGGAGTGGTGGCGGGCGTACCGGCGTTCGGCGAGCTGTATGCGCGCTTCGGCGTCGGGCGTGAGGCGCCCCTCGGCGCGGTCGCGGGCGATGCGGTCGAGGACCTGGCCGAGCACCCGACGAACGCCAGCAATGGCCGTATCGCGGGGGATGGCGTTGCCGGTCATGCCGCCTGCCCGGTGTCGGGGATGAGCAGTGCGGCGGCCGGGATGCCGTAAGCGGCCTGAACGGCAGCGGTCGTTTCGGGACCAGGGCGGCCACGGCCGTTCCACAGGCGCCACGCGGTCATGGGGTGCAGACCGAGCTTGCGGGCGACGGTGGACGGGCGGCGGTGGCCGACGGCGGTTGCTGCGGTGCGCAAGAGGGTGCGGTCGTACTGAGGCATGGTCGTTCCTTTCGAGCACGATCGTCTTCTCGTGCTCGATAAAAACGTAGCATGGTTCGTGTGAGCACGAAACATATGGGGGAGTTGTGGGGATCTTGTGTTGCGCCCCTTGGTGGCGCGCCCTACAAATCGAACACTCGCCCTGCGCGTGGTGCAGGTCAGCGGTAATGTTCACTTGCGTGTTCGAATAAAGTGGGCATACGGTGTTGCACGCTCCGTACGCACAACGTCACAGAGGGGGGTGACTGACATGTCGAATGGGGGTGCTCGTCTGTCGCCTTGTATCTCGCGCGCGATAAAGTCTGCGCATGACAACAGGCCGACGCCCCACATTCGCCGCGTGGCTTACCGAGGAAATGCGCCGTCGCGGCTACGACCTCACGGAGCGGGGGGCGCAATCCCGCTTTGCGCGGGACGCCGGGATCAACCCCGCCATTCTCAGCAGAACCCTCCTTGGGAAAGCCACGCCCGACATCCAGACATGCAGGGCCCTCGCCCGCGTACTCGGCTACACCGTCCCGCACGTCCTCGTCGCTGCCGGCCTCATCACCCATGACGAGGTCGACACGCTCCCCGAACCGAGGGAGTACAGCCCGCGTGACCATGTCGCCGCGCTTGTCGGCAACGACGCTGCCGCGCAGGAAGCCGTCATCGCTCTACTACGCGCCCTGAAAAAGTGGGCGCCCTAAAGAGGTGCACATGTCCATGAAATCCGCCGTCGTCGCCACCACCGCCGTCATAGTGGTCGTCATCGGCCTCACCATTCAGGTCACCGCCTACGTCCTCAACAACGGCGCTCAAGCCCCCTGCGCTGCCGGGCTGGTCGTGACCATCGTCGGATTTCTTGGCCTGTTGGCCACCGCGCCCGCGCTCTTGACGGCGGTTCGTACCGCCGCATACGACGCCGCTTATCTCGCCTGCCTCGCCGACCGCGAGTACAACCGGACCGCCACCGCGCCGCCGTCCGCACTGCTCCGCCACATCGACCGCCGCGCCCAGTAGCTCAGGCGCGGACAGCATCAGGCCCCGGACGCCCTGCGCCCGGGGCCGAGTCATACCCGCAGAAAGGACTACCGCTGTGCCGCAACAGCCTCGACCACAGCCACCCGCAGACGGCACCCCCGCCTACATCGGCTACATCAGGGTCTCGACTTGGAAAGAGGAGAAGATCAGTCCGGAGCTGCAAGAGACGGCGATCCGCGGGTGGGCGGACCGCCGCGGCGTTCGACTGCTAGAGCCCCTGGTCCTCGACCTCGACGCCACGGGCCGGAACTTCAAGCGCAAGATCATGGGCGCCATCCGACGTGTGGAAGCGGGCGAGGCACGCGGCATCGCCGTATGGAAGTACAGCAGATTTGGTCGTTCCCGCGACGGTGTCTCCGTCAACCTCAAACGCCTGGAAGACGCAGGCGGGCAGCTCGAATCCGCTACCGAGGAAGCCGATGCTCGAACCGCTACAGGCCGACTCCAGCGCGGCATCCTGTTTGAGTTCGCCGCCTACGAGTCAGACGTACGCGGCGAGCAATGGCGCGAAACGCACGACCACCGCCGGTACAAGCTCCATCTTCCGGCCTCCGGACGCCCCCGCTTCGGATACATCTGGACACCGCGCCGCGTTCTCGACCCTGCCGAACCAACCGGGTGGAAGCTGCAAGAGGAGACGTATACGGCCCATCCAGAGGCCGGGCCAGTCATGGCCGACCGGTACCGACAGTACGTCGACGGGGCCCCGTTCTACACCTTGATGGCCGATCTGAACAGCGCTGGTTGGCGCACCGTACGCGGCAACACGTGGTCGCAACAGACGCTGATGCGGTACATGGATTCGGGGTTCTGCGCCGGTCTGCTCCGCGTCCATAACCCTGCCTGCCAGTGCCCCCAGGAGAAGCGCAGCAACTGCAACAACACACTCTTCATACCCGGCGTTCAAGAAGAACTGATCGACGCCGAGCTGTGGCAGATGTACCGCGAGCGGCGCGACACGGTGAAAACCACCCCACCCAGGGCAAGACAACCCCTCTACCCCTGCACCAACCTGATGCGTTGTGGTGGATGCCGCGGCACCGTTCCCGCCCAGTCCGCGCAGCGAACATCCGAGGGGGTGATCACCAACATCCGTGGCTACTCCTACGCGTGTGGGCGCCGGGGCATCACGGGCACGCACGGATGTTCTGGGGTGTGGGCCACACGCAGCCACGTTGAAGACGAGGTGCACAGATGGGTTGAGCGTGAGGTGGCCCCGGCGGCGGACGCGGCCGGCCCGATTCCAGTGCCGCGTACAGCTGAGGTCGACCAGAGGGCAGCAGCCGCCCGAGAGCGGGCCCGGTTGGAGGCGGAGTCGAACCGTCTCGCGGACGGTCTCGCGAACCTGCGCGCCGACCACGCCATGAACCCCGGCGACTACGGGCCTGGCGAGTACGAGGCGGCGCGCGACAAGATCAGGCAGCAGCAGGCCGCCAACACAGCAGCAATGGAACGCGCGTCAGCTGTCGAATCCGAGCCGCACCGCGCCGACTACGGCCCGCTGCTCATGGCCCTTCTGGACGCCTGGAATGAGATGCACAACTCGGAGAAGAACTCCATGCTGAAGCAGGTGATTCGGCGGGTCGTTCTCGTACGAACGGACGGCACCGCAAAGGTCGAGATCCACCCAGTGTGGGAGCCTGACCCCTGGGCCGCGACACTCGTCGTGGCCGCAATGTAGGAGCATGTTTTGTACACAGTGACCACCGCCAATGTAAACGGGCTCCGTGCCGCCGCCAAGAAGGGATTCGTCGAGTGGCTGGCCGGGACCGAGGCCGATGTGATCTGCCTCCAGGAGGTACGTGCCGAGCCGCGGCAGCTGCCGGACGAGGTGCGTGACCCCGAGGGCTGGCACACCGTGCACGCCCCCGCGGCCGCCAAGGGGCGGGCGGGTGTCTCGCTCTACACCCGGCGTGCGCCGGAGCGGGTGCAGATCGGGTTCGGCGGTTTCGGCCCCGCCGGGAGCGAGGAGTTCGACGCCAGTGGCCGCTACGTCGAGGTCGATCTCCCCGGTGTGACGGTCGCCAGCCTGTATCTGCCCTCCGGCGAGGTCGGTACGGAGCGGCAGGAGGAGAAGGAACGGTTCATGGCCGCGTTCCTCCCGTACCTGAAGGACCTCAAGGACCGGGCCGCCGCCGACGGGCGCGAGGTCGTGGTCTGCGGCGACTGGAACATCGCCCACCGCGAGGCCGATCTGAGGAACTGGCGGGCCAACAAGAAGAACTCCGGCTTCCTGCCCGAGGAGCGGGAATGGCTGACCCGGGTCTTCGACGAGGCCGGGTACGTCGACGTCGTACGGGCCCTGCACCCGGACCAGGAGGGGCCGTACTCGTGGTGGTCCTACCGCGGGCGGGCCTTCGACAACGACGCCGGCTGGCGGATCGACTACCAGGTGGCTACGCCGGGTCTGGCCGCCCGCGCGGTCAAGGGCTGGGTCGAGCGGGCCGAGACGCACCCGGAGCGGTGGAGCGACCATGCCCCGGTGACGGTGACCTACGACCTGGCGTGAGCGGACCTGGCGTGAGGACGGGCCTGGTGTGAGCGGATCCGGCGTGGGCCGGGGGCGTCGAACGCCATGGGCCTGGCGCCCCGGGGCGGAAACACGGTCCGGAACGCGGACCGGAATCGTGAACCGGAACCGCGGACCGGAGTCGCCGCCAGGAGTCGGGACCAAAGGGGCGGAACCGCGGACTCCTCTTTTGCGTCGTCCGTTTCCGTGCACCCTTTCCCGCTTGTCCGTTCCGCCCCTCCGTTCCCGGCCGGCCGTCTTGGGGCGTGCCGTGATCGCCGCGCCCGGCCGCGCCCCCGTTCCCGCCCGTTCGCGGTGTTCCGGTCCGCGTGCCGGGGCGGCGGCGGGTCAGGGCGGCGTGGGCTCCCGGTCCGCCGGTGGCCGGTCGGGGGGCTCGCGGCGCAGTCGGCGGTCCAGGGCCATGGACAGCTCGGCGTCCATCACCGCGCGGGCCAGCGGGCGGAGCTGGGGCGGTTCGGGGGCGTCGGTGCGCGCTTCGAGCACGTTCACGAAGAGGTCCGCCAGGGCGTCCATGTGTTCGCGGACGCGGCGGCCGGCCGCGAGGACCGTGGCGAGCGGTACGCCCTCGCGCACCAGTTCGGCCGATGCCTCCAGCAGGCGGCGGCTGATGTGGACGATCTCGTCGCCGTCGGTGGCCAGGTAGCCCAGCTCCAGCGCGGTGGCCAGGTTCTCCGGGGTGGTCTCGCCCTCGAAGTAGTCCGCGAGCTGTTCGGGCGTCATGCGGACCGGGGTCTCCTCGGTCGGTTCGCCCAGTCCCAGCACCTCGGCGACATCCCGTCCGCTCTCGAACGTGCGGGCGAGATCGGCGATCCCCGTGAGGGTGTGGCCGCGCTCCAGCAGGCCCGCGATGGTGCGCAGCCTGGCCAGGTGGTGGTCGTCGTACCAGGCGATGCGCCCCTCCCGGCGGGGCGGCGAGATCAGGCCGCGCTCCCGGTAGAAGCGCACGGTCCGCACGGGGATGCCGGCCTCCTTGGCCAGCTCCTCCATCCGGTACTCACGATGATCGCGTCCTTCAACCACATCCGCACCTTACGTCGTACCGACGGTAACTTCCCTTCGCCGTACCCCTACCCATCGGTACGGAGCTGTTCTAGGCTCCCATCGCGCCAGTGATTGCTGGCGGAGTCGTGTGACGTATCGCGGGAGGCGGCAGCATGACCCAGCACGAGCACGTAAGAGTGGCGGTGATCGGATCCGGATTCGGCGGCCTCGGGGCCGCGGTCCGGCTGCGCCGCGAGGGCGTCACGGACTTCGTCGTCCTCGAACGGGCCGACTCCGTGGGCGGCACCTGGCGCGACAACAGCTATCCGGGCTGCGCCTGCGACGTGCCGTCGCACCTCTACTCGTTCTCGTTCGCGCCCAACCCCGAGTGGCCGCGCACCTTCTCCGGGCAGGAGCACATCCGCGCCTACCTGGAACACGTGGCGGACACCTTCGGGCTGCGTTCGCACATACGGCTCAACCACGAAGTAACGCTCATGCGGTGGGATCGCGAGGAGCTGTACTGGCGGATAGAGACGGCCAACGGGGCGACCTTCACGGCCGACGTCGTCATCTCCGCGACCGGCCCGCTCTCGGACCCGAAGACGCCGGACATCCCCGGCCTCGAAGGGTTCCCCGGGCGGATCTTCCACTCGGCGCGCTGGGACCACGACTACGACCTGACCGGCAAGCGCGTCGCGATGGTCGGTACCGGCGCCTCCGCCATCCAGATCGTGCCCGCGATCCAGCCCAAGGTCGGCCGGATGACGCTGTTCCAGCGCACCCCGCCCTGGGTCATGCCGCGCATGGACCGCCGGATCAGCGGTGCCGAGCGCTGGCTTCACCGCACGCTCCCGATCTCCGGAACCGCGCGTCGCGGACTGCTGTGGGGGATCCGGGAGCTGCAGGTGAGTGCCTTCACCAAGCACCCGAACGAGCTGGGTCTGGTCGAGAAGATCGCCCGGTCCAACATGGCGCGCGCCATCAAGGACCCCGTGCTGCGGGCCAAGTTGACCCCCTCCTACCGCATCGGCTGCAAGCGGATCCTGCTGTCCAGCACCTACTACCCGGCTCTGGCCCGGCCCAATGTCGATGTCGTGACCTCCGGCCTGGCCGAGGTGCGCGGCTCCACGGTCGTCGCGTCCGACGGCACGGAGGCCGAGGTCGACGCCATCATCTTCGGCACCGGCTTCCACGTCACCGACATGCCGATCGCCGAGCGGGTGGTGGGCGCGGAGGGCACCACGCTCGCCGAGGCGTGGAAGGGCGGCATGCGGGCGCTGCGCGGCGCGACCACGGACGGGTTCCCGAACTGGATGACGATCATCGGCCCCAACACGGGTCTCGGGAACTCCTCGATGATCCTGATGATCGAGTCCCAGCTGAACTACATGGCCGACTACCTGCGCCAATTGAACGTGCTCGGCGGCCGGGTCGCCCTCGACGCGCGCCGCTCCGCGGTGGACGTCTGGAACCGTCGAGTCCAGCAGCGGATGAAGCGCACCGTGTGGAACACCGGCGGCTGCGACAGCTGGTACCTGGACGCCAACGGGCGCAACACCACCGTCTGGCCGGGCACCACCACCGAGTTCCGGAAGGTGACGCGGGCGGTGGACCTGGGGGAGTACGAGGTCGTACGGGCCCGGGAACGCTCCGCCGGAGCGGGTGCCGTCGTCGGGGCGGTCGCCGCCGGTGCGCCGGGGGTGGCCGCCGCCTCCGGGGCTTTTGGAGGTTCCGCGGCGTCCGCCATGGCGGGGTCCGCCGGGAAGAAGGCCGCGGGATGAGCCGGCTGCTGCGGGGCGACGGCGTCGCCCCCGTTCCGATACGCACGCTGACCGCGCTCTCCGCCGACGGCGCCCGTGTCCACGTCGAGGTGCACGGTCCGGACGGCGCGCCCGCCGTGGTCCTGTCGCACGGCTGGACGTGCAGCACCCGCTTCTGGGACGCGCAGATCAGGGACCTCGCGGTGGATCACCGCGTCATCGCCTACGACCAGCGCGGGCACGGCCGTTCGCCCGAGGTGGGCCGCGAGGGGTACAGCACGGAGGCGCTCGCCGACGACCTCGAAGCGGTGCTGGCCGCCGCCCTGGAGCCGGACGAGAAGGCGGTGATCGCCGGGCACTCCATGGGCGGCATGACGGTGATGGCCGCCGCGCGGCGGCCCGGTCTGCGTGCCCATGCGGCCGCCGTACTGCTGTGCAGCACCGGCAGTTCGCGGCTGGCCGCCGAGTCGCGGGTCGTTCCGCTGCCGGCCGGGGGCGTGCGTGACCGAATACACAGGGCGATCCTGCGTTCGCCCGCACCGCTCGGGCCGGTCACACCGTTGTCACGGCGGATGCTGAAGTACGGGACGATGGCACCGGGTTCGGCTCCGGATCGGGTCGAGACCTGCGCCCGGATCGTGCACGCCTGCCCCCGAACGGCGAGGCGGGCCTGGGGGCATGTCCTCGCGGACCTCGACCTCGACGCCTGCGTACGGGAGTTGAAGGTGCCGACGGCGGTGATCGTGGGTACGGAGGACCGGCTGACGCCGCCCGCGCACGCCCACGCCCTCGTGGCGTCGCTGCCCGGCTCCCTGGGACTGACCGTGCTGACGGGGATGGGGCACATGACACCGGTGGAGGCTCCGGAGGCGGTCACCGCGAAGATCCGGGAGCTGATCATCGCGTACGTCCCCGCGGGCGGCACGGATGCCGCGCGCGGCGGGACTCGTACCGCGGCGGGGGACGACGGCACGGCCGAGAAGGAGGATGTGGCATGAGCGGTGCACGGAGTCTCGAAGGGCAGGTCGTCGTCGTCACGGGCGCGGCGCGCGGCGTCGGCGAACTGCTGGCGCGCAGACTCTCGGCGCGCGGCGCGAAGCTCGCGCTGGTCGGCCTGGAACCGGACGAGCTGAAGAAGGTCTCCGAGCGGCTGCACGGAGACGGCGACCACTGGTTCGCGGACGTCACCGACCATGAGGCGATGGCCCGCGTCGCCCAGGAGGTCAAGGAGCGGTTCGGGAAGGTCGACGTCGTCGTCGCCAACGCCGGGGTGGCGACGGGCGGTCTGTTCGTCGACTCGGACCCGGAGGCGTGGCGCCGGGTCATCGAGGTCAACCTGATCGGCGGCGCCGTCACCGGGCGGGCGTTCCTGCCGGTGCTCATGGAGAGCCGCGGGTACTTCCTCCAGATAGCCTCGCTCGCCGCGATGACGCCCGCGCCGATGATGACCGCGTACTGCGCGTCCAAGTCGGGCGTGGAGGCGTTCGCGCACAGTCTGCGCGCGGAGGTCGGCCACCGCGGGGTGCGGGTCGGGGTCGGCTATCTGTCCTGGACCGACACGGACATGGTGCGGGGCGCCGACGAGGACGACGTGATGCGGGAGTTGAGGCAGCGACTGCCCTGGCCCGCGAACCGCACATATCCGCTGGGTCCGGCCGTCGACCGGATCGTGTCCGGTATCGAACGGCGTTCCGCGCATGTGTACGCGCAGCGGTGGCTGCGGGGGATGCAGTCCGTACGCGGCTACCTGCCGACGCTGATCGGGGTCGTGGGACAGCGCGAGATGCGCCGGTTCGGGCCGCGCCTGGCGGGCGTGCGGAGCGGGCTCGTGGGCGCCGGGGGAGCCGCGGATCAGGACGCACGGGCGGTGCGCGCACGGCGTGACTGAGCGTGACTGATCGACATGCGGCGGGTGTCGGCGCGTGCGACTGTGGTCGAGGTCCTCACGGACCGCCCCCACGCACCCACGAGGAGTGAACAGCATGGGCATCGCAGACCAGTTCAAGGACAAGGCGCAGCAGCTCGCCGACCAGGCCAAGAAGAAGTCGGACGAGGGCCGCAACGAGGAACGCGGCCAGGGCCGCGGCCGGACGGGGCAGGGCCGGGACCGGATGCAGGGCACGTCCGACCGCTCTCAGCAGACGTCGCAGCGGGGTCGTGACAGGCTCCAGGACGCGGAGAACGACATCCGCGACCGGCGCCGCGACGACCGCTGACGCCACGGCCGCCGGAGCGGCGAGCGCTGACGCGTCCCCGACTCGTCGGTTTCGGACTTCTCGGCTTCGCGACTTCTCGATCCCGCGACTTCGCGGGTCGGCGGGTCGGTGGTCCGTGAGTCCGAGCGTCGTCCGCGAGTACGCGCGTTGTCCGTGAGGGGTGTGCCCGGGAGACCGGGCGCACCCCTCATGCGTGTGGTCCGCCAGGCCGAGGTGCCCGCCGGTCACGGGCAGCGGACCACCTGCCCCGCCCACGACAGCCCGCCGCCGAAGCTGAACAGCAGTACGGGCGCGCCGGGGGAGACCTCGCCGCGTTCGACGAGCTTGGCCAGGGCGAGGGGGATGGAGGCGGCGGAGGTGTTGCCGGAGTCGACGACGTCGCGGGCGACCACGACCCCTTCGGGCAGGGCGAGTTGGCGTACGACGGAGTCGATGATGCGCAGGTTCGCCTGATGGGTGACGATCGCGCCGAGGCCGTCGGGGGCCACCCCGGCCCGGCGGCAGGCTTCCGCGGCGAGCGCGGGGAGTTCGGTGGTGGCCCAGCGGAAGACCGTCTGGCCCTCTTGGGCGAAGTGCGGATGCCAGTCGTCGACGAGCCGGACCGCGTCGCGCCGGGTGGGGTCCGAGCCCCAGACGACCGGACCGATGGAGTCGTCCTCGGCCGCGCTCACCACCGCCGCCCCGGCGCCGTCACCGAGCAGGACGCAGGTGCTGCGGTCGGTCCAGTCGGTCACGTCGGACATCTTCTCGGCGCCGACGACCAGGGCATGCCGGGCGGCCCCGGCACGTACCGCGTGGTCGGCGGTGGCCAGCGCGGTGCAGAAGCCGGCGCAGCCGTTGTTGAGGTCGTAGGCGACGGCGGCCGGGATGCCGAGGCGGCCGGCGACCTGGGCGGCGATGCTGGGGCAGCGGTCGATCGCCGAGCAGGTGGCGACGGTGACCAGGCCGATCTCCCGCGGGGTGAGCCCGGAGGCGGCGAGTGCCTTGCCCGCCGCGGCGGCGGCCAGGTCGGCGACCGACTCCTCGTCCGCGATGCGGCGGGTGGCGATCCCGGTGCGCTGCCGGATCCACGCGTCGTCGGTCTCCACCATCGTGGCGAGGTCGTCGTTGGTCAGCACACGGTCCGGCTGGTGGTGGCCGAGCGCGGCGATGCGGGCTCCTGGCATGGCAGCTCCTTGGTGGGCATCAGGATGCCGCGAATATAGCGAACGACCGATCGGAAGTTAAAACGCGGCGCACGGCGTGCCCCCGGATACCCTGGAACTCATGAGCCCGCGCAATTCCGTCGTCGAAGCCCGCAGGACGCGGGACCGGATCATCGAGCGCAGCGTCGCGGTCGCCTCGGTCGAGGGCCTGGAAGGGCTCACGATCGGGCGTCTCGCCGCCGACCTCGGGATGAGCAAGTCCGGCCTGCTCGGCCACTTCGGCACCAAAGAGGTGCTTCAACTCGCCGCCCTGGAGCGGGCGTCGGTGATCTTCCTGGCGTCGGTGTGGGAGCCGGTCGCCGACACCGGGCCGGGGCTGACCAGGCTGCGGGCGGTCTGCGAGCGGTGGATCGACTACCTGGAGCGCGAGCGGGAGGCGTTCCCCGGCGGCTGCCTGTTCACCACCGCGGTGGTCGAGTTCGACGGCCGCGCCGACGGGCCGGTCCGGGACGTGGTGGAGCGGCTGTTCCGCATCTGGCGGCGCCGCCTCGTGGTGGACCTGCGCCTGGCGGTACGGGCGGGCGAGCTGCCCGCCGACACCGACCCCCGCCAGATCGCCTTCGAGCTGATCGGCCTCTACATGGGCCTCAACCACGCGATCCAGCTGGAACGGGACCCGCAGGCCCCCGAACGCACCCGCCGCGCCCTCGACCGCCTGCTGCCGACATCCTGAGCGGACGGCTCCGGGGCCGGGCCGTGCGGGACTGCCCCCGACCGCCGGTTCACGGCCGGGGCCCGCCCGTCACCGAGGTGTCAGGAGCGATCGTCGGCGGTGGACGCCAGATCGCTCGGATCGGTGTTCGCGCCGCACAGGACGACGGCGATCCTCTCGCCCTCACTCGGGCGGTAGCCGTACGGGGCCGACGCGGTGAGCGCGGCCAGGGCGGCGGAGGCGGCGTGTTCGACGGCGACGCGGTGCTGGTCCCACAGCGCCCGGCGGGCGTGGACGATCTCGCTGTCCGGTACCAGGACGGAGCGCACGTCCTCCTGGCGGGCGGCGTGCAGGGCGAGCGCGGTGGCGCGGCGGGCGCCGAGGGAGTCGATGGCGACCGAGTCGACGGGCACGTCGACCGGGGCACCGGCCTCGACGGCGGCGTTCAGCGCCCGGCAGTTCTCCGGTTCGACGGCGACCGTACGGATTCCGTGGTGCCGGGCGGCGGTGGCGACACCGGCGAGCAGACCGCCGCCGCCGACCGAGACCACCACGGTGTCCAGGCCGGGGATTCGGGCGTGAATCTCCTCCATCAGGGTCCCGGACCCGGCGGCGATCAGCGGGTGGTCGTACGCGTGCGAGGCGAGGGCGCCGGTCGAGGTGGCGAACTCCGCACACGCCTCCAGGGCTTCGGCGTACTCCGCGCCTACGATCCGTACGTCCGCGCCGAGTTCGCGGAGCCTGGCGACCTTGACCGCCGGGGCGAGCGTCGGCAGGAACACCGTTGCCCGCACGCCCTGTTGCCGCGCGGCCCAGGCGCAGGCGAGCCCGGCGTTGCCGCCCGAGGCGATGGTCACTCCCGCGTCCGGCAGGGTGCCGGCCTCGCGGTGGGCCTGGATGAAGTTCTGTGCGCCGCGCGCCTTGAAGGAGCCGGTGTGCTGCAGGAACTCCAGCGCGAACCAGACGTCCCCGAGGGGAGCCTCGGACTTGCCGTCGGAGGCACCGAGGTATGCCGTACGGACCGTTCCCGGGTCGACGGGCGCGACGGCGACCGGGCGGACGTGTCCGGTGATCCGGTCGGTGGCGGCCTTGATGTCGTCGTACCTGAGCTGCTGCACTTCGTTGCTCCTGCCGGGAGGGGGACACGGGCCGGTGGGACGATCCGGTCGGCTCAGTAAAACAGGCTGTCGGAGTACGTGTGCGCCGGTCACGCCACGTGTGCCCGGGTCGCTGTCACGTGTGTGCCGGGCTGAGCTCGGCGTACTGCTGCGCTGCGGTCCCGTTCACCGGATGCGGTTGCGGTACGCGCGAGGCGTGGTGTTCCAGTGGGCGCGGAAGCGGCGGGTGGCGTAGCCGGGGTCGTGCCAGCCGACGGCGTGGGCGGCGGCCGCGATGGTGGTGTCGGTGGTGCGCAGCAGGTACGCCAGCCGTTCCGCTCTGATCCGCTGGAGGTAGGCCATGGGCGAGGTGCCCGTGTCGGCGCGGAAGACCCGGGCGAACTGAGAGGGGGAGAGCGACGCCTCCCGTGCCAGCGCCGTGAGGGTCCAGTGCTCGTCGATCCGGTCGTGGAGGAGCGAGATCGCGTGGGCGACGCCGTGCCGGTAGTGGGTGACCAGGTGGGAGGCGGTGGTGGAGCGCCGGTGGTGCGGCGGCGGGCGGACGTCCGCGTTCCGTCCCAGCTCGTCGTTCTCCAGGGCCGGGGCGAGCACGGCCAGCAGGTCGAAGAACCGTGCCAGGCGGGAGAACAGGCTCTGGCCGTTCGCCTCGACGAACCTCTCCAGGGGCTCCTCGGTCCTCCGGTGAATGGCGGGGTCCAGTTCGAGGGTCATGGCCGACGCGCTGCCATGGCGTCCGACGCCGGGGTGCAGCAGGGGGCCGATGCGCGGGAGGTCGGCCAGCCAGGCGAGTTCGCAGGCCAGCAGCGAGCTGGAGAGATACACGTTGGTGATCGCCAGATCGCCCTCGGGCTCGGTGGCGTGCCAGCTTCCCGGGGCCAGGACCACCAGGCTGCCCTCCCGCAGGGCGGTGACACCTTGTTCCGTGTGCTGCTCGGCCCGGCCGGACCGGACGAACGCGAACTCGGCGAAGTCGTGCGAGTGCGCGCAGACGGGGCGGCTCACCGTAGTGCTTTCGGCGGCGAGAGCGATCTGTCCGGGCGGGAAGACGTCGGCCTCCAGCATCGTCAGCACATCACCACGTCCCTTCCTCTCCCCCCTCCCGATCCAACCTTCTTCGAGCGCCGCGTGCCGCGTGCGCGCAGCCCTGTACGAGGTATGAGGTACGAGGCACGCGAGGCACGAGCGAGGGGCGGCCGTCACTCGTCGACGGTCATCTCGTCCACGTCCTGCCGAGTCAGCTCGGCGCCCGCGGTCATCGCCTCACGGACACGGGCGAAGAGGTTGCCCTCGAACTCGTCCGTGGCCATGGTCCGCCGCCAGTAACCGACGACCGGGGAAGCGCTCTTGGCGAACCCGGCCCGGGTGCGCAGGTATCGGCGGAGCGCCTTGAGGCTGGAGGACTCCCCGGACACCCAGACGTGCTCGGTGGCCCGGCGGGTCAGTTCGTCGCATACGGCCGAGACGAGCACGTCCCCGGCGTCCGTCCCGTGCGGGGCGTGGACCCACCGGCAGGCGGTGTCGCTCAGCGACTCGGCGAGCGGTACCTCGTCGTCGTGGTCGCATGCCAGCAGGATGATGCGGATCGACGCGTCGGCACCGAGTTCTTCGGCGAGGGTCTCGATGGCGGGCAGCGATGCCGGGTCGCCGACGAACAGGACGTCGGAGGCCGTGGGAGGGAGCTGTCCGTTGCCGTCCGATATCCCGATGGCGCTGCCGGGCTGCGCGGTGGCGGCCCAGAGGGCGGCCGGGCCGTTCTGGTGGATGGCGAAGTCGATGTCCACCTCGCCGGACTCGGGCCGGTGGTCACGGACGGTGTAGGTGCGGACGATCGCCGGCCGGGCGCCTTCCGGGTACACGAACCGCAGGTTCTCGTCGATGCGGGGAAGAACGAGTTCCGCGCCGGGCTCGGCGGGCAGGAAGATCTTGGTCTTCGCCGCCGCGCCCGAGGTCCGGAAGCCGCGCAGCCCGGGGCCGCCGAGGGTGACGCGCACGAAGCGCGGCGCCAGCTGGGTCCTGGCCACCACGACGGCGCGGTGGACGCGGTAGCGGGGCTGCTGCTCGGCAGTGGAGGACTCGACGGTGTCGGTGGCGTCGGCGGTCTCGGGGGTCCTGGTGGCCTCGGCGGGGGACGCGTCGGTCAGTGACATGGGAGGGCGGTCCTGACTGGTCGGGAGGTGGCGATACCTCGTAGGTTAATTAGGTTTGCCTTACCTACCTAGCGTGCGGGATGTTCGTGGTGTGCGGCCAGGACGGACAGCGCGCGATCCAGGACGATCGGCGCATCCATGCCCGTGCGCTGTGCCATGAGGCGCGGGATTCGCCCTCGGGGCGTCTTCGTCCGCTCCGCGTGTCGACCCGCAGCCCGCCGGGATGTCCTCCCGCTCACCGCCGCTTGTCACTGGCCGGATTCGCGGTGCGCCGCGCGCTGCATGAGCCGCACGAGGGCGGCGAAGCCGCATACGAGAAGGACGTTCGCGACCGCTCCCGTCGCGAACAGTGGCAGTGAGTCGAACAGGCTCGGGTCGGCATCCGGGGCCGTGGTGTCCAGCGCTTCGCCGAGAAGGGTGAGCGGCAGGTACGACAGGGCGAGGACGGCCAGGTGGACCCCCAGGAAGGTCGCCAGTAGCAGGACGTACGCCAGGATCTCCGGTTGGCCCATGGCGTCGAACGCGACGGAGGTCACGGAGACGAGGCCGACGTACCAAGCGGCCGGAACGACGAATCTGATCCTGCGGTGTGAAGTGTCCGTCTGTGTCATGGGGGACGCCCGCCTTCCTGGAGGGGAGGGTTCGGATCCGGACTCGGGGGCAGCGTGACCGGGCCCCTGTGGAGAGGGGCCGCACGTTCTGCCGTTATTGAACATGTTCAATTCCGGGTCTTCAAGCGGGCGGCGGCGGAGGGTCCGGCCGGGTGACGGGCCGTCGGTGCTCCGTGGACGGCTTCGGCCCCGCCCCTGTCCGGTGGACAGGAGCGGGGCCGAGACCGCTCATCGGGCCGAATCGCGTCCGGCTACGGCCGGGTGGTCGTCCGGCGTCGCTTCCACCACACGAGGCCGCCGCCGAGTGCGGCGAGGGCCGCGGCGATCGCGGCGATCAGGCCGACGGGGGTGTCGGAGCCGGTGTGGGCGAGGTTGCCGTCCGGGTCCTTCGGCGGGTTCTGGCCGTCGCCCGCGCCGCCGGTGGGCGGGGTCGTCGGCGCCGGCGCCGGGGTGGTCGGCTTGTCGGTGGGCTTGTCCGTCGGGGTGGGGGTCGGTGTCGGAGTGGGCGTCGGGGCCGGGTTGTCGTCGTCCCCGATACGGGTTCCTCCGCCCAGGTAGAGGGTGTCGGTGTCCCGGTACGACGTGTCGTCGGACTTCAGGGAGTTGTGGGTGGTGTTGTCCAGGTCGCGGTTCTCCGTCTGGAAGCGGACCTTGGTGATGTTCCGCTTCGGCGACTTGGAGAAGTCGACACCGCCGACGCCCTGGGTGAAGGTCTTGCCGTCGTACTTCAGCTCGAACCACTCGACGCCCTCGCGGAGGGACTTCATGTACCGGTCGTAGGTGCCCTGCTTGGTCCACTTCTCGTTCGGGGCACGCAGCGGCCAGGCGGAGACGTCGTTGGAGTCGATGAACGGACGGAAGTCGGTCGGCGACTTGGCGTCCTGCCGGCGGATGTACTCGGCCGCGACGCGGGAGGTGTAGACGCGGCGCAGGTCGGCGTAGTTCGCGCCGGTGTTGACCCGCTTGGACACCTCGGGCATCACGTTGGTGCGCAGGTTGGCCTCGCTGAAGCGCTTCTCGGCCTCGGTGAAGGTGCAGTTGTGGGCACCGGGGGCGGACCAGTCCATGTCCATCCACTCGGTGGACACCTTCAGCGGCGCGTCCAGGATGTAGATGCCGCCGTCCTGCTCACGGACCTGGGCCACCTCCGGCTCGATCCACAGCCGGACCTCGGGGAAGCACGGGATGCCGTCCTCGCGGGGCTGGGTGTCCCAGAAACGGCGTGCGCCCGCGTGCTTCTCCGGGTTGATGGCCTCGGCGAAGTCGAACTTCATGTCCAGGTCGGCGTCGAGAAGGATCCGCCCGGCGTCGGTGGACGCGAACTTCGAGTCCATGATCTTGTCGGGCTGGTCCGGGTTGAGGTTGACCCAGAACTTCTCCGGCGTGAGCGCCAGCCACGTGAACAGGGCGTCGGAGGCGAGCTGCATCTTGGCCTCGCCGCCGAAGCCCGGGTTCTCGTCCGGGTCCGGCATCATGTCGGCCTTCATCGAGTACTGGATGCCCTTGCCCTTGCCGAGACCGCCGACGTAGCGCAGCTCCAGGGTGGTGAAGTCCACGCCGCCGGGTCCCCCTCGGGGAAGGGTGCCCCGGGTGTCGAGGCGGCGGGCGTCGGCCTGGATGCGCCGGGCCTCGTCCAGCGTGCGGCCGGAGCCGTTGATCCGGTCGTTCAGCGGACCGCGCGTACCGCACGACGAGGCGGCGGCGATTCGGACACGCGCACTGCCGCCGGTCTGGCAGCCGGGGGCGAACGAACCGTCGTTCCTGCTGTAGCCGGGGATCGGAGTGGTCTTGCCGACGGGGTTGTAGAAGCGCTGGTTGCCCCGGACCTGGTTGGACGTGCCGGGCCGGTCCTTGACGACGTCACGGTTGAGGTCGGTGATGTGCTGCTGCTGACCGCGGGTGAACCTCTTCGCGCCGGTGAAGCGGAAGGTGTGGTCCGGCATCGACTTGGCGACGACGCGGTCCTTGGCGAGCTGCTTGGGGTCGAGCCGCGAGTTGGACTTGAACTCGTTGAACTCCTTGGTGCGCTTGTTGTAGGCGTCGTACCGGCGTTCGCCGACCTTGTTGCCGTCCTTGTCGAAGAGTTCGACGTAGTACTCGCAGAGCCAGTCGGGGCCGATGAGCTTGTAGTCCTTGACGAGCTGGCGCTCGAAGCCGGAACCCTTGTGGTTGTTCGTCTGATTACGTATGTAGCGGTGCTTGAACCAGTGGTCGAACGTCAGGCCCTCTGCGTTCGCGAGGAAACGGGCGTAGATCTCCATGGCCCGGTCGGCGGGCTTGCCGGAGGAGTCGGCCTGCTTGGTCCAGGCGTCGACGTTCTTCTTCAGGTCGCCGGGGACCTTGGACAGGGCCTGCTTCGTCTGGGCCGCCGTGGGCGCCCTCAGTCCGTCGTAAGCCTTGCCGGGGAGGTCGAATTCGTAGTTCTTCGGCAGTTCATCGGACTTGTGGAGCAGCCCGGACGGGTCGTCGGGAAACCCGGAGTCCCGTGGAGTGGTCTTGGCGGCCGGGAGGCCGTTGCGGGTGTCGCAGCGCTTGCCGGTGCCCGGCTTGGGTTTCGCCAGGACGGGCGGACCCGCCGCGTAGGCGGTCTCGACGGCGGGCAGTCCGGTCAGGGCGACGGCGGCGGCCAGTGTGCCGGCCGCGGCCCATCGCACGGTCAGCCGCCACCGTGCGGGAATGCGTAATTTCCGGTTCAAGGTGCTTTGTCTTCCCCTCGGTTGGGGGCCGGGGGATGTACGGCGGCGCGCGAGGCCCCCGTGACGTGTACGCGCCGTCCTCCCACAGTAGGGGGATCCACCGTCACGGCAAACGCATTCACGACGTCGGCCACGACGTGTCAACTGCCGTGAAAAGAAGGAGATTCGGGCTGGGTTGTGGCGGTCAGACGAAGTACAGGTGCTCCATCGCGCGGACCGCGGACTCGGTGTGACCGACGCGGAACGCCTGGGTCTGTACGTCGGGACGGTTCCAGGGGTCGGCCCGTCCCAGGGCGAGGGTGGCGAGGGCGGACCACTCGGTCTCGTCGGGTTCGTCCTCGTCCAGGTAGAGGCCGGCGTTCTCCAACACCTCGGTGGTCAGACCCAGGGAGGCGATCACGGCGTCGGGATCGCCGCCTATGACGAACGGTTCGTCCCCGGGCCACCCGGAGGCGTGGAACATGGCGCCGTCCGGCAGCCACACGATGTCCTCGGTGTGATCGGCGCCCGCGTGGAAGTGGACGCGGCCGACGACACGGGCGTCGGGGAACCGCTCCCGCAGCGCCTGTGCCTCGTACAGCAGCGGGGTGTCATTGCCATTGTCGGCGAGCGCCGGATCGCAGATCCCCAGGACGTGACCCCACGCGCCGGCCTGTACGACGTCCAGATCGGTGCGCCGGTCGGGGTAGGGCACGTCGAGGGCGGACCGGGGCCCGAGGTCTTCGACGATCGCCTCGACCGTGCCGAAGGAGGCGGCGAACGCCACTGCTCGCGCAAGGTCGTTGGGGGGAAGGGCGTGAGTGCGGCCCCGGAGGTCCGTGTCGAATGGAGGCTGGAGGACGGTGAGGTTGCAGTGCCCCATGGAGCCGCGGACCGTCCGGTCCGGCGGGGAGGTCCAGAATCCGTTGCTGTTCATGGCCGCAACGGTAGTGGCGCGTCGGCGCTTGTACCCGCGACCGAGCACCTACCGATCTGCCGCCCACGCTGGGGAGTTGACGAGTGAGGGGCATACGGAAGGCCAGCGGCTCAAGGCTTCGTGACCACCGGGCGCGAAGTCCTGCCGCCAGGCACCGCCCGGCGGCAGGAGTCCGGGATCAGCAGAAGTAACGCCTCGGCAACGGCCCCGTTCCCGCCCCGGGGCGCGCCCAGGGGCGGTTCACGTCGGGTCGGGGAGGTGTCCCCATCCGGTCCAGTTGCCGTTGCTGTCACGCCAGTTGGCCCACAGCCAGCCGTCGGTACCCTTGAGGACGATGGCGAAGAGATAGGGGCTCACCTGCTGCGTGCGGATGCCGACGCCGCTGCGCCACTCCCCGCCCATGGACGTCCACGAGGTCCAGGTGCCGGAGGTGTTCGTCCAGCGCGTCCACACGGCGAGGTCGGTGCCGATCGCGAATTCCTGCTTCGTTCCGTTCGAGTACGTGTAGACACTCACGCCGTACTCGCAGATGACGACCCCACCGCCGCCCACGTTGCAGTGGCTGAGCGCCTGCGCCGGGGTGGCGGAGACGGCCAGGCCCGCGACGACGGCGGCTGCGAGGAGAGCAGCCTTGAACTTCTTCATCCCGAATCCCTTTCGCTCGAACGCCATGGGTATGAGCCGGGCCCGGTGTGGTCAATCACCGGGCCCGGCTCGTCGGCGCCCCTCCACTCTCCGGCTCACGGCTGACGTTCCGCTCACGTTTCGCTGACGTCCGTGGGTGTTCGTGACCGGGCACGGCTCCCTGCTCCGGTTGGACGTCCCCGTATCGCCACCTTCGGTGACCCGGGAATGGCATGCGCACCCTCTCAGGCGCCGGGCCGCCTCGTCGTCGGCGTCGGGCACCAGCGTCGGTGTGATCGCCGGTCACGCCTGCCGATCCCCGATCGTGGACAGCGGGTGCAATGAGCCGGCAACGTGTTCGCGTCCTCTTCCGGCCTGGTCATCGGGACCACCTCCTTGACACAGTGAAGGCCTCGTCACTGTGTCGAGGTCGAGCGGAACCGGGCCGAGAGACGTCCGGGCATCCTGGTCCGCCGAGGCGGGTGCTCGTCACGTCGGACGAGACACGCGTGGCGACGCCGACGAGTCGGATGCTCCGGTGAGGAAGGCGGCAACATGACGGGGAACGGATGGAGTGCCGGGCGTCGCGCGCGGCGGGCGAGCCAGTGGGCGCCGCGTCGGCCGCGCCTGGTGGGGGCCGGCCTGGGCCTCGGTGCGGCATTGCTGGTAGCGGGATGCGGGCTGGTGTTCGTCATGACGGTGCAGAGCAGGCCGTTGATCGCGGTGCCGCTGTTCCTGGTGGCGATCGTCGTGGGGGCCACGCCCATGTGCGTCAGGGAGGGCCCGTGGGCGCTGGCCCTGGCTCTCTGCCTGATGTTCCTCCTGGTGGTGGCGTCGTTGGGGGTCGGTCAAGCCGTGCTGAACTGGCGCGGCGAAGAGACGCCCGCGACGGTCACCAAGATCCTCCACGTCGAGCGTTCGGCAGGAGCAGGTGAGAGGTACCACTGCACGCTCCGTCTCCCGAACGGCCGCACGAAGTACTTGACCGACAGGGATGCCTGCGGCGCGTCCACCCGCGTCGGTGACCGAGTCCATGTGTATGTCGACCCGTACAACCGCGTGGACTTCCCGAATGCGATGGCGCCCTGGCCCTGGCTCACGCCACCCGTCGTCGGGACGGCCCTCGGAGTGCTCACGGTGACGGCGGCCGTGACGGCGTCCCAGGCGATGAGGAGCTGGCGGCGAACGCGGGGAAGGAGCTGAGCGAACGCGGTGAAGGAGTTGAGCGAATCCGCCGTCCTCGATCAGGCCGGTGAGCCCCGGGGCGTGTTTCACCAGGCTGAGAGGTCCGGATACGGTCATTTCCATCATTTCCTTTTGAACCACCCTTGGGGGGCAACGTGCGAACCCGCACCGCCACTGCCGCGCTGGTCGGTCTGGCCACCGTGACCCTGTTGGGCTGCGACCCGGGCACCAAGGCCCCGCAACAGACCGACACGCCACCGCCCACCGCCGCCGCTTCGCATACGACTCCAGCGGAGCAGGACGACAAGCCTGTCGAGCGGAAGAAGGTGCCGGACTTCGTCGGGATGGGGTTGCAGTCCGCGCAGGACAAGGCGCAGGCCGAAGGGTTCTACGTACTGAAATCCCATGACAGTGCCGGTCGGGGCCGGATGCAGGCGTTGGACCGCAACTGGAAGGTCTGCTCACAGAACCACGCCCCGGGCAAGACCGTCCCGGTCGACACCGCACTCGACTTCGGCGCGGTGAAGCTGGAAGAAACCTGCCCCTCCACGGACCAGCAGGAGCCCGCTCCGGCCGGGAAGTCCATGCCCGACTTCGTCGGCAAGTCCGTCAAAGCGGCACGAGGCGCCCTCGACTCAAGCACCTCGCTCACCGTCAAGGACGCCGCCCGCGACCGCATGGTCCTGATGGAGAGCAACTGGAAGGTCTGCACGCAGGACCCGAAGGCCGGAGCCGCGCTCAACGGCCAGCCCGTCGAGTTCACCGCGGTCAAGTTCGACGAGTCCTGCCCGTAGCCACCCTCGGGATGGGATGGGGTGAAGCGGGACGGCTCCTGAGCTCTCCGGGGGCTCCCGTCCCCTTGCTGCGCAGACGCCCGGCCAACTGGACTTCGTTCAGGCCGCTTTGACGGACTCGATGAAAGCGGCCCAGGCGGACGCGGGGAGGACGAGGAGGGGGCCTTCGGGGCGCTTGGAGTCGCGGACGGGGGACGATGCCGGGGCGGCCGTCCGCGACCTTGAGAACGAACGAGCGAAAGAGGGCGATGTCCCGGGCCGTCTCCAGGGCCTGCGCGAAGAGTTCGCGTGCGGCGATCCAGTAGCCGGGGGACCGCAGCAGCGTCCCCCAGCGGTTCGGGACCTCCGCCGTGGGCCCTACATCCGTGGCGCGCGCCCTGAAGCGCTTCTTCACGCTCCTGTTTGCCGACGGAGTGTCGGTATCTACTGTCCGCATGACTCTCCTGAGCGAACGCGAAGTGCCGACTCCCGATGGCATCAACCCTGCGCGTGCCCGCAGCGTCGTCCGGGCTCTCTACACGGGTCCGACCCTGACCGCCGCCGACCTGAGCGCGCCCCTCCTCGCTCTTCCCGACAACGCGCTGCCCGAGGACGCCCACAAGCACATGCCGCTGCCCGGTGCCGTTGCCGTCGCTGACATCCCGACGACCATTGCCCGTTGGGCCAGGCTCGGCATCCACGGCGTCAAGGTCTTCGCGTACGGCCATGATCGCGACAACCGGGCCTCCGGCGCCGTCGCGCCCGGCAACCGCATGGTGCGCGCGATCGACGCGGCGAAGAGCGTTGCTTCGGACATCGCCGTCACCACCGAGGTGTGCGGCTGCTCCTGGACTGGCAGCGGCGAGTGTGTCCTGCGAACCGACGAGGGCGCGATCGACCTTGAGGCTACCTACCGACTCATGGCCGCCATGGCGGTGCAGCACGCCGAGACCGGTGCCGATGTCGTGTCCCCGACCGCGATGCTCGACGGCTCCGTCCATGTCGTCCGTCAGGCCCTCGACGACGCCGGACACCGCGATGTCGGCGTGAACCCAAACCTTGCCATCCACACCGGTTTGTACGGCCCGTTCAAGACCCTCATGGGCACCGACCCCCGCGCCGGGCACCGTCGTGGCCTCCAGCTTGAGCCCGGCCGCGCCGATCGGGACACGATCACTCAGGCTCGTCGCTGGATCGGGGAAGGCGCGGACTCCCTCACCCTCCAACCCGTCATGACGGCCGTCGATGTCCTCGTCCGACTCCGCGACGACCAGAGGGTGCCGATCGTCGCGTACTCCACCTCGGGGGAGTGGGGCGCACTCCAGGCCGTCGGAGCGGTCGGTACGGTCGAGTACCTGGCGATGCTCAAGCGCGCGGGCGCGGACCAGATCCTGACCTTCGCCGCCGAGACCGCCGCCCGGTATCTGGAGGCCACCCGTGCGTGACGCCCCTTGCCGACGTCCGCGACGGCTCGACGCGATCCTTGCCGATGCCGCCCGCGGCGGGTTCGCCATGTCCTGTGAGCACCGCACCGGTTCTCTCCTCGCGACCCTTGCCGCGTCCAAGCCTGGCGGCCGATTCGTCGAACTCGGCACCGGAGTTGGGGCCGGTGCCGCGTGGCTCGCGTTTGGTATGGACGCCACAGCCCGCCTCACCACGGTCGAGTCCGACGAGGACGTCCAGGCCATCGCTCGCCGACACCTCGGCGACGATCCGCGTATTCGGTGGGTCACCGCCGACGCGGACGCCTGGATCAGCGAGCAGGTGCCGGGCGAACAGTTCGATTTCGCCTACGTCGATTGCAGGCCCGGCAAGTACCTGCGCCTGCCCGACCTCCTCGCCCTGCTCAAGCCTGGCGCCCTGTACGTCGTCGACGACATGCTGCCGCAGAACACCTGGCCCGAGGGCCACCAGTCGCGTGTCGACGAGTTTCTCGAACGACTGCCCGATGTCCTCAATTGGCGCGCCACGCCGATGAACTGGGCCTCCGGCCTGGTGGTGGCTGCCCGTATCTGAGGGTCTATCGTGCCCTCATGTCAGTCGACCTCATTCGCATCGTCTCCCGCGACTCGCCGATGGCCCTCGCCCAGGTGGAGCGTGTACGAGCTGAACTGGCCGCGCTCCACCCCGGCATCGAGAGCACTGTGCTCCCGGTGAAGACGACCGGTGACAAGTGGATGGGCGACCTCTCCCAGGTCGAGGGCAAAGGCGCCTTCACCAAGGAAGTCGACGCCGCCCTGCTCGCCGGAGAGGCAGACCTTGCCGTCCACTGCGTCAAGGACGTTCCTGCCGACCGCCCCCTTCCGGCCGGCACGACGTTCGCCGCCTTCCTCAAGCGCGACGACATCCGCGACGCCCTCATCCATCCCGGCGGACTCACGCTCGACCAGCTCCCGGCCGGAACCCGGATCGGTACTTCCTCGGTACGGCGGGTTGCCCAGCTCTCCGCCTGCCATCCGCATCTGGAATGCGTACCGATGCGGGGTAACGCCAACCGTCGCATGGAGAAGCTGGCCGCCGGCGAAGCCGACGCCCTGCTCCTCGCCGTCGCAGGATTGAAGCGGATCGATCGCACGGACGTCATCACGGAGGTCATTCCGACCGAATTGATGATGCCGCCCATCGGCGCGGGTGTCCTCGCGCTCCAGTGCCGCGAGGGCGATGCGGAGCTGATCGACACGGTCAGCGCGCTGGGCGACCACGACGCCTACCGCGAGACGCAGGCGGAGCGGATGCTTCTGCACGTCCTTCAGGGACACTGCAACAGCCCGATCGCCGGGTTCGCACGGGTCGAGCGCGGCGGAGAACTCTCGTTGAGAGCGTGTGTCTTCTCTCCGGACGGCAAGACCGTGCTCAACGCCCACGAGTGGGCGGGCCGTCTCGACCCGGCCACGCTCGGCACGTCCGTCGCCGTCGCCCTCCTCCGGCAGGGCGCTCGCGACGTGATCGACAGCATCGCGCACTGACCCGTCCCGCTTGTCCCGGCCGGGTCGACCCTGTCAACGCCGTTGTGATCAAGCTGTCTTGACGGAATCGATGAACGGGGTCCAGGCGGACGCGGGGAGGACGAGCACCGGGCCCTCGGGGCGCTTGGAGTCGCGGACGGGGACGATGCCGGGGCGGCCGTCCGCGACTTCGAGGCAGTTGCCTCCGGAGGTGTTGCTGTGACTGCTCTTGCGCCAGGTGGCGAACCCGTCCGCGACTTCGAGGCAGTTACCTCCGGAGGAGTTGCTGTGACTGCTTTTGCGCCAGTGCGCGAACTCCTGGGCGACTTCGAGGCAGTCGCCTCCGGAGGAGTTGCTGTAGCTGCTCCTACGCCAGGTCGCGGCGGTCAGGTCGAGTCGGCTGCACACCATTTCTGTAGTCCTCTGCCGCTTCCTCGATCAGGGTGAGGGACGCCTCCGGCGGCAAGGCGGCGGCCCTCAGCAGATCGTACGACCTCCGATACTGCTTCACGAGGCCCGGATCGTCGACGGTGTGACCGTGGTGCTGGCTCTCCGTGTAGAACAGCGGCGGTGCGTCCGCGAAGTCCAGAATCATGGCGTTGCCCAGCATGAGGGCGTGCGCGCCCGCGTTCCACGGAAGAATTTGGGCAAGGATCCGGCCGCGCTTGATGAGGGTGGCGATGTGGTCGAGTTGCTCGGCCATCAGCTCAGGAGACAGGATCGGCTGGCGCAGCAGGGACTCGTTCAGGATGGTCCAGTACTGCGGGGTCCGGCGGTTCGCTTCGAAGAGTTGTGCCCGCTCCAGTCGCGCGTTGACCTTGGTCTCGGTCTCCTCCGGAAGCTCCGGCAGGCGTTCGGCACAGACGACGGCCCGCGCGTACGGCCCTGTCTGAAGCAAGCCGGGGAAGACGGTAGGCGACCACTGCTCGATGACCTCGGCACGCTTCTCCGCGTCCAGTACGCGTTCGAAGTACTCCGCGTGGCCCTTGCGCCGTGCTTTGCGTACGTCTTCGCAACGCCGCTCGAAGAAGCCGTCCGTCGCCAGTACTTGGTCCACGTGTCGGGCGAGGTCGCTGGGCATGCGGCGGTAGCCGCGTTCGATCTCGCTGAGGTACGTGATGCCGTAGTAGCTGCCGTCGAGCAGCTTTTCGAGGGTGAGGCCCGCCTGTTCCCGCTTGAAGCGGAGTTCGCTTCCGTAGAACTGGGGGACGCCTTCGGAGCCGTCGATCTCCTTGCGCGTAGCCACGGTTGACCACCTTTCGCGCCGTGCCGAGTGGAGCGGAAAACCTCTTCACGGTAGAGGCCGTCGCGGCAGCGTGTGAGGGGTTCGTCACAATGTGCTGCGGATGGTTGACGGTTCGCGCCCCGTTCCTTCGGGCGACCGAACGTGTCGGGCGTGGTACGTTCTGTGACCTTGAAACTCAATAAGGTGACCCCGGCGGCGCGCCAACGTCCCGGGGTCTGGCACAAGGAGAAAAGACCTCCTCATGCAGATTCATCGTAGCCGCCATACGTGCGGTTTCACTGTTCTGCCCAACGCGTTGTTGCAGGACCGGCGGTTGTCGTACACCGCTCGTGGCCTTCTTGCCGATCTTCTTTCCCGTCCTGATGGTTGGTCCGAGGACGGTCGTCGGATGGCCGATTCGAGTCCGCAGGGGCGGTTGGCGGTGGCGAAGGCGCTGCGGGAGCTGACCGCCTTCGGGTACTACCGGGTCCACAAAGTCCGTCGCGAGGACGGGACGTTCGTCAGCGAGTCCCATGTCTACGACACCCCGCAACAGTCCGTCCCGGGATCGGCTTCGGGTTCGGGGTCGGGCCTGATGTGCCAGGTCGTACCGGGTATCGACCGTCCGGGTTCCGGTGGACCGACCGCCGGTGGGCCTGGCGCCAACCCCGTAAAGAACCGTGGGAAAGAACCCTCCCTCCCCGGTCCGAGGCGACGACCGGGCGCGGCCGGTGTCCGCGACGGGGGCGTCATCACGGGTATGGGCGAGCCGCCGGAGGTGCCCATGGTCAGCGACGTATGTACGGCTGGCGACGCCGCGCGTACGGCTACGGGGGATTTCGGGGTCGGTGCCGGGACCGATCGAAGCCGTGTCGATGAGGCGATTGCCGAAGCGCATGGGGTGGCGGTTGCCATGTTGTTCCGGGTGATCGGTCCGGAACCGCGTCTGCGGCTCGGTGCGGTCGAGGCGCTCGGCCTGGCGCCGCTGGTCTCCGCCTGGCTGGAGCGCGGGTACGACCACCGTGACCTGGCCGGGGCCCTGTTGGGCGGGCTGCCCGCCCGTATCCATTCCACCTCGGCGCTCCTGCGCAACCGTCTGACGCGGAAGCTGCCCCCGTCCCCTGCAGTCATGAGCCCCGATTGTTCGACGCCGGGACGGCCTGGTTCGGGCGTGCCGCGCTGGGCAGAGTGCGAGGAGTGCGGCTACCCCGTTCCGCGCGCCGGCCGCTGCCCTGACTGTGCGGCCCCGTCCGACGGTCCCGGCCCCGGTCCCGACTCCCGTCCCGATGACGAAAGCGCCCGTCGCTCGGAAACGACTGCCAGGGGCCGCGCCCTGGTACGCGCTGCCATGTGCGAGGGGGCGGTGGCGGTGCGGACGGCGGACTGCTGTGTCAGTGGTGCCTGACACACTTCCGGCCATGGAAGCGAACCTTCGGACAAGAATCCATGAACTCGGGCGCAAACGGGGCATTCCCGAGGCTGTGGTCGAAGAGGTTTTACGACATGTGCGCCCCTCCATCAACCTGTGCGAATACGACGGGTCGTCGTGGCGGGAAGGCATCCCGCCTGCGGCCATGGCGGGCGGCCTGCCCAGGCTGCCCGAGGGGATGGAGTGGCCCGACGACGACCAGCCGCACCTCGTCACCATCGACTGTGCGGCACTGCCCAGGGACGTCCTGGACATCGATCTGCCGCAGGACGGCCTCCTGCTGGTGTTCTGCAACTTGGACCATCACGACGCCCCCGTCCTCCTGTACGTCCCCGCCGGTACCGAGACCACCGAGCGGGAACCGGAGATTGTTGACGAGGACCACCCGGTCCACGCGCGGACGCCGCTCTACCCCGTGGTCGTTTGGCACCTCGACTACGGAAACTGGGGCAGCATCCCTGGCGTGCTTGAGTTCACCGAACATAACCCGCCGGGTGAGCACAAAATGAAAGAGTTCATTGAAGATCTGGAGCGTCTGTTTGGTGATTCCAGTCACGGGCGCATTCGGCTTGGCGGCGACTCGCTCTACTTCCAGATCCCCCCGGAGGATGACGGTCTGACCCATTTCCTCACTGTTTTCGCAGATCCTTTCGATAGCGTGCTCAACTTTGCCTTCGGGGGAACACGGGAGGACATCGCGGCCCGCCGTTACGAGAAACTCAGGCACTACTGCGAACCCATCTGACTCGTCCCCGGAACGGACCCAAGGCCGGTTCCTGAAGCGCGTGCTGACAGGGAACGGACCTCCCTGTGCGTTTGCGGCGCGGAATGGTACTCCTATCGGCCGTCAAGCGGCCTGGAGCCAGTTGCGATAGCTGCCAGCAAGGTCGTCGTCGCGGCGCATGCCGCGTTCAAGGGCGGAGGTCATGGTGGGGTCGGCCTGGGCACAGGCCGGCCCCACCACCGTCCCGGGACGACTGCTCCCCGTGTGTCGTACTGCGGGACAGAGGCGGACGCGGAGGCTGGGGCGGCGACGTCGGTTCCGGCGAGGCTGCCGCGAAAGACGGAGCTGAACAGAGCGAGTGTGCCCACATCAGGGGGAACAGCTGCAACGAGTGGTCGGGGCGCCAACTTTTACATCCACACGGAAAGGCAACCCATCGCATGCAGAAGATCGCGCTCTTCGGCGCGCCCGCTACTGGAAAGACCACCCTGGCCAGAAGGCTCGCGTCCGAGCTCGGCTCCTGTCACACAGACCTGGACGATCTCCTGTTCACCCCCGACGGGGCACTGCCGCTGGCGGAGTTCCGCCGACAGGCCGCGGAGATCACGAGTGGGGACGCGTGGATCGTAGAGGGGAACTTCTCGAAGCTCGCGGATGTCGTCTGGCATCGCGCCGACGTTCTCGTCTGGCTCGATTTTCCGCTGCCCCTGATCGTCTCCCGCATCGTGCGCCGCAGTCTGCGTCAGCTCGCCGGGCGGGAGGACAGTGCGCAGGCCAGGCGGTTGACCTGGGGCAGGGCATTCTTCGGCCGCCGGTCGCTGCTGCGTACCGCTGTCCGCAAGTACCGGAACAACCGCCCTCGTTACGTCCAGCAGGTGGGCCAGACCGCAGCCCTCGGGGTCGAAGTGGTCAGGCTGCGCAGTCCACGGGAGGCCGAACGATGGATGACCGTGCTGCGCCGGGCCGAGGCAGAGCCCTGACGGATGCGATCGCCCTCGTCGGAACCGCATGTGACCGCCCCATCGGTCGATCACCCGCCGGCCAGCTGTCAGTGGGGCGAGCGGTTCGCTGGTCTTGCGGAACGCGAACGGGGCGGGGCGAAGAGGGTGCCGACAGATGACCTTCGCGCTGTGCGCTGTGGAGCGGAATCCCTTTCACGACGGGGGCCATTGCGGCAGCGTGTGAGGGGTTCGTCACAATGCGCAATGAAAGGCGACCAGCTCCTCATGGACAGCCCACACCACACGCCCCCGCACATGGCGGTCGGTTACGACATCGACGCGGACGTCCGCGCCCTGCGCGGGGCCCTCGCGGCGCACGGCATCACGTTGCCGTCCCTCGGCGTCGATCCGTTGAACCTCGCCGGGGGCGCGGGACAGCCGCAGCTCGTGGCGCTCGGCAACTGCAACGCGGCGACCGCGCGTCGGCTGGCCGATGTGCTGCGTGCGGCGGCCGACGCGTGACCGCCGAGACGTTCGAGCCGTTCGACCCGTTCACGCTGGAACTGATCGCCGTGCCGAAGGCCGTACCGCAGGTGCGGCAGATACTGCGCGACTGGTGCGGTCAGGTGGACGCGCTCAACCTGCTGCTCTGCGTCAGCGAGTTGCTGGCCAATGTGATCGTGCACCTCGGTGAGGGCACGCCGGTCGGTCTCCGCGTCACCGGTACGGACTGCGGTCATGTCCGCGTTGAGCTGAGCGATCCGGAGCCGGGGGTGTGGCCCGCGCCCCGGGCCGCGGGCGTGGAGGACGAGTCGGGGCGCGGGCTCGCGCTCGTCGGGGCGCTCGCGTCGCGGTGGGGCGTGGAGCAGGGCGTGCGCGGCAAGACGGTGTGGTGCGAGCTGCCCGCGCCCGATGGGTGGGGGCGGGTGGTGGACGAACCGGTCGCCCCCGGTGGCGGAACCGTGGCGGGTGCCGTGCCCGGGGCGGGGTGACGGCGGGCAGCACGTCGTGCGTACGCCCCGTCCCGGGGCCTCGCCGGTCCCTTCGGTCCCGGGACCGGTGGGACCTGTGGGACCGGCGAGGGCCCGAGGCGTACCGCCGGACGGTGTTCAACGGCGTTCAGCGCAGGGTGAGCGAGGTCTCCGATTCGACGCGGGTCAGCTTCTCCGGGTTGCGGACGTAGTAGAGGCCGGTGATGCGGGCGTTCTCGACCCGGAGGGCCAGGACGCCGTCCATCTCGCCGTCCAGGCGCAGGACGAGCGCCGGGTTGCCGTTGACCAGGGTGGGGTCATTGGTGACCGTGCCCGTGGCCCTGCCGGAGCCGCCGATGATGAAGCGGGCCACCTTGTCGGCGCCGGTGATCGGCCGTCGTGCCGCCTGCTTGACGCCGCCGCCGTCGCTGACGAGGACGACATCGGGGGCGAGCACGTCGAGGAGTCCCTGGAGGTCCCCGGTTTCGAGCGCGCGCCGGAACGACTCCAGCGCCGCCCGGGTCTGGCTCGCGGAGACCGTCGTGCGGGGGCGGCGGGCATCGACGTGACGGCGGGCGCGGTGCGCGATCTGGCGTACGGCCGCGGGGCTCTTGTCGACGGCGGTCGCGATCTCGTCGTAGCCGACGTCGAAGACCTCGCGCAGCACGAACACGGCGCGTTCCGTCGGTGACAGCGTTTCGAGCACGAGCATCAGCGCCATCGACAGGCTCTCGGCGAGCTCGACGTCCTCGGCCACGTCGGGTGCGGTGAGCACCGGTTCGGGCAGCCAGGGGCCGACGTACGCCTCCTTGCGGCGCGTCAGCGCGCGCAGCCGGTTGAGCGACTGCAGGGTGGTGATCCGGACCAGGTAGGCGCGCTGGTCGAGCACCTGCCCCAGGTCGACCTCGACCCACCTCAGCCAGGTCTCCTGGAGGACGTCCTCCGCGTCGGCCGCCGAGCCGAGCATCTCGTAGGCGACGGTGAACAGCAGGTTGCGGTGGGCGACGAAAGCCTCGGTCGCCGGGTCGGTGGGTCGGGTCGGGTCCGCGGTGTGCGGCGGCTCGGTGGCGTGGTCGTCGTTCTCGTTCAAGTCTCGCCTCTCCCGGGTCACTTCTCGTCCCGTCTCTCCCGAGACACTCGTCTCTCAGGCCGCCCGCTCGGCGGTGGCCGACCGCCCTGTGGTGGTCGCTGTCCCGCCCTCGGTCCGGGCGCGTGACGCCCCGTGCTTGCGAGCCTCGTTCGTCAGCTGCTTGACGGTGGACACGCAGACGAACTCCTTGAGCTTCGCACCGGAACGCCCCGCGACGTAGAAGCGGTTCGCGGTGTCGTCCAGGGACGCGAACTGGAAGATCCCCGCGCGACGGCCCAGGCTGATGCACTGGCCGAGGAACCGCACCTTGAGCGGTGCGGGCCGCTCGCCCGCGATCCGGCTGAGCACCGTGCGGGCGGCGCGGATGCCGAGCTGGCCCGCGGCCTGGCAGCTCATCCGGAACGGCAGGTCCTTCGGCGCCGCCGCGTCCCCGGCCGCGACGATGCGCGCGTCGTCCACGCTCGTGAGCGTCCGGTCCGTGAGCAGACGGCCCACGGCGTCGGTGCTCAGCCCGCTGCGGGCGGCCAGGTCCGGCACGCCGAATCCGGTGGCCCAGACGGTCACACCGCTCGGGAGCTCACGGCCGTCGTCGAGCCGCACGGCGTCGCGGGTCACGGCCGTCACCCTCGCGCCGGGGCCTTCGACCACGGTCACACCGAGTTCGGCGAGGGTCCTGGCGACGGAGCGGCGGCCCCGGGGGTGCAGGTAGGGACCGAGCACATCGCCGCAGACCAGGGTTACGGCCCGGCCCACCTCCGCCAGTTCGGCGGCGGTCTCGATACCGGTCGGGCCGGCCCCGACCACCGCCACCGGGGCCGTCGCGGGCGCGGCGTCGAGGACCGGCCGCAGCCGCCGTGCCTCCTCCAGGTCGGCGATCGGGTGGGCGAACTCCGCCGCGCCGGGCACGCCGGGGTCGGCGCTGCCGCTGCCGACCGCGTAGATCAGGTAGTCGTAGCCGACCGTGCCGCCGGAGGACAGCGTCACGCCGCGCCCTGCCGCGTCGATCCGGTCCGCGCTGTCGACCACCAGCCGGATGTTCTCCGCCAGGACCTTCCCGTAGTCGACGACCGCGTCATGGGTCCCGGCCACCAGCTGGTGCAGGCGGATGCGCTCGACGAAGTCGGGGCGCGGGTTGATCAGGGTCACGGTCACATCGTCGCGGCCCGCCAGACGGTTGGCCGCGACGACGCCGGCGTACCCGCCGCCGATCACGACCACGTCGGTGTTCTCGGTGTTCTCGCTCACGGTGTCTCCTCCGTTGCCGTGTTCCGGGCTGCCGCCGGGTTTCGGCATCAAGACACCGCGTGACGGGTCGCTGTGACAGCACGTGAGGCAGATCACTCCGGCGTGCGTGCGGGCGGGCTGCCGGACGAACCGTGCGGGGTGGTGGCTCAGCGCGGGGGCAGCGGCGGGCGCCGCCGGTCCGGGACCGTGTCGTACGTCGGCGGGGTCGCCGCCGGGTGGGCGGCCAGCAGGTCCAGGGCCACCCGTACCGCGTCGTCCAGCACCGCGTACCGGCCCTCGGCCCAGTCGAGCGGGGTGCGCAGGGCCTCCACGTCCGGCTCGACACCGTAGTTCTCGACCGACCAGCCGTACGTGTCGAACCAGGCCGCGTTCATCGGCACCGTGATCACCGTGCCGTCGCCCAGCCGGTGGCGGCCGGTCATGCCGACCACGCCGCCCCACGTCCGCTGGCCCACCACCGGGCCCAGCTTCAGCAGCCGGAACGCGGCGGTGATCATGTCGCCGTCGGAGGCCGTCGCCTCGTCGGCCAGTGCCACCACCGGGCCGCGCGGGGCGTTGGAGGCGTACGAGACGGGCTGGGCGTCACGGGTCAGGTCCCAGCCGAGGATCGTCCGGGTCAGCTTCTCGACCACCAACTCGCTGATGTTGCCGCCCGCGTTGCCCCGTACGTCCACGATCAGAGCCGGGCGGGACATCTCCATGCGCAGGTCCCGGTTGAACTGGGCCCAGCCGGAGCCGCCCATGTCCGGGATGTGCAGGTAGCCGCACTTGCCGCCGCTCAACTCCCGTACGACCTCACGGCGTTTGGCCACCCAGTCCTGGTAGCGCAGGGGGCGTTCGTCGACCAGCGGGACCACCGCGACGCGGCGGGGGCGGCCCCCGTCGGCCTCCGGCGGCCTGAAGGTGAGTTCGACGGTGGTGCCGCCCGCCGCCGCCAGCAGCGGGTACGGGCCCGCCACCGGGTCGACCGGGCGGCCGTCGACGTGGGTGAGGACCGCGCCCGCCCGGATGCCCGTACCGGCCAGTGGGGAACGGGCCTTGGAGTCGGAGGAGTCGCCGGGCAGGATGCGCCGGATCGTCCAGTCGCCGTCCCGGCACACCAGGTTGGCGCCGAGCAGGCCGATGGCCCGCTGGTAGTGCGGCGGGCCCTCGTTGCGGCGGGACGGTGTCACGTACGCGTGCGAGGTGCCGAGTTCGCCCAGGACCTCCCGCAGCAGATCCGCGAACTCTTCGGGGGAGGCGACCCGTTCGACCAGCGGGCGGTACTGGTCGAGGACCCCGTCCCAGTCGATGCCGGACATCCCCGGGTCCCAGAAGTACGCGCGGATGATGCGCCCGGCCTCCGCGTACGCCTGCCGCCACTCCGCCGCCGGGTCGACATCGTGCAGGATGCGGCGCAGGTCGAGGTAGACGGTGGTGTCGCTGTCGGCGATCTCGGTGGCGGGCACGGCGCGCAGCTCGCCCTCGTCCATGACGACCAGCCGGGTGGCGTCGCCGCTGACCGCGAACCAGTCGAGATGGCCGACGAGTTCGGTCTTGTGGGCCCGGGAGATGTTGAAGTGCTCCAGCGTGGGACGGCCGGACACGTCCGCCGGGTTGGCGAACGTCTCGCCGAGCGCGCCCGAGATCGGCCAGCGCAGCCAGACCAGCCCGCCGCCGCTCACCGGGCGCAGCCCCGAGTACTTCGACGCGGACACCGGGAACGGCGTCACCCGGTTCTCCAGCCCCTCGAACTCCACGCTGACCGTCGACGGTCCCGCCAGTTCCTCGCCCGTGGCGGGAGCGGTCGCCTGGACGTCGTCGACCGGGTCGAGCCCGCCCGCCGCCGGGCGGCCCTCGGGGGAGAGGGCGAAGGGGGAGGGGGTGGCGGAGGAGAGCGGGACCAGGTACGGGCGGCAGCCCAGCGGGAACGACAGGTCGCCGGTGTGCACGTCGTAGACCGGGTCGAAGCCGCGCCAGGAGAGGAACGCGAGATAGCGGCCGTCGCCCGTGAAGACCGGGTTCTCGTCCTCGAAGCGGCCGTTGGTGACGTCGACGATCACCGGGGCGCCGGTGCCGAGGATGCGGGCCAGTTTGATCTGCCGCAGCGACCGCCCGATGCCGGGGTGCGACCAGGTCAGCCAGGCGCCGTCCGGGGAGAACGCCATGTCGCGGACCGGGCCGTTGACGGAGCGGATCAGCTCGGCCGGTTCGCCGGTGGCCGTCTCCTCGTCGGTGTCCAGGAGCAGCAGGCGTCCGTCGTGCGTGGCGATCGCCAGGCGTTCGCCGTCCGGGTCGGCGATCAGTTCGTGGACCCGGCCGATCCGCCCGGACGCCAGCCGTCGCGGCGGACGGTCGCCGCTGGCACGCGGCAGGTAGGCGATCTCGATCGCGTCCGCGCCGTCCGCGTCCGTGACATAGGCGACCTGGCCGCCGCTGCCGAGCATCTCGGGCAGCCGGACCCGGACGCCCGGGGTGTCGGCGATGGTGCGGGCCGGGCCGTCGCGGTGGGTGAGCCAGTACAGGCTGCCGCGTACGGCGACGGCGCTGGCCCGGCCCGTCTCGTCCACGGACAGCGAGGAGATGTTGCTGGCGGCCGAGACCTGGTGCGTACGGCGTCCGGCGCGCGGCCCGCCGAGGCGCACCTCCAGCTTGCGGGGGACGGCGTCCGGCGACGCCAGGTCGTCGACCAGCCATACTTCGCCCGCGCACTGGTATACGACCCGTCGGCCGTCACTGGAGGCGTGCCGGGCGTAGAAGGCGTCGTGGTCGGTGTGGCGGCGCAGGTCGCTGCCGTCGGGGCGGCAGGAGTACAGGTTGCCGACGCCCTCGTGGTCGGAGAGGAACGCGATCCGCCCGGCGACGATCATGGGCGAGTCGAGGTGGCCGCCGATGTCCGGGAGCAGCCGCTTGCCGTGCAGCCAGAGCCGTCCGGTGGCGCCGCCCCGGTACCGCTTCCAGGAGGCCGGCTCGTGCGGCGGCGTGCCGGTCAGGAGCAGGGTGCGGCGCTCGCCGTCGACGTCGGCGACCGTGATGGCGGAGACCGGGCCCCAGGGCAGTTTGCCGCCAGGGCTGCCGTCGGTGGGGAGGGTGTAGGCCCAGGAGAGGTGCGACAGGGGCTGGTTGTGCGAGGAGACGGCGAGGATCTGCGCGGTGTCGTCCGGATCGGGGGTCCAGCCGCAGACCTGGGCGTCCGTCGAGCCCCAGTAGGTGAGCCGGCGGGCCGGGCCGCCCTCGACCGGCACGAGATGGATCTCGGGGTCGAGGCTGCGCCACGTGGTGTACGCGATGCGGGTCCCGCCGGGCGAGAACCGCGGATGGCCGATCCGGGTGCGGTCGACGGTCAGCCGCCAGGCCCGTTCGGGGCGCTGTCCCTCCGGGGCGAGGGGGGCGACCCAGAGGTCGTCCTCGGCCGCGAAGCAGATCAGATCGTCGTGGAGGTGCGGGAAACGGAGATACGCGACGTCGTCACTCACCTCTCCATGCTTTCCGCGCGGAAGAGGCCCGGCAACTCGTGGTCCCGGGGGATGGCGGGCGGCTGTGGTGCGGTGGCCGTGGCGCGGTGGCTGCCGTGCGGCCTTGTGGTGCGGTGGCTACGGTTCGGCGGCCGGGGCGCGGCGGCCGTGGTGCGGTCTGTGGTGCGGAACACAAGCGAAACGGTGTGGTTTCGCTCGGCGGGCGCGCTAGCGTATGTGTACGAAACAGTTTCGTTCGATTGGCTGCCGCTCGAACCGCGGGGCAATGGGAAAAGCAGGAGGTCGTACCGTGGCACGCACCCGGCTCACGCCCGAGCGTGAGGGCGAGTTGTACGCCGCCGTGCTCGACCTGCTCCGCGAGGTCGGTTACGACGCCCTGACCATGGATGCCGTCGCCGCCCGTACCCGGTCCAGCAAGGCCACCCTCTACCGCCAGTGGGGGAGCAAGCCCCAGCTGGTCGTCAGGGCCCTGCGGCACGACAAGCCGGTGGCCCTCGCCAAGGCCGACACCGGGTCGCTGCGCGGGGACTTCCATGCCGCGCTGGACCCCGTCGACACCTGTCGGATGGAGAAGGACTCCGCGTTGATGCGGGGTCTGGCCCATGCCGCCCACGGCAATCCCGACCTGCTCCAGGCCATGCGCGAGCTGCTGATCGATCCGGAGATGACCGGCCTGGAAGCGATGCTGCGCAGAGCCGTGGACCGGGGCGAGGTGCGCGCGGACCACCCGGCGCTGAAGTACGTCCCGCACATGCTGATCGGCGCCTACACGACCCGGTGGCTGGTCGAGGACCGTGCCGTCGACCGCGCGTACATCATCGACTACCTCGACTCCGTGATCCTTCCGGCCCTCGGAGTCTGACCGTCCCGTCCGTCCTGTCCGTCCGATCCATCCACCACCCCCGCCTCTCCCGCACTCCCTCGCTCCGCCCGCTTCGTCCGAGTATTCGTACGGTCGCGTCCCCCCGTACGAGCGCGCCCCTCACTTCTCCCCATAGCACCGAGCCCCACCTGACACGCCGCTCTCGTCGTCGGGCTGGTCCCCCATGCCGATTTCCACCCATACGACCTGACCGGGAGTACGCCCTCGTGGCCACATTCCTCTACAAACTCGGACGGTTCGCCTTCCGGCGCCGCCGGTTCGTCGCCCTGATCTGGGTGGCGCTGCTCGCACTCGCCGGGTTCGGCGCGGCCTCCGCGTCCACCGCCGCCTCCAGCTCCTTCTCCATCCCCGGAACGGAGGCCCAGCGCGCCTTCGACCTGCTGGAACAGCGCTTCCCCGGAGTCAGCGCCGACGGCGCGACCGCCCGGGTCGTCTTCAAGGCCCCCGAGGGCCAGAAGATGACCGACCCGGAGAACAAGGCCCAGGTGACCAAGGCCGTCGGCAGCCTGAAGTCCGGATCGGACCAGGTCGCCTCGGTCGCCGACCCGTACACCGTCGGCGCCGTCAGCAAGGACGGTTCCACGGCCTACGTCGCGGTGTCCTACAAGGTCAGCGCGATGGAGCTGACCGACGAGACCCGGGACGCCCTGAAGGACGCGGGCCACGCGGCGCAGAAGGGCGGGCTGACGGTGGAGATCGGCGGTGACGCGCTCCTGGTGATCCCGGAGACCGGTGCCACGGAGGTCATCGGTGTCACGGTCGCCGCCGTGGTGCTGGTCATCACCTTCGGGTCGCTGGTCGCCGCCGGGCTGCCGCTGCTCACCGCCCTGATCGGGGTCGGCATCGGCGTCTCGACGATCACGGCGCTGGCGAATCCGCTCGGGCTCGACTCCACCACCTCCATCCTCGCGATGATGATCGGCCTCGCGGTCGGCATCGACTACGCGTTGTTCATCGTCTCCCGCTACCGCGCCGAGCTGGCCGAGGGCCGGGAGCGCGAGGAGGCGGCCGGGAGGGCCGTCGGAACGGCCGGTTCCGCGGTGGTCTTCGCGGGTCTCACCGTGGTCATCGCGCTGGTCGGCCTCGCGGTCGTGAACATCCCGATCCTGACGAAGATGGGCTTCGCCGCGGCCGGCACGGTCGTGATCGCGGTCCTCGTGGCGCTCACCCTGGTGCCGGCGATGCTGGGCTTCGCGGGCAAGCGGGTCATGGGGCGCAAGGCGCGCAAGGCCGCGTCCGAGCCGGTCGAGGCCAAGCCGAACATGGGGACCCGCTGGGCCCGGTTCGTGCTGCGCAAGCCGGTGTGGGTGCTGCTGGCCGGGGTCATCGGCCTCGGCGTCGTCGCCGTACCGGCCACGTCTCTGGAGATGGGCCTGCCCGACGAGGGCTCCCAGCCCACCAGCAGCACCCAGCGGCGCGCCTACGACCTGCTCTCGGACGGTTTCGGCCCCGGCTTCAACGGGCCGCTGCTGGTCGTCGTCGACACCGCGGACAGCTCCGACGGCAAGACCGCGGTCAAGCAGGTCACCGACGAGATCTCCGGCATCCGGGGCGTCGCCGCGGTCACCCCGGCCCAGTTCAACAAGGCCGGCGACACCGCGATGATCACCGTCATCCCGAAGGACCGCCCGAGCTCCACCGAGACCGAGGACGTGGTCCACGCGATCCGGGACGCGGGCGCGGACATCAAGTCCGACACCGGTGCGAAGGTCCTGGTCACCGGGGCCACGGCGATGAACATCGACTTCTCGCAGAAGATGAACGACGCGCTGCTGCCCTACCTGGCGCTCGTGGTCGGCCTGGCCTTTCTGCTGCTGATGCTGGTCTTCCGGTCGGTGCTGGTGCCGCTGAAGGCAGCCCTCGGCTTCCTGCTCTCGGTGGTCGCCGCCCTGGGCGCGGTCGTCGCGGTCTTCCAGTGGGGCTGGCTCGGCTCGCTCTTCGGCGTGGAACAGACCGGCCCGATCATGTCCATGATGCCGATCTTCATGGTGGGTGTGGTCTTCGGTCTCGCGATGGACTACGAGGTCTTCCTCGTCACGCGGATGCGTGAGGCGTACGTCCACGGCGAGAAGCCCGGCCAGGCGATCGTCACCGGATTCCGCCACGGAGCCCGGGTCGTCACGGCCGCCGCCGTGATCATGATGGCGGTCTTCGCCGGCTTCATCGGTTCCACCGAGCAGATGGTGAAGATGATCGGCTTCTCGCTCGCCATCGCCGTCTTCTTCGACGCGTTCGTGGTCCGGATGGCGATCGTGCCCGCGGTCCTGGCGCTGCTCGGCGACCGTGCCTGGTCGCTGCCGCGCTGGCTGGACCGGCTGCTGCCGAACGTGGACGTCGAGGGCGAGGGGCTGCGCAAGCAGCTCGGCGACTCCACGGACCCGCAGGACGGTTCCGGCCACGGCGGAGGCGCGGAGGGGGAGCGCGAGCTGAGCCGGGTCTGAGCCGGAACCGGGCGCGGGGCGGGCCGGTGGGCCGGGCCCCGCGAACCGGTCCGTCGAGCCCCGGGACCGGGCCTGAGCGGCGCGCGGTCCCGGATGCGCCGGTCACCCGTCGGGACGGGGTGCCGACGCGTACGACGAAGCCCCCCGTGCGAGGGGGGCTTCGCCGTGCGTGGCGTGCGGCCGTCGGCCGTGTACCGGAGGTACGCACAGGGTGCGCCAGGCACGGTCGCTCAGGTGTGGACGTGGGAGCCGACGCCCTCGTCGTCGACGTTCTCGTCCTCCGTGCGGTGCAGGAAACGGATCAGCGGCGCGTTGTCGAACTGCACCACCTCCACGCCCTCCTCCGTGTGGCGTTCCACGACCAGCTGCGTCCGTCCGCACGGCCACACCCGGACGCCGCCACGCTCGGCGGGGCCGCTGAGGCCGCGCCCCAGCAGCTCGCGGTCGAGCGACCAGTCGATGCCGCCCGGGAAGGCGAGGTGGACGTTACGGGGGTCGGTGTCGGCGTCGTACAGCAGATCCACCGGCACCGCCGGCAGATCGGGGGTGTCGTTGACGAGCCAGGCTTCGGCCTGTTCATGGATCACGGGGGGCATGGCGGACTCCTCGTGTGTGTTCTTCCCCGCATCAAATGTCGCATATTTCATTCCATAAGCGCTTCGAACGGGTGCCCGGTACGGGTGTATCCACCGGTTCTCGGGCGCGCTCGGGTCGGGCGTGTCACTCGGACTGTGACCCACTCGCTCTTGCGAAGGGTTTGCAACAAGGTCCTATCATTGAGCGGTTCACGACATCCGACGTCCGCGACCACGCGGGACCGCAGGAAGCGGAGCCCTCATGCACGTACCCGACGGATTCATCGACCCACCCGTCTCCGCCGTCGCCGGAGTCGTCGCCGCGGGCGCGGTGGCCGTCAGCCTGCGGGGCGCGCGACGGGAGCTGGGGGGCACCTCCCGCTCGAGCGCAGTCGAGAGTGGGGGAGAACGCACCGCTCCGCTGGCCGGTCTCGTGGCCGCGTTCATCTTCGCGGTGCAAATGCTGAACTTCCCGGTCGCGGCGGGCACCAGCGGGCATCTGCTGGGCGGGGCGCTCGCCGCGATACTTGTCGGGCCGTACACCGGGGTCCTCTGCGTCTCCGTGGTCCTGCTCATGCAGGGCATCCTGTTCGCCGACGGCGGCCTCACCGCGCTCGGCGTCAACGTGCTCGACATGGGCATCGTCACCACCGTCGTCGCGTACGCCGTCTTCCGCGGGCTGACCGGTGTGCTGCCGCGGTCCCGTCGTTCCACGACCATCGCGTCCTTCGTCGCGGCTCTGCTCTCCGTACCGGCCGCGGCCTGCGCCTTCACGCTGATCTACTGGATCGGCGGCACCACGGACATCCCGATCGGCAAGGTCTTCACCGCGATGGTCGGCGTCCATGTGCTGATCGGTGTCGGCGAGGCCGTGATCACCGCGCTGACCGTCGGCGCCGTCCTCGCCGTGCGCCCCGACCTGGTGCACGGGGCCCGCGGACTCGCCGCCCCGCTCAAGCTCCGGGTCGACGGCGAACTCGTCGACGCGCCCGCCCGGCAGCCCGTCGCCCCGGTCGCCGCCCGCTCCAACCGGGGCTTCTGGGCCGTCGGCCTGGTCACCGCGCTCGTCCTGGCGGGCTTCGTCTCCTTCTACGCCTCCTCGTCCCCCGACGGCCTGGAGAAGGTCGCCGCCGATCAGGGCATCGACAAGAAGACCGAGGAGCACGCCGCCAAGGACTCCCCGCTCGCCGACTACGGCGTCAAGGACGTCTCCGACGCCCGGCTCTCCGGCGGTCTCGCCGGAGTGATCGGCGTCGGTGCCACGATCGCCGTGGGCAGCGGGGTCTTCTACGTGATCCGCCGCCGTCGCACCCCGGACGCGACCACCGGTGCCGCGACCGCCGGCAGCGCGCGCGGCGGGGAAGACACCTGACATGGGCGCCGGCCACGCGCACCGGCTCTACCGGCCCGGCCGCTCGCCGGTCCACGAGCTGCCGCCGCACTGCAAGCTCGCCGCCGCCCTCTGCTTCGTCGTGGTCGTCGTCTCGACCCCGCGCGGGGCGATGTGGGCGTTCGCGCTGTACGCCGTACTGCTCGGCGCCGTCACCGCCCTGGCCCGGATCCCCGCCGGACTGCTGCTCAAGCGGCTGCTCATCGAGGTGCCGTTCGTCGCGTTCGCGCTGCTCATGCCGTTCGTGGTGCCCGGAGAACAGACCCAGGTGCTCGGCCTCTCCGTCAGCGTTCCCGGCCTCTGGGGTGCCTGGAACGTCCTCGCCAAGGGCACCCTCGGCGTCGCCGCCTCCGTGCTCCTCGCCTCCACCACCGAACTGCGGTCGCTGCTGCTCGGCCTCCAGCGGCTCAGGCTGCCCCCGCTCCTCGTCCAGATCGCGTCCTTCATGATCCGCTACGGCGATGTGATCACCGACGAGATGCGCCGGATGTCGATCGCCCGCCGCTCGCGCGGCTTCGAGGCACGCGGGATACGCCAATGGGGTGTCCTGGCCAAGTCGGCCGGCGCGCTCTTCATCCGGTCGTACGAGCGCGGCGAACGCGTCCACCTCGCCATGATCAGCCGCGGCTACGCCGGTTCCATGCCGGTCATCGACGAGGTGACGGCCTCCCGGACCCAGTGGGCGCACGCCGCCGCCCTCCCCGTCCTCGCCCTCGTCGTGTGTCTGCTGGGATGGACCGTATGAGCACGCCCACGTCCACGTCCGCCGCCGCGCCCTCGCTGGAGGTCAGCGGTCTCGCGTACGCCTACCCCGACGGTCACCAGGCCCTCTTCGGGGTGAACCTCACCGTCGGCCGGGGCGAGCGCGTCGCGCTGCTCGGCCCGAACGGGGCCGGCAAGACCACCCTCGTCCTCCACCTCAACGGCATCCTCGACGCAGGCGCGGGCAGCGTCCGCGTCGCCGGGCTCCCCGTGGAGAAGCGCAACCTCGCGGAGATCCGCCGCCGCGTCGGCATCGTCTTCCAGGACCCCGACGACCAGCTCTTCATGCCCACCGTCCGCGAGGACGTGGCCTTCGGGCCCGCCTCCTTTGGGCTGCGCGGCGCCGAACTGGAGGAACGCGTCACCGAGGCGCTGAAGCGGGTCGGCATGGAGACGTACGCGGACCGCCCGCCGCACCACCTCTCCTTCGGGCAGCGCCGCCGCGTCGCCGTCGCCACCGTCCTCGCCATGCGGCCGGAGATCCTCGTCCTGGACGAGCCGTCGTCCAACCTGGACCCGGCCTCGCGGCGCGAACTGGCCGACATCCTGAGGTCCCTGGACGTCACCGTGCTCATGGTCACGCACGACCTGCCGTACGCACTGGAACTCTGCCCGCGCTCGGTGATCCTGAGCGAGGGCGTCATCGCCGCCGACGACCGCACCCAGGACCTGCTCTGCGACGAGGAGCTGATGCGCGCCCACCGCCTGGAGCTGCCCTTCGGCTTCGATCCGCGTTCCGTCACCGTGGACACCACGCGGCGTTGAGCGTTCCGGCCCGCGCCGGCCGGTTCTTCCGCCGACTTCCGGCCGATCCGGCCGCGCGCCTGCCCGTGAATCCGACCGCGAACCCGCCCGCGAGTGCGTCCGTGAACTTCGGGTGACCCGCCACCCGTCCGGCCCCCTGAGGGATGCACCATGGAGGGATGAGCGGGAGCGGGAGCGCAGGAGCAGGCGTGGACGTACGCGGCACGGTGGCGGCCGGATTCGAACCGGTCCGGGACGCCTTCGTCCGCAACTTCGAGCAGCGCGGCGAACGCGGCGCGGCCGTCACGGTCTACCGGGACGGCCGCAAGGTCGTCGACCTGTGGGCCGGTACGAGAGACGTCGACGGCACCGAACCGTGGGCCGTGGACACCGTCCAGATCGTCCGCTCCGCGGGCAAGGGCATCGCCTCCGCCGTACCGCTGCTGCTGCACCAGCGCGGCCAGCTCGACCTCGACGCCCCGGTCGGCACGTACTGGCCGGAGTTCAAGGCGGGCGGCAAGGAACGCGTCCCGGTCCGCCACCTGCTCGCGCACCGGGCCGGCATCCCCGCCCTCGACTGCCCGTTGACCCCCTCCGAGGCCACCGACGGGATCTCCGGGCCGCAGGCCGTCGCCGCCCAGTGTCCCCAGTGGGAGCCCGGCACCGGACACGGCTACCACGCCCAAACCTACAGCTTCCTCATCGGTGAACTGGTGCGCAGGGTCACCGGGCGCACGGTCGGCCGCTGGATCGCCGAGGAGATCGCCCGCCCGCTCGGCCTGGACTTCTGGTTCGGCCTCCCGGCCGACGAGGCGCACCGGGTGGGACGGATCGGTCCCGTCGAGACTCCGGACGGGCCGGGCGGCGGCGCCCTGCGGCTGCGTCCCAAGCGGTCCGTCGCCGAGGCGTACCGCGACCCGCTGTCCCTCACCCGCCGCGCCTTCGGGGCCATCGACCCGCTGCCCGACGAGAACGACCCCGGCTACCGGGCGGCCGAACTCCCCGCCTCCAACGGCATCGCCACCGCCCGCGCCCTGGCCCGCTGCTACGCCGCGATGATCGGCCCGGTCGACGGGCACCGGCTGTTCGCCCCCGCCACGCTCACCCTCGCGCGTACCGAGGAGTCGGCCGGACCGGACCGTGTCCTGGTCGTCAACACCCGTTTCGGACTGGGCTACATGCTGCACGGACCGGCCGCCCCGCTGCTGGCCCCCGGCTCCTTCGGACACCCCGGCCGGGGCGGATCGCTGGGCTTCGCCGACCCCGAATCCGGCATCGCCTTCGGCTATGTGACGAACGGTCTGCAGAAGGGAGTCACCGCCGACCCCCGTGCCCAGGCACTGATCAGGGCAGTACGGTCGGCGCCATGACTCCTGCTGCTTCCTCCGATTCCCCCGCTGCCCGCACCGACGCCCCTTCTCCTCGGGCCGGTTCACGGTTCGAGGGATACGGCGTGCTCATCACCGGAGCGGGCCAGGGCATCGGCGCGGCCACGGCCCGCCGCCTGGCCTCCGAGGGCGCCCGGGTCCTGGTCACCGACCTGGACGGCGACCGCGCCGAACGCACCGCCGCCGCCATACGCACCACGGGCGCGACGGCCGAGGCACTGCCCTGCGACGTGGCCGACCGGGCGGCGGTCGAGGCCGCGGTCGCGCACGCGGTCGCCGCGTTCGGCTCCCTCGACGTGCTGGTGAACAACGCGTACGCGTGCACCGCCGACACCCCGCTCTTCGAGGACGCACCCGACGAGTCCTGGCAGCGCGACCTGGACATCACGCTCACCGGCCCGTACCGCTGCGCCCGCGCCGCCCTCCCGCACCTGGTGGCCTCCGGGCGGGGCGCGATCGTCAACATCGGCTCGGTCAACGGCGAACAGGACTTCGGCAATCACGGCTACAGCGCCGCCAAGGCGGGCCTGGCCAGCCTGACCCGTACCCTGGCGGGCCACGCGGGACCGCGCGGCGTGCGCGTCAACCTGGTCGCCCCCGGCACGGTCCGCACCGATGCCTGGGCGGGCAAGGATGCCGAACTGGCCCGGGCCAGTGGCCTCTACCCGCTGGGCCGGGTCGGCGAGCCGGAGGACATCGCGTCCGCCGTCGCGTTCCTCGCCTCCCGTGACGCGGCCTGGATCACGGGGACGACGCTGCGGGTGGACGGCGGACTGACCGCCGTCAACTACGGCTTCCGGAAGGCGATTTCGGGGGAGTAGCGGGGTGATCGCACGATGCCCGCCGCGCCGTGTCGTACGGCGGGGCGGGCATCGTGCGATCCACGCGGCGACGGGCACCCGGGGCGTGCGAACGGTCGGCCGCCGGGCGACGGGCCGACCGCCTCCTGGTGGGCCGACCGCTGGTCGACGGGTCGGCCGTCAGCCGACGGGTCAGCCGTTGGCCAGCGGGGTGTCGTCGGCGGTCCTGCGCCACAGCCGGTCGGAGCTGGGCTGGGCGATGTTCAGGTAGAGGCTGTCCCAGCTGCCGTCGTTGTACCTGTTCAGGCTGAGCGCGAGATTCTTGTCCACCATGGGGCGGTACGTCCACCAGCCCGTGTAACTGTCGCCGACCTTCTCCGGGTGCAGACTCCACTTCTGCAGCTGCGAACCGTCACAGGTCCGGACGACGACCGTGGTCCCCCGCTGGGGCGTCGCGGCAGCGGGCTGGAGGCACTTGTTCGCGGCCTCGTTCCGCAGCGTGGCGGTGTAGGTGTGGGGGGCGTCCGCCTGCCAGGCGGAGAGGTCGATCTCCCACCGCTCGGTGCTGTACCTCCACGCGGGGTCGCGCAGGGTGATGCCGGTGGCGCCCTCGGCAGTGCTGTTGCCGAGCAGTGCCAGGCGGCTCCCGTCCATCTTGTTGATCAGGTCCTGGCCGGGGAGGGGCGCCGCGGAGACGGGTGCCTGACCGGAGGCGGCGAGGCCGGCCACAGCCAGTACGGCAGCGGCGAGAACCCTGGCGGGGTGAAGGCGCTTGGGCATGGTGGTGTCCCTTTCGGTGCTGGGGAGTGCGCGTCCGGAGCTGAGCGGTGCGCGCGGGCGGAGACCTGGGCATCCAAGCAGCCACCACCCCCGCGGAGACGGGGGCGCGGGGCGGGTGCGCTCCCTTTCACCCCATCGGCGGCCCACCCCGTCGGAGGCCCACCCCGTCGGAGGCACACCCCGGCGGGGGCCACCTCTTCCCGCGTCGGTTCAACTCGTGTGGAGCATCAGCCCGATGCCGACGACCATCAGCCCCGCCGCCGCCAGGCGCGGCGCGCCGAACCGTTCCTTGAAGAACAGCGTCCCCATGGCCGCGCCGACGATGATCGACGACTCCCGGAGCGCCGCGATCGGGGCCAGTGCCGCCCGGGTCTGCGCCCACAGGACGAGGCCGTACGCGGCCATCGAGAGCGCCGCGCCCAGCAGTCCCCGAGCGGCGTACGGGCGCAGCTGCGCCATGAGCACGCCCCGCCGCCGGTACAGGGCGTACGCCGGGATGGCCAGGCCCTCCAGGATCATCAGCCAGACGATGTAGCCCAGCGGGGTGCCCGCGGCCCGCACCCCGACCCCGTCGACCGTGGTGTACCCGGCGATGGCCAGACCGGTCGCGACGGCGGCGAGCAGCGCCGGCCAGTCGGGTCGCCCGCCGGACCCGCGGATGCCCCAGAGGGCCAGCCCCACCAGCCCCGTCGAGGCCACCGCGACCCCCGCCGCGACCCAGGCGTCCGGGCGTTCGCCGACGAAGACGGCGGCGAGGACGGTCACCACCAGCGGGGCCGTGCCGCGGGCGATCGGATACATCTGCCCGAAGTCGCCCAGCGTGAACGAGCGCATCAGCAGCAGCATGTACACCACGTGCAGAGCGGCCGAGACCGCGAGGTACGGCCAGGCCCCGGCGGCCGGGAACGGGACGAAGCAGGCCGCCGCCGCGCTGATCAGCAGCGCGCCCCCGGAGATCAGGGTGAAGGAGACGAGCTTGTCCTCGATCGCGTGTGCGATGGCGTTCCAGCCGGCGTGGGTGACCGCGGCGACGAGTACGGCCAGGGCGACCAGCGGTGTCACGCGGACTTCTCGCGCACGTCCACGACCGTTCCGCCGGCGTGCGCGATCAGCTCCTCGGGGCCGAGGGGGAACACCGTGTGCGGGGTGCCCGCCGCCGCCCACACCACCGCGTGCTCCAGCAGCCCCCGGTCGGCCAGGACCCGGGTCCGCGTACGGTGCCCGAAGGGCGGTACACCCCCGATCGCGTACCCGGTCGTCTCCCGGACCAGGTCCGCCCCGGCCCGCTTGACCTTCCCCGTCCCCAACTCCGCCCGCACCAGCTCGACATCGACGCGCGAGGCACCGTCCATGAGGACCAGCACCGGCACGCCGTCCGCCTCGAAGACCAGCGACTTGACGATCTCGGACAGCTCGCAGCCGATCGCGGCGGCGGCCTCGGCGGCGGTACGGGTGGCCTCCGGGAACCGGCGTACCGCGACATCGAGCCCCAGCTCCCGCAGGGCCTCGGCGAATCGGGGGTGGGCGTCGGACGGGGCGGCGGAGGCGGAGAAGGAGGAGTTCATACCCCCGCACGCTACCGAAGGCCGCGCCGGCCCTGGCGGCGGGGACGCCGAGAGAACCGGGGACCGGGGCCGGCGGAGGTCGTCGCGACATCACGGCCCGACGGAGGGACGAAGGCCGCAGAAGGCCGCGCCGCTCGACGCCACGACCGTCCCGGGGAACCGGGCTCAGAGGGTGGCGGCCCCGGCGCGGTCCGGATGCGACCGCAGCACTTCCGCCAGCGGTCGCGCGGTCCTCTTGTGCCCGAGGTACTTGACCGCCGGATGCGCGTCCAGTCCCGGATTGCGCACCAGCAGGGTCTTCTCGAGGATCTCGGACGACTCGTCCGTCACGACCTTGCGGAGGTCCAGGGACGCGACGATGTAGTCGTCCCGGTCGGCCACGTTCACCCAGCGACGCAGCATCCCCGGCACGTGCGGCGGTTGAGGACGAAGCCGCTCCCGGATGATCGTGCGCATCCCCAGCGGCGAACCGAAGGTCACCAGCAGCGGCAGCGGCTGCCGCAACTGGTGCAGCGCCTCATATGCGACCACCGTACCCAGCGAGTGCGCGTAGACGGCACGGGTCTCCGGCCCGATCTCCGCCAGCAGGGCCTCCTGCGCCTGCTTGCGGATCCGCTCGTCGTCCAGATACGCGGCGACCTGGGCGAGGTTGGCCACGATGGTGGCCTTGAGCGCGCCGAAGACCGAGCGGGCGACCGGTCCGCAGCGGCCGAGGCTTCCCGCGACCACCCGGAACAGCTCCAATGGGCCCTGCTCGGGCCCCAGGTCCTCGCGGAACGGGGTCAGTTCGTGGGCGGCCTCCTCCCGGTCCTCCGGGCGGGTGGCGTGTGCCGCGATGTTCTCCAGGCAGTTCAGGCCCACCTGCCCGGCGGTGTCGGTCATGCCCTCCGGCAGCCGCTGGTCCCATTCGTCCCGGGGGACGTAAGGGTCGAACAGGTCGCGGTAGTAGGCCATGGCCGTGCTGATCCGGTCGCCTTCCAGCGCGGCCGCCGCCTCCGTCTCCTCGGCCCTGCGCAGGGACTCCGCCAGTGCCGCGCGCCATGCGGTGTGCAGTTCCTCCGCGGGCTCGTCCAGCGGTCCGATCCCATGAACGAACACGACTTCTGCCACGTGCGCGGCTCCCTCCACCCCGTTCGCGCGCCCGGTCCGCCCGGACGATGCGGGACGGGCGGCGCGCACCTGCGGCCCCAAGCCTCCGGCCGCCCGGTGCATTTCGTCAACTCGCCGCTTCGGTTGCCGCGTTGACTCGATAATAATTGGATGTCGAACCGCTTTTCCTTGGTGATCGCTGCTCAGTGGGATGCGTCCGGTCGCAACCTGGACGATCTGGAGCAGGAGGCACGGCTGCTGGACGCCTACCTGCGCGATGACGACAGAGGCGGCTGCCTGCCCGCCCACGCGGGCGGTCTGGTGCTCGACCCGGGGACGGTGGAGACGGTGCGGGACGCGGTCGCGTCCGCGTTCACCCATGCGACGCTGTCCGCCGAGGAAGGGCCCGCGACCCTGGTCCTCGCCTTCCTGGGGCACGGATTCGGCGTGCGCCACGACGATTTCCTCTTTCCCATCGCCGGCACGCCCGCCACACCCGACTCCGAAACGGCCTATTCCGTCCCTTCCGGGCTCCGGGACGGCCTGTCCCGGCACGGGGACGTGCGGGCACTCGCCGTCCTGATCGACGCCTGTCAGTCGGGGGTCGCCGCGCTGACCGCGGCCAGGGAGTGGATCCCCGCGTCGATGGAACGCGGCCGGGAGATCGGCCTCGTGACCTCCGCCTCGGCCGACCAGAGCGCCTACGGGCTCTCCTTCCTGCGCGGCGTCAACCAGGTCCTGCGGCACGGCCACGCCCGGCTCGGCAGGGAGCTGTACGACGAGGACCTGCGCTGGGCGGCGGGACGACAGGTCAGGGGACAGGTGCCCCAACTGGTCCGGCACGGCGGGACGCGCGCCGGCGACACCCCGGAGCGACCGCACTGGATCACCAGGAACGTGGCGTTCATCGCCGCCCACAGCGTGCTGGCGGACAGCGGCGTCGGCAGGGAGCAGCTCGGCCGCCTGCGACTGTTCCAGCCCCCCGAGCCCCTGCCGGAGATCACCCGCATGGTCGGTGCCCACCGCGCGGTCGCGGTCGTGGGGCGCCGTGGATACGGCAAGAGCGTACTGGCGGCCGCCCTGTGCAGGTCCGAACTCCTCCCGTCCGAACCCGACTTCGACATCGTGGCGCTGCACGAGTTCGTGGAGACGGACATGGACGAGCCCGTCCTCGCGGACGTCGCGACGCAGCTGCGGACCCACCTCCCCGGCTTCGAGGACGCCCGCACCGCCTTCCACCAAGAGGTTCCGGCCGCCGTACGCAACGACTTCCCGCCGGAGCGCCGACTGGTCACCGAGCCGCTGGCGCGCTGCGCGACGCCCGGCAGGCCCGTGCGCGTCGTCATGGACGCCCTCGACCAGCTGCATCCCACGCAGCGGATGCGCGTCACCGACGCGCTGAACGCGCTCGCACACGAGGCGCCCTCCTGGTTCGGGATCGTCGTCACCAGCCGCGACGGCCTCGAACTTCCCGCCGACTGGCAGCGGTTCGCGATGCCCCCGGCGTCCCGGGAGCAGTTGAGCGAGTACGTGCGGCTCAAGGTCAGCCAGGCGGAACGGCGGGCCCGCATCGTGGAGGTGGCCGACGGCAACTGGCAGACGGCCCGGTTGTGGGCGGACGCGGGCAGCAGCAGGGCTCCGGTGGACGGCGGTTACCGGACGGCGTTCCACCGGGCTCGCAGGCTGGCGCCGGGCGGGGCGAACCAGACCGACGCCGTGCTGAACGTGCTCGGTGCGGTGGGCCGAGGCCCGGTGCTGCCCCGGCCGCTGCTGCTCCGGGGCGCCGCGCTGCGCGGCGGTCCCGGCACGGACACGGCGCTGGACCAGGTGCTGGAGCAGCTGGCCGGGCTGCTGAGCAGGGTTCCCGACGCGCGTGTCGGTGAGATGATCGGAGTCGACCACCAGACCATGGTGGACCACATGAACACCGAGGACGACAGGCTCGACCTGAACGACGGCCACCGATCGCTGGCGGAGGCGCTCGACAGCATGGCACCCATGAACTGTCACGATCCGGACGACCCGCTGCACGCCTACGCCCGGGACTCCGAACCCCTGCACCTGTGGCACATCGGGGACTACGAACGGCTGCTGGAGAGCCTGAAGGCCCGTGCCTCCTCCGACGCGGCGGCCAACCGCGACCGGCTCATCGGCTGGTCCCAGCGGCTGTCCCAGACTCCGGGCCCGGAGAGCCCGTTCACATTGCGAGCCCGTCAGCAGGCCGCTTACTGGGCCGGACGAGCGGGGTCGTACAGCAGGGCGCACGCCATGCACGAGGCCGTCCTCGCCGATCAGCTGCGGGTCTTCGAGGACCCCGAGCATCCGGACATCCTGGAGAGCCGGCACCGCATCGCGTACGCGACGGGGCAGATGGGCCGGTTCGCGGAGGCGGTGGAGCTCCACGAAGCGGTTCTGGGGGCGCAGACACGGGTGTTCGGGGCCGACGACCGGCGCACGATGGAGACCCGGCACCACATCGCGTACTGGACGGGCCGCGGCGGCGCCATGGCGGAGGGCCTGCGGCGCCACGAGGAACTGCTGCCGCAGCAGCTCCGTGTCCTCGGGCCCACGCACAAGGACGTCCTGGAGAGCCGGCACTACATCGCCTACTGGTACGGCCGGCTCGGCCGCCCCGAGGAGGCGCTCGCCATGCACGCGGAGCTGCTGCGGGACCGGGTGGCGGCGTACGGCGAGGACCACGAGCAGGTGATCTTCAGCAGGATGAACATCTGCAAGTTCACCTGTGAGGCCGGAAGATTCCGGGCCGGGCTGGAGGACTACCGGCAGCTGCTTCCCCAGGTGGAGCGGGTGAAGGGCGCGGAACACCCTGACACACTGCTGGTCCGGCTCAACATCGCCCGCTACACGTGGGAGCTGGGTGACGTCGCCGCGGCATTGCCGCTGCACGAGGAACTGCTGGCCGACCAGCGCAAGGTGTCCATCGAGCGGCACCCCACCATCCTGATCTGCCGCAACAACCTGGCGTGGCTCCGCGGCGAGCTGGGCGACCCGGAACGTGCGCTCGGCGAACTGACCGCGTTGCGCGAGGAGCGCGTGGCGGCGTACGGGCGGGCGGACCACACCGAGGTGCTGACCACCCGGCTGGGCATCGCCTGGTGGACGGCGGCGACCGGAGATCTGACCGCGGCGGTGCGGGAGTTGCGCGCGGTGGTCGCCGACCGCGCCGCGGTCCTGGACGACGACACACACCCCGACGTGCTGGACGCTCGTTCGCGCCTGGGCGAGCTGCTGGTCCGCACGGCGGAGGGCGACGGCGTCGCGGAGGCCGTGGAGCTGCTGACGGCGACGGAGTCCCAGCAGCGTGACCGGGCGGGTGATCTGCATCCGTACACGCTGGCGACGCGCGCCCGCCTGGCAGCCGCCCTGTTCGCGGCCGATCGCCCGGAGGAGGCCCGAGTCCTGCTCGGCCGTCTCCTGCCCCAGCAGGAGGAGGTCCTCGGCGCGGGTCACTCGGCGACGCTGCGTACGAGGGATCTTCTGCTCTGACGGCGCGGCCGCCCGGAACGTGGTTCCGGGCGGCCGGGGCCGGAGCAGGTGTCCGCCCGGCGGCCCCACCGGGCCGCGTGGAGCACTCGCGCTCTATGAACCCGCGCGGAGGACCGCCGCCACCACCGGGCCCGCCGCATCGCCGCCGTGGCCGCCGGACTGGACGACCGCGGCGGCGGCCAGGTCGTTGCTGAAGCCGGTGAACCAACTGTTGGACGTGGCCTGGCCGTCCACCTCCGCCGAACCCGTCTTCGCCCCCTTGTCGCCGCCGACCGAGGCCATCGCGGCCTTGCCCGTGCCCCAACTCGCGGTCTGCCGCATCATGTTGGTGAGCTGCTGGGACACGGAGGGGGACAACGAACGGGCGGCCCTGGCGATGGGGCGGCCGTCGAGGTCCGGGTCGACGATGATCGGCTGGTGGAAGGTGCCGTTCTTCGCGGTGGCGGTGATGGACGCGACGTTCAGGGCGTTCATCTGGATCGTGCCCTGGCCGATGTACTGGGCGGCGGCCTCGCCTCCGGTGGCCTCCGGCACGCTGCCGTCGAAGGTGGCCACACCCGTCTGCCAGTCCAGGCCGATCCCGAAGACGTCACGGGCCTCCTTGGCGAGCGCCGCGTCGTCCTTCGTGTCGTCGATCAGCTTGATGAAGGCGGTGTTGCAGGACCGGGCGAAACTCGTCGTCAGGGTGCCGTCCGGGATGGAGAAGTCGTCCAGGTTCTTGAAGGTGCGGCCCATGTACATCGCGGTGGTCGGGCACTCGATCCTCTGGTTCGCCGAGGTGAGCCCCTTCTCGATCAGCGTCGCCGCGGTCACGATCTTCATCGTCGAACCGGGCGCCTGCTTGCCGAGGAACGCCGCGTTGAATCCGTCGGCCGGGTTGTTGGCGACCGCCCGTATCGCACCCGTGGACGGCCTGATCGCGACCACCGACGCCTGGTTGTACTTCTTCACCGCGGTCTCGGCCGCCGCCTGGGCGTTCGCGTCCAGGGTGGTCCGCAGCCTGCCCGGTCTGCCCTCGCTGAGGGTGACCAGGGTCTTGTCCGGGCCGCCCGCTTCCGCGCTCTCGATCACGGTCTCGATGCCCGCGGTGCCGCCCGCCTTCTCCCCGTACTTCTCGCGCAACGTGTCCAGGATCGGGCCCAGGGAGGGGTACTTCTCCCTGGTGAGCACCTTGCCGTCGTGGTCCACCGCCTCGATCGACGGCGACGACGCCTCCTTGGTCTTCAACGACGCACCGGCCGTCAGCTCCGGGTGGATCACGACGGGCTTCCAGTCGACCAGCGGCCTGCCGGTGGTCTGACCGCGCACCACGGTCAGTTCGGACGCGTACGACCAGGGCTTCGACTTCCCGCCGAACGACACGGTCGCCTTCACCGTGTACGGCACCTTCGTACCGACCGCCGCGCCCGGGGTGATCACCGCCCGGCTGACGTGGGCCTCGTCCCGGTAGCCGGCGAGGACCGGTTCGGCCTCGGTCGCGTTGTTGGTGAGCTGCGACGCGACGGCCGCGTCACCCTTCGCCCAGGCGTCGAGGAACCTCTTCGACACGTCGTCGATCTCCGCCTTGGTGACCGGTCCCGTCCGCACCTCGGCGGAAGTGGTCCCCGCGCCCGATCCGTCGTCGGCGTCGTTCAGCGTGTTCAGGACGTTGTACGCCCCGTAACCCACCCCGCCGGCCACGACCGCGAACACACCGCCGACGATCGCCACCTTCGCTCCACTGCGCATCCTTGCAGTCCCCTCCCCAGGAGTTCCCCCCCTGAACGCGTACAAGTGAACGCGTTCAAGCGGATGCCGCTGGGCACCCTACGGGACACCACCGACAACCGGGACCGCCGTTATCGGAACGGGATATGTGCGGTCTGAACGCATCAGGACGTGCCGGGACACGCCGGTCGGATCCGGGCGGCGGGACGTGTTGGCCGGATCCGCGGGACATGCCGGTCGGGTCCGGGTGACCTCCCGGTCCGAGGACGTGCTCGTCGGACCGGGGCGGCGTGCTCGTCGGATCCGGGTGTGCTCGTCAGATCCAGGTGTCCAGCCACATCCGTGCGCGCCAGGCGTCGTCCGGGATCGGGGCGCCCGTGTAGATCGGCCAGAAATAGATGAAGTTCCAGATGATCAGCAGCACCAGCACGCCCGCCGCGACCGCCCCCAGCGTCCGGCGCCGATCGCTCGACACGTCGCCGCCCGGCGGGCCGGTCTCCCACGTCGGTCCGAGGCCCGCGTCCGCACCGGTTTCCCGGCCCTTGCCCGTGCCCGTCCCCGCAGTGCCCGTGACCGCAGCAACCGCACTCGCCCCCGGGCCCAGCATCGCGCCGATCATCATCGCCACCGCCAGACACAGGAACGGCACGAACACGACCGCGTAGAAGAGGAAGATCGTCCGCTCCTGATACAGGAACCAGGGCAGCCAGCCCGCCGCCACTCCGCAGGCGATCGCGCCCGCCCGCCAGTCGCGCCGGAAGATCCACCGCCACAGCACGTACACCAGGGCGAAGCACGCGGCCCACCACAGCAGCGGCGTCCCGATGGCGAGCACCTCGCGGGAGCACTTTCCGGTCGCCGATTCCGCGCAGCCCGGCTGCTCCGACCAGAAGTACGACACGGGCCGGCCGAGCACGATCCAGCTCCACGGGTTGGACTGGTAGGTGTGGCCGGAGGTCAGGTTCACGTGGAACTCGTAGACCTGGTGCTCGTAGTGCCACAGGCTGCGCAGCCAGTCCGGCAGCCAGGTCCAGGCGCCACCCTTGCCGTCGGTCTGTGCCCAATCGCGGTAGTAGCCCTTGCCGGTGACGATCCACCCCGTCCAGGAGGCGACATACGTGAGGACAGCGACCGGGACCGTCGAGACGAACGCCGGCAGCAGGTCCCGCTTCAGCACCGCCGTGTACGGGCGGATCGCGCCCGCCGTCCGCCGCGCGCCCACGTCCCACAGCACCGTCATCAGACCGAACGCCGCCAGGATGTAGAGACCGTTCCACTTGGTGGCGAAGGCCAGCCCCAGCAGCACACCGGCGGCGATCCGCCAGGGGCGCCACCCGAGCCGCAGATGCTCCGCCACGTCCACGTCGGGCCGCAGCACCCCCTCCTCGTCCACCGGCAGCGCGTCGGCGAGCCTGCGCCGCGACCGGTCCCGGTCGATCAGCAACGCCCCGAACGCGGCCACCACGAAGAACATCAGCACCAGGTCGAGCAGTGCGGTGCGGCTCATCACGAAGTGCAGACCGTCGAACGCGAGCAGCGTCCCGGCCAGGCATCCAAGGAACGTCGAACGGAACAGCCGCCGCCCGATCCGGCACAGCATCAGCACCGACAGTGTGCCGAGCACCGCCACCATGAACCGCCAGCCGAACGGCGTGAAGCCGAAGAGCTGCTCGCCCAACCCGATGATCCACTTGCCGACCGGCGGATGCACCACATAGCCCGGGTCCACCGGGACGGTCACCTTGGACGGGTCTTCCAGGATCAGCTTGTCGATGTTCTTGGGCCAGTCGCCCTCGTACCCCTGGTTGATCAGCGCCCAGGAGTCCTTGGCGTAGTACGTCTCGTCGAATATCAGCGCGTGCGGGCTGCCCAGCCGCCAGAACCGCAGCACCCCGGCGCCCAGCGCCACCAGCAGCGGACCGCCCCACGCGGACCACCGCACCAGGCGCTCGGCCATGGCCGGGGAGATCCCGAGCACCGCCCACAGCTGGGCACCGGGCCGCGTGTACGGGGGGACCAGCCGCTCACGCAGCCCGATCCCGGGCCGGGGCACATGGCCGAAACGGCGCAGCCGTCGCTGCCAGGAGGGCGATTCCTCGCCGTGCGGATGTCCGGCGTCTTGGCCCGGCCGGGCGTCGGGCGCAGTACTCGTCACCGCGCCATCGTAGGGAACCGCCGCGCCGACGCAGGGGACGCGTCCGTCCGGGCGTCGTCATCCATCCCGCGTCATCCGGCGCGGGACTCCCGGGAGTTCCTGGGAGTTCCCGGGAGTCCCTGGGGGTTATGGGGCCAGGGGCCCCTGGAGTCACCGGAGTCCTGGTGGTCCCTACCGTCCCTGTGATCCCTGCGGTCTCTGCGGTCCCGGTGGTCCTGGGAGGATGGCCCATGTGACTGGAACGACCGGAACGAATGGAACGACTGCCATGGCGGGCACGACCGGAACGCTGGTGCTCGCGGGAACCCCCATCGGCGACGTGGCGGACGCCCCGCCGCGCCTCGCCGCGGAACTGGAGTCGGCCGACGTCGTCGCCGCCGAGGACACCCGCCGGCTGCGCCGCCTCACCCAGGCGCTCGGCATCCACACCACGGGCCGGGTCGTCTCCTACTTCGAGGGCAACGAGTCGGCCCGTACCCCGGAACTCGTCGAGGCCCTGACCGGCGGCGCCCGCGTCCTGCTGGTCACGGACGCCGGGATGCCGTCCGTCTCCGACCCCGGCTACCGGCTCGTGGCCGCCGCCGTGGAGCACGGCATCAGGGTCACCGCCGTACCCGGCCCGTCCGCGGTGCTCACCGCGCTCGCCCTGTCCGCCCTGCCCGTCGACCGCTTCTGCTTCGAGGGCTTCCTGCCGCGCAAGGCGGGCGAACGGCTCGGCAGGCTCCGCGAGGTCGCCGCCGAGCGCCGCACCATGGTCTTCTTCGAGGCCCCGCACCGGCTCGACGACACCCTCGCGGCGATGGCCGAGGTCTTCGGCGCCGACCGCCGGGCCGCCGTGTGCCGGGAGCTGACCAAGACCTACGAGGAAGTGAAGCGCGGCCCGCTGGGCGATCTGGCGGCCTGGGCGGCCGAAGGGGTGCGCGGCGAGATCACCGTCGTCGTCGAGGGCGCGGCCGACACCGGACCCGAGGAACTGGACGCCGAGGAGCTGGTACGCAGGGTGCGGGTGCGCGAGGAGGCGGGGGAGCGACGCAAGGAAGCCATCGCCGCCGTCGCCGCGGAGGCGGGACTGCCCAAACGCGAGGTCTTCGACGCCGTCGTAGCGGCAAAGAACGCGGCACGAACCGGCCCTGCGGAAGGCAAAGGACTATCGTAAAAAGCGCGAGCCGCGCACCGGGCTTTTCTGCCATGAGAAGGCCAAAACCGCTCCAACACTCGACAGGGCCTGATGCGCTCCCGCCGGTACGGGCGTCCACTGGACCGGGGACCCACTCCCCGGAGTGCCGGTCCGGAGGACAAAGGAGCAGGCATGAGCGAGATCGCAGCAACCACCGTGCACGAGGCGTACGCCTTCGCTTGCATGAGGTGCGGGTACGGCTGGGAACAGTCCTACGAGATAGAGCATCACGTCGACGGTTCCGGTAGACCCTTCATCATCTACAAGGCGGACGGAGAGCGAGTGCCCTCGCCGCTCTCCAAGCCCACCTGCGCGAACTGCGGCGGTCACGTCGTCCGGATCATGCGGGCCGGACGGGTGTCGGCCGTCGAGCAGCTGCTGGGCCACTCCCGGGCGGACCGGCTCGCGTCGAGGAGCCTCGTCGCCCCGGCGGGCCCCATCGGCGCCGGCGGTGCCATCGAAGCTCCCAAGGGCGAACCGCGCCACTGGCAGCTGTCCAAGCTGCTGCATCCGTTCCACCGGAAGTGACCGGCGGTCCACAGAAGCGACCGGCGTTCCACCGGAAGTGACCGGACGCGGCCGGACATGCGGCGTCAGGTGCCGGGCGTGGATCGCCCGGGTACGGGGAGCTGGTGCGGGGAGCCGTCGTAGGACCCTCGTACGATCGTCGGCATGAGCCGCTCCGAAGCCCCGCCGTTGCCCGAGCCTCTCCGGGTAGCGGTCGCCGATTCGCACACCCACCTGGACATGCAGGACGCGACCGTGGAGGAGAGCCTGGCCAGGGCCGCCGCGGTCAACGTGACCACCGTGGTCCAGGTGGGCTGTGACGTCGCCGGCTCGCGGTGGGCCGCCGAGACCGCCGCCGCGCACCCGAACGTGCACGCGGCGGTCGCCCTGCACCCCAACGAGGCGCCGCGCATCGTGCACGGCGATCCCGACAGCCGGTCGCGCCAGGGGGCGCGTGAGGCGGGCGGGACGGCAGCCCTGCACGAGGCGCTGGCCGAGATCGACGCACTGGCCGCGCTCGACCACGTACGCGGTGTCGGCGAGACCGGCCTCGACCACTTCCGGACCGGCCCCGAGGGCATGGCCGCGCAGGAGGAGTCGTTCCGGGCCCACATCGAGATCGCCAAACGGCACGGCAAGGCGCTCGTCATCCACGACCGCGAGGCGCACGCGGACGTGCTGCGCGTCCTGGCCGACGCGGGCGCGCCCGAGCGGACCGTGTTCCACTGCTACTCCGGCGACGCCGACATGGCCCGGATCTGCGCGGACGCCGGGTACTTCATGTCCTTCGCCGGGAACGTCACCTTCAAGAACGCCCAGCCGCTGCGCGACGCGCTCGCGGTCGCCCCGACGGAGCTGATCCTGGTCGAGACGGACGCGCCGTTCCTGACGCCGGCGCCCTACCGGGGGCGGCCCAACGCCCCGTACCTCATCCCGGTCACGCTGCGGGCCATGGCGGAGGTGAAGGGGCTGGACGAGGACACCCTGGCCGAGGCCGTCGCCGACAACACCGCGCGCGCCTTCGACTACTGAGGGCCTTCGGCCGCCACCGGCGGTGCCTCCCCGCGCGGGCGCCGGGCACGCGCGGGGACGAGTCCCCTCCCGCACGGCCGTACGCTTACCGGGTGAGCACCACAGAGCCCGATGCCCTCCTGGGCCCCGCAGACATCCGCGAGCTGGCCGCCGCGCTGGGCGTGCGCCCGACGAAGCAGCGCGGCCAGAACTTCGTCATCGACGCCAACACGGTCCGCCGGATCGTGCGCACGGCGGAGGTCCGCCCTGACGACGTCGTCGTCGAGGTCGGCCCGGGGCTCGGTTCCCTGACCCTGGCGCTGCTGGAGGCGGCGGACCGGGTGGTCGCCGTCGAGATCGACGACGTGCTGGCGGCGGCCCTGCCGACCACGGTCGCGGCCCGGATGCCGGAACGCGCCGACCGGTTCGCCCTGGTGCACTCCGACGCGATGCTGGTCCGGGAGCTGCCGGGCCCGGCCCCGACCGCGCTGGTCGCGAACCTTCCGTACAACGTCGCCGTGCCGGTGCTGCTGACCATGCTGGAACGGTTCCCGTCCATCGAGCGGACCCTCGTCATGGTCCAGGCCGAGGTCGCCGACCGGCTGGCCGCCGGGCCCGGCAACAAGGTCTACGGCGTGCCGTCGGTCAAGGCCAACTGGTACGCGGACGTCAAGCGGGCCGGGGCCATCGGCCGCAACGTCTTCTGGCCCGCCCCGAACGTGGACTCGGGCCTGGTGTCGCTGGTCCGCCGCACCGAACCCGTCACGACGCGGGCGAGCCGGACCGAGGTCTTCGCGGTCGTCGACGCGGCCTTCGCCCAGCGCCGCAAGACGCTGCGCGCGGCCCTGGCCGGCTGGGCGGGCTCCGCGTCCGCCGCCGAGGCGGCCCTGGTCGCGGCCGGGATCTCGCCGCAGGCCCGTGGCGAGGCGCTGACGGTCGAGGAGTTCGCCGCCATCGCCGAGAACAAGCCGGGCGGGATCGGTCCGGGAGCGAACCGGCCCCGCGAGGACTCGGGGCCGGGTGCGGACACGGACACGGACACGAACGACAACAACACGAACACGGCTTCAGGGAGTGGCGAGTGAGCGTCACCGTCCGCGTACCCGCCAAGGTCAACGTCCAGCTCGCGGTCGGCGCCGCGCGCCCCGACGGCTTCCACGACCTGGCCAACGTCTTCCTCGCCGTCGGCCTGTACGACGAGGTCACCGTCACCCCCGCCGACGAACTGCGGATCACCTGCTCGGGCCCGGACGCCGCGAAGGTCCCGCTGGACGCGACGAACCTCGCCGCCCGCGCCGCGATCGCCCTGGCCGGACGGCACGGCATCGAGCCCGACGTGCACATCCACATCGCCAAGGACATCCCCGTCGCGGGCGGCATGGCGGGCGGCAGCGCCGACGGGGCCGCCGCGCTGCTCGCCTGCGACACCCTCTGGAACACCGGCGCCGACCGGGACGAACTCCTCGCCATCTGCGCGGAACTGGGCAGCGACGTCCCGTTCAGCCTGGTCGGCGGCGCGGCCCTCGGCGTGGGACGCGGCGAGCGGCTGACCCCGATCGAGGTCGGCGGCACGTTCCACTGGGTCTTCGCGGTCGCCGACGGCGGGCTCTCCACCCCGGCCGTCTACGGCGAGTTCGACCGCCTCACCGCCGGTACGGACGTCCCGGCCCCCGTCGCGTCCCCGGCGCTCCTGGACGCGCTCCGGACCGGGGACACCACCGCCCTCGCGGGCGCCCTGGGCAACGACCTCCAGCCCGCGGCGCTCTCGCTGCGCCCGGCCCTGGCCGACACCCTCGCCGCGGGCACCGCGGCCGGCGCCCTGGCCGCCCTGGTCTCGGGGTCCGGGCCGACCACCGCGTTCCTGGTGGCGGACGAGGAGGCGGCACGCAAGGTGGCCGAGGCGCTGCTCACCTCGGGAACCTGCCGCAACGCCCGGACCGCGGTGTCCCCGGCGCCGGGCGCCACTGTCGTCTGACGGCGGGGCGGTACGACATCCCGTGCGGCCGGGGGCTTACCGGCCGTAGTGGTAGCGGCAGGCGGCGATGCGGACCTCTTCGTCGACCACCTTGTAGACGAGCCGGTGCTCAACGGTGATCCGGCGGGACCAGTAGCCCTGGAAGCCGTGCTTCAGGGGCTCCGGTTTCCCCAATCCCTCGTTCCCGTTCCGGGCGACGTCCCGGAGCAGCGCGTTGATCCGCTTGAGAACCTTTCTGTCCTCCACCTGCCACCAGGTGTAGTCCTCCCAGGCGGACTCGTCCCAGACGAACTTCATTCGGCGAGCTCCTGCACCGTGCCCCCGCCCGTCTCCAGACGATCGATGGCGGCCAGCAGACGGCGGGCATTCTCGGGGCTCCGGAGCAGATGAGCGGTCTCCTTGAGCGACTCGTACTCGTCGAGCGCGACGATCACCACCGGCTCATGTCCGGCACGTGTCACTATGACCTCCTCGCGGTCGTCCACGACTGCGTCGAGGGTCTCGGCGTACTTCGCCCGCGATTCGGTGTAGGTCATCGTCCGCACGGCTGCCTCCCGGTCGATTCATATGTACGGAATCCTGTACGTACAGAAAACTGTACGTCGCTCCGAGAGGGAAGGGCAAGGGCCCAGGACTGACAGTGCCGTGCCGCCGTTCTGCTCAGCCGGACCGCAGACCGCGAACGCCTCCGGGGCCTGGCGAGGGAAGGCAGGAAGAGGCGCGGGGAAGCGCGAGGAAGCGCGGAGATCCTGGACCGCCTTCCGGATCCGGGGCCGCTCGTGACCGTCCCCGCGGCCGGTATCGCCTCCGTGACCGGTCGCCGAGCGTTGCCCCGGCTGCGAGCCGACTACCCTGGGACGTCGATCGAACCCCGGGGCAGGAGCGAAATGGCCGTCAATCTGATCAACGTCGAGCAGGTCGGCAAGGTGTACGGCACCCGTGCCCTGCTCGACAACGTGTCCCTCGGCGTGTCCGAGGGGGACCGGATCGGTGTCGTGGGCCGCAACGGCGACGGCAAGACGACCCTCATCCGCATACTCGCCAAGCTGGAGGAGGCGGACAGCGGGCGCGTCACCCACAGCGGCGGGCTGCGCATGGGCGTGCTGACCCAGCACGACTCGCTCGACCCGCAGGCGACCATCCGCCACGAGGTGATCGGCGACCTCGCCGACCACGAGTGGGCGGGCAGTGCCAAGATCCGCGACGTGCTCACCGGCCTCTTCGGCGGACTCGCCCTGCCGGGTTTCGAACACGGCCTGGACACCGTCATCGCCCCGCTCTCCGGGGGTGAGCGGCGCCGCATCGCGCTGGCCAAGCTGCTCATCGCCGAACAGGACCTGATCGTCCTCGACGAGCCGACCAACCACCTCGACGTCGAGGGCATCTCCTGGCTGGCCGGTCATCTCCAGACACGCCGCTCGGCGCTCGTCTGCGTCACCCACGACCGGTGGTTCCTCGACCAGGTCTGCACCCGCATGTGGGACGTCCAGCGCGGCACCGTCCACGAGTACGAGGGCGGCTACAGCGACTACGTCTTCGCACGCGCCGAACGGGAACGGATCGCCGCGACCGAGGAGACCAAGCGCCAGAACCTCATGCGCAAGGAGCTGGCCTGGCTGCGCCGCGGCGCCCCCGCCCGCACCTCCAAGCCGCGCTACCGCATCGAGGCGGCCAACGAACTCATCGCCGACGTCCCGCCGCCGCGCGACACCAGCGAACTGATGAGGTTCGCCAGTGCCCGGCTCGGCAAGACCGTCTTCGACCTGGAGGACGTGACCGTACGGGCGGGCACCAAGACCCTGCTCGAACACCTCACCTGGCAGCTCGGCCCCGGCGACCGGATCGGCCTGGTCGGCGTCAACGGCGCGGGCAAGACCTCGCTGCTGCGGGCGCTCGCCGAGGCGGCCCGCACCGAGGGCGAGACCCAGCCCGCCGCCGGGCGGGTCGCCGTCGGCAAGACCGTCCGGCTGGCCTACCTCTCCCAGGAGGTCCACGAACTCGACCCGAACCTGCGGGTGCTGGAAGCCGTCCAGCAGGTACGCGACCGGGTCGACCTCGGCAAGGGCCGGGAGATGACGGCCGGCCAGCTCTGCGAGAAGTTCGGCTTCTCGAAGGAGAAGCAGTGGACCCCGGTCGGCGACCTCTCGGGCGGTGAGCGGCGACGGCTCCAGATCCTGCGCCTGCTGATGGACGAGCCGAACGTCCTCTTCCTCGACGAGCCCACCAACGACCTCGACATCGAGACCCTGACCCAGCTGGAGGACCTCCTCGACGGCTGGCCCGGATCGATGGTCGTCATCTCGCACGACCGGTTCTTCGTCGAGCGGACCACGGACCGGGTGATGGCCCTGCTCGGCGACCGTACGCTGCGGATGCTGCCGCGCGGGATCGACGAGTACCTGGAACGCCGACGGCGGATGGAGGAGGCCGCGACCCCCTCCGCCGCGCCCGAACCGGCCGGGCGGCAGGCCGCGCCGGCCACGACGCTCTCCCCGCAGGCCGCCCGTGCGGCCAAGAAGGAGCTGCAGAAGGTGGAGCGGCAGCTCGACAAGGTGGCGACGCGCGAGACCGCCCTGCACGCACAGATCGCGGAGCACGCCACGGACTTCGAGAAGGTGGCGAAGCTGGACGTGGAACTGCGCGAACTGGTCGCGGAACGCGACGAGTTGGAGATGCGCTGGCTGGAACTGGCCGAGGACGCCTGACCCTACGGGCCCGGTCGCGGCGCGCGCGACGTGTACGGCGCGCGTCTCGCACGCCGCGTGCGTCGTCACATGTACGGCGTGCGTGATCTGTGCGTCGTGCGTGACCTGTGGGGCGGGACTGATGTGACCGGCGGAACCGGTGGGCCCGGCACGGCTGGTGTGACCGCTGTGGCTGGTGGTCCGGCCGGGGCTCATGGGGCAGGTGGTAGAAAGAAGCCTTGCCCGGTACGGCTTCAGCCGCCGGTCCGATCCGCACGAAGGGGGACGTGCTGATGACCCAGCCGCCCGGCCAGCAACCGCCGCAGGGAGGCTTCGGGGCTCCGTACGACCCGCCGTCGGCGCCGGACACGCCGTCCTCGCCGCCACCCGCCGGTTTCGGCCCCGGCCCAGTGCCGCCCGGCTCCGTACCGCCGCCGGACCAGGCCCGGACCACGGGCCCGTACGCGCCGGGGGCGTACGGCCCGCCGCCCGAGCAGCCGGGCCCTTACGGTGCGGCCCCCGCGCAACCTGGTCCGTACGGTGCGCCGCCCGCGCAGCCGGGCCCGTACGCCCCCGGTCCGTACGCGTACTCGCCGCAGCCCGGCTACGGCCACCCGGCACCACAGCAACCCCAACCCCAACTCCAGCCGCAGCCGAAGTCCGGCGGTGGCGGGTTCTTCCGGGGCAGGCGCGGCGCGGTCGTCGGGGGCGTGCTCGCGGTGGCGCTGCTGGCCGGGGCCGGCGTCTGGATCGCCACGAGCGGCGACGGCGGCGGCGCGGGACCGGTGGCGAAGCCGACCGACGGTCCCGGGACCGCCTCCCCGTCCGCCGATGAGGGGGGCGCGAGCGGCGGCAAGAACGGGGACACCGGGGGCGGTGGCCACGATCTGCGCGCGGAGGCCGCAGAGCTCAACGCCGGGCGCAAGCCCGGCGAGGCCAAGGTGCTGTGGCTCCAGGAGGGCGGCGTCGACCTGCCCCGCAACGGCTATGACGTGCAGGGGCCGTGGATCGTCGGCAACACCATCGTCAAGGCCATGTATCAGACGGTCTCCGGCTACTCCGTCACCGACGGCGGCCGGAAGTGGAGCCTCGATCTGCCGACCAGGCTGTGTGCGGCGCCCTCGCAGACCACCGCCGACGGCAAGATCGTCCTCGGGGTCGAATCCGGTAGCGGGGACAATGCGGTCTGCGACTCGCTCCAGATGGTCGACCTCACCACCGGCGAGGCCGGCTGGCACAAGAAGTACAAGCGGCAGAGCACCTGGGATTCGTTCTCCCACGTCGCGATGTCCATCAACGGGGACACCGTGACGGTGGGCCGGACCAGCAGGACGGACGCCTTCCGGGTCAGCGACGGTGCCCCGCTCTTCGGGGAACTTCCGGGCGCCTGCCAGCCGTTCGGCTTCACGAGCGGTCCTGTGGCGATCGCCGCCACCAGTTGTCGGACGGCGGCCGACGACCACAAGGAACAGCAGGTCCAGCGCATCGACCCAACCACCGGCAAGGTCCAGTGGACGTACAAGGTCAAGAAGGGCTGGCAGGTCTCACAGTTCTATTCGGTCAGCCCGCTCGTCGTCTCGCTGAAGCAGGAGGGCAAATGGGCCGTCGTCGTGCTGAACGAGAACGGGACGTACCGTTCCCAGCTGATCGGTGGCAACGACGACTACATGACCAAGTGTGACGACGAATTCGTCGTCCGGGGCCAGAACCTCGACAACTGCCTCGGTGTGGCGGCTGACGACCAGGCGGTCTACCTGGCGACGAAACCGGTCGGGAAGGACCTGACCAACAAGGTTGTGGCGTTCGACCTGAACTCCGGCAAGGCCAAGTGGGAGGCCGCCGCGCCGGCCGGTCAGACCCTGATGCCGATGAAGGTGGAGGGCGGCAGGCTGCTGATGTACCTGAGCGCGGCGAAGAACAAGGGCGGCGGCATCGCGTCCCTGCCGCCGACCGGTGGTACGCCGCGGATGGAGCTGCGGCACCCGGCGGCGGCGTACACCGTGGAGCGGGGCTTCTCCGATGCCAGGGTCGTCTATCTGAACCGGCGCAGCTTCCTTGTGCACACGACGATCAGCGGCATCAACGATGAGGAAGAGATGTCGATGAAGTCCATGGTGGCTTTCGGGAGTTGACGGTCACGCACCCGCTCGGCGCGGGGTCGGGGAACCGCCCGCCCCGAGGCCGGAGCACCGTACGGCCGGGGGTCGGGGGGCCCGTCCGGCCCGAGGCCCGAGGCGTAACAAGGGCATCACGGGGCGGTTCTCCCTTGGGAACAGGGGGTGGACCGACCCGGTGGGCCGGGTGTTGCGGGTGGTACAAAGAAGCCCCGCTCGACTGTCGTAACACCGCGGGAACCATGCCCGATTCGCTCCTTTCTGCGGAGTTCGGGGAGTCTTGTCGGACTCTCTGTGCTCCTCGGAATCGCGGGGGAGACCGGAACGGGCACCGGACCGCACGAAGGGGGACGTGCTGATGAGCCAGCCGCCCGACCAGCAACCGCCGCAGGGAGGCTTCGGCGCACCGCAGGAGCCGCCGCCGGGGAGCCCTCTGCCGCCGCAGACCCCACCGTCCCCGCAGACCCCACCGTCCCCGCAGACCCCGCCGCCCGCGCAGCCCGGATACGGCTACCCGCAGGCACCCGGTCAGGCGCCCGGCGCCCCCGGCCACGGCTATCCCCAGCAGCCGGGCCCGTACAACCAGCAGCCAGGCCCGTACAACCAGCAGCCGGGGCCGTACAACCAGCAGCCGGGGCCCTACGGTCAGCAGCCGGGGCCCTACGGTCAGCAGCCCGGCCCGTACAACCAGCCGACGCAGCCCGGCCCCGGCTACCCGCAGCAGCAGTTCCCCGGCGCGCCGGTCCCCGGCGGCCAGGGCGGGGGCGGCGCGTCCAAGCGGAAGCCCGCGCTGATCGTCGGCGCCGCGGCCGCCGCGCTCCTGCTGATCGGCGGTGGCGTCTACGTCGCCACGAGCGGGGACGGCGACGACAAGAAGCCCGTCGCGGAGAAGAGCGACGACGGCGGACCGAGCGCGTCGCCGTCCGTCGACCAGGGCGACGGCAGCGGTGACGGACGCGTCGTCGACGAGGACCTCAACGCCGGGCGCAAGCCGGGCGAGGCGAAGGTCCTCTGGCTGCTGAAGAACGACATCGACCTGCCGCGCAACGGCTCGGACGTCTACGGCCCCTGGGTCGTCGGCGACACCGTCGTCAAGGGCATGTACCGCGGCATATCCGGCTACTCCGTGACCGACGGCAAGCCGAAGTGGAAGGTGGACCTGCCCGCCGACCTGTGCGCGGCGCCCGCGCAGACCACCACCGACGGCAAGATCGTCATCGGGGTCAAGAACGGGACCACCAGCAAGGCGGACTGCTCGGACCTCCAGATGATCGACCTGAAGACCGGCAAGGCCGGCTGGAAGAAGTCGATCAAGAAGAACGGCATCTGGGACCTGATGTCGGACATCTCGCTCGCCATCAGCGGGGATACGGTCACCGTCGGCCGTACCGGCAACTCCAACGCCTACCGGGTCGGCGACGGCACGGAACTGTTCGGCAAGCAGCCGGGCAACTGCCAGCCGTTCGCCTTCGCCGGAGGCCCGAAGCTGATCGCCGCCTCCAACTGCCGCACCGGCGACGTCGACAACCCGCAGCACCAGATCCAGGAGATCGACCCGGTCAGCGGGAAGCCCCGGTGGACGTACCAGCCCAAGCGCGGGTGGGAGGTCGACCGGGTCTTCTCGGTGAGCCCGCTGGTCGTCTCCCTGAAGAAGGACAAGGAGTGGAGCATCCTCGCCCTCAGGGAGAACGGGACGCTCCGCACCGGCCTCACCAGTGACAAGGGCGACAAGTTCGCGCCGGACTGCGGCAGCGCGTTCGCCATCTTCGGCAAGTCCCTGGACGGCTGCACCGGTGTCGCCGCCGACGCCAACACCTTCTACATGGCGACCGCGCCGGACTCCGGCCTCGGCCGTACGAACAAGGTCGTGGCGTTCGACCTGAACACCGGCAAGACCAAGTGGAAGGCCGCGGCCCCGGCCGAGCGCGTGATCAAGCCGCTGCGCATGGAGGGCGGTGACGTGCTGCTCTACGTGGAGGCCGGTTACAGCAAGGGCGGCGGCATCGCCACCCTCGCCCCGACCGGCGGCACCCCGAAGATGCTGCTGAGCCACCCCGCGTCGACGTCCAGGATCGAGAGCAGCTTCTACAACTCGAAGGTCGTCTACGCGGACGGCCGGTGCTTCGTCGCGAGCGGCCGGGTCAGCGCGAGCAACGACAAGGAAGAGCTGGAGACGAAGACCATGATGGCCTTCGGCAACTGACGATCCGCGAGGGCTTTCGGGGCGGACCTCCGACGCTCCGGAAGCCCTCGCCGATCACGACCGGCCGACGCGGCGACCGGAGCGTCCGTCCCCGTCGGCCCCGACCCCAACGACTCCCTTCCCCCGAGGTACGTACGTCATGACGCAGCCGCCCCAGCCACCCAACGAACCGCCCCAGGGCGGAACCGGCGCCCCGCAGAACCCGCCGCAGGGCGGTTTCGGCGCACCGCAGGATCCCCCGCAGGGTGGCTTCGGTGCACCCCAGGACCCGCCGCAGGGCGGTTTCGGCGCCCCGACGCCGCCGCCCGCCGACGCCGTTCCGCCCGCCGACGCCGTTCCGCCCGCGGGCGCCGTTCCGCCCGCGGGCGGGCCGCAGGGCGGTGGCTTCGGTGCGCCGCAGGATCCGCCGCAGGGCGGTTTCGGTGCCCCGCAGAGCCCGCAGCAGCAGCCGGGCCCCGGTTACGGCTACCCGGCCGGCCAGCCCACCCAGCCGGGATACGGCTACCCGCAAGGCGGCGCGCCGCAGCCCGGTTACGGCTACCCGCAAGGGCTGCCGCCCGGTCAGCCCCCGCAGCAGGGCTACGGTTTCCCGCCCGGCCGGCCGCCGCAGCAGGGCTACGGCTACCCGACCACTCCCATGCAGCACCCGCCGCAGCAGAACGGCGACGGGGGCGGGCGCAAGAAGTTCAGTACTCAGATGCAGATCATCGTCGCCGCGTCGGTCGCCGTGGTGCTGATCGTCGTCGCCGGTATCTGGTACGGCTCCAGCGGCGGTGACGACGACAAGAAGGACCAGACGTCCCGGTCCAGCGGCGGCACCGGCGGCAAGGAGGACGGCACGGGCGGCACCCTCGGAGGCGGCGGCAAGGAGAAGGCGCCGACGGACCCCAAGGCCGGGGTCGCCTTCCAGGCACCGATGCCGAAGGTCACCGACGTCACCAAGCTCGACGGCTCCTGGCTGACCGACAAGGCGTACGTGAAGACCGGTCTGAACGAGATCGTCGGCTACGACCGGGTCAAGGGCACCAAGCTGTGGTCCATCCCGCTGGCGGGCCAGCTCTGCGCCGCCTCCCGGCACATGTCCGCGGACTACAAGACGGCCGTCGTCTTCGAGGAGGGCAGGCCGACCAAGGGCAAGAAGTACCCGCCGTGCAACCAGATAGGCGGGCTCGACCTGAAGACCGGCAAGCTCATGTGGAGCAAGTCGGTGACCGCCGAGACCAGCGGTGACGCTGCGGTCAGGTTCGCGGAGGTCACGGTCAGCGGCACCACGGCCGCCGCGGGCGGCCTGGAGGGCGGCGCCGCCTTCGACCTGAACACCGGCGCCGAGCGCTGGAAGCCGAAGGCGAGCGCCGACGGCTGCTTCGACCGCGGGTACGGCGGCGGCGAGGCGCTCGCGGTGGTCCGCAGCTGCGGCGGTTACGACGACCCGCAGCTCGTCGTCCAGGCGCTGAACCCGACCACCGGCGCCCCGATCTCCTCGTTCAAGATGCCGCCCGGCGTCGACTACGCGAGCATCGTCTCCACCAAGCCGCTGGTCGTCGCGGCCGACGTCGGCGACACCGCCGGGGACGGCAGTGGCATCTCGGACTTCTTCTCGATCGACGCCTCCACCGGCAAGCTGCTCACCAGGATCGCGGTCGACGGCGACAAGTACGCCGCGCGCTGCGCCTCCACCGAGGTCGAGTCCTGCGGCAAGGTGGCCGTCGGCAACAACCGCATCTACGTGCCGACCGAGGACCACGAGGGCACCGGCGAGTACGGCGACACCAACGAGATCGTCTCGTTCGACCTCACCACCGGCAAGCCGACCGGCGACCGGGCCGACGCGGGCGACCGGTACACGATGTACCCGCTCCGCATGGACGGCGGCAACATCATCGCGTACAAGCGGCCCCCGTACGACAAGGGCGGCCAGATCGTCTCCATCGACGGCGGAACGTTCAAGCAGACGCTGCTGATGGAGAACCCGAGCGACAAGGCCATCCGTGACGTGGAGAGCAGCTTCACGCCGGATTACTCCGAGATGCTCTACGAGGACGGGCGCCTGTACCTGTCCGGCACTCTCGTGAGCAAGCCGCACGGCTCCCTGGACACGGACCGGCGCCTGTTCGTCGGTTTCAGCCGGAAGTAACGAGTGCGGGCGAGGTCGTAACCGCCGGGCGCGGTTCGCGGGGGTGGTGTCCGTCCGTCGGACACCACCCCCGTACGCGTTCGGGGTCCGTGCCGCCGAGTGCCATCGGCACTGCCGCCGCCCGGCCTCGGCGGCGGGCGATTGTAGCAGCGCCCGTTGGACATGACGAGACGTCAACTAGCTGTCGATGGAACGGGATCGGTCATCCGCGTCCTTTGGCCGATAAGGCGTCCGCAGCGCCGGACGAGCGTGTACCTTGCCGGGTCATGGTGGGCCGGGGGGTCTGGCGCCAGTGCTACGGGGGTGTGCTCGATGGGTGTGCGGCTCATGGTGATCGACGATCACCGACTGCTCGCCGAGGCGCTCGCCTCGGCGTTGAAACTGAGGGGCCACCGGGTGCTCGCGGCGGTCGCGCCGGCCGCGGGGGCGGCGGAACTGGTGATCAGCCGGGTGCCCGAGGTCTGCCTGTTCGGCACCGCGGCACCCGCCGAACCCGGAGTCTTCGACCCGGTCGTACGCATCCGGAGGGAACGCCCGCAGGTGGCCGTGGTGGTGCTCGGCCCGGTGCCCAGTCCGCGCGGGATCGCGGCGGCGTTCGCGGCGGGCGCCGCGGGATACGTCCGTCACGACGAGCGCATGGAGGGCGTCGAGCGTGCGATGACCAAGGCGCGAGCCGGGGAGGCCGCGGTGGCACCGCAACTGCTGCAATGCGCCTTCGCCGAGCTGCTCGACCCGGCCGCCGCACCGGACGACGAGGGGCAGCGGCTGCTCCGGATGCTCACCCCGCGCGAGATCGAAGTGCTGGTACGGGTCGCCGAGGGCGAGGACACCCGGCTGATCGCGGAGGGGATGCGCATCGCGTCCAGCACCGCGCGCACGCATGTGCAGCGGGTGCTGATGAAGCTGGGCGTCGGCTCCCGGCTGGAGGCCGCGGCGCTCGCGGCCCGCACGGGGCTGCTGGACCGGGCCGCCACGGTCCCGAGGCAGGGACAGCCGGAAACCGACTGACGCTCCCGGGCCCGTTCCCGGTCCGGGCCCGTTCCCGGTCCGGGCCCGGACCCGGGGCCGTCCCGGGGCCAGCCTCCACAGCCGTTCCCGGTCCACGCCCGCGGCCGTTCCCGGACTCGGCCCACAGCCGGCCACTTCCCGTCCCCGGTACCGTCCCCGGGCCTGATCCCGGCCCCGCCCCGGCGCCGCCACCGATGCTCTCCGCCCCGTCGTCGTTCCCGTCCGTCCCGAGGGCCGGGCCGGTGGCCCGCCCCAGGCGCATGCGTACGCATTCCATTCCGGCCGCGCACCCCGCCTGCGCGGTACCCCTTCACACACCTCGACCCCCGTGCCGCACCTCCGATGCCGCCGTTGACGCCAATGTTGGCTTGTGATTCATTATGTTTGATTGTGTTTGGAGGAGTCTGGTGAAGAAGACGGTTACGACGCTCGCCGACGGCCGGGAGCTGCTCTACTACGACAGCGGCGACGACGTCGTGCGCGACGCCGTCGACCAGCGGCCCCTCGGCGCCGTGTCGACCTCGTCCGAGATCCGCCGGGACCCGCTCCTCGGCGACAGCGTCGCCATCGCCTCGCACCGGCAGGGCCGCATCTACCACCCGCCGGCCGACGAGTGCCCGCTCTGCCCCTCGCGGGACGGCCGGCGCAGCGAGATTCCCGAAGCGGACTACGAGGTCGCCGTCTTCGAGAACCGCTTCCCCTCGCTCGCCGGTGACTCCGGCCGTTGCGAGGTCGTCTGCTTCACCTCCGACCACGACGCGTCGTTCGCCGACCTCACCGAGGAGCAGGCCGCCCTGGTCCTGGCGGCCTGGACCGACCGCACCGCCGAGCTCGCCCGGCTTCCCCAGGTCCGGCAGGTGTTCTGCTTCGAGAACCGGGGCGCCGAGATCGGTGTCACGCTCGGCCATCCGCACGGGCAGATCTACGGGTACTCGTTCGTCACCCCCCGCACCGAGCTGATGCTCCGCTCGGCGGCCACCCACCGCGCCACGACCGGCCGCAACCTCTTCGACGACGTGGTGGACCGCGAGGAGGCCGACGGCTCGCGGGTCGTCATCTCCGGCGAGCACTGGATCGCCTTCGTGCCGTACGCGGCCCACTGGCCGTACGAGGTGCACCTCCACCCCCGCCGCCGCGTCCCCGACCTGCGGGAGCTGGACGACGCCGCGCGTGCCGAGTTCCCGCGGATCTATCTGGAACTCCTGCGACGGTTCGACCGGATCTTCGGCCCCAACGAACCGCCGACCCCGTACATCTCGGCCTGGCACCAGGCCCCGTTCGAGGCACCCGGCAGGGAGGACTTCGGGCTGCATCTGGAGCTTTTCACCATCCGACGTACCTCCGGCAAGCTGAAGTTCCTCGCGGGTTCCGAATCCGGCATGAACGTGTTCATCAACGATGTGCCGCCGGAGGCCGCGGCCCAGCGACTGCGAGAGGTAGCGAGCGAGTGAGCAAGCCCCAGAAGAAGTACCTGGTCACGGGCGGTGCGGGATATGTCGGCAGCGTGGTCGCCCAGCATCTGCTGGAGGCCGGTCACGCGGTCACCGTTCTCGACGACCTGTCCACCGGGTTCCGGGAGGGCGTCCCGGACGGGGCCGATTTCATCGAGGGCCGGATCCAGGACGCCGCGAAGTGGCTGGATCCCTCCTACGACGGGGTGCTGCACTTCGCCGCCTTCTCGCAGGTCGGCGAGTCCGTCACCAACCCGGAGAAGTACTGGGTGAACAACGTCGGCGGTTCCGTCGCGCTGCTCGCCGCGATGCGGGACGCCGGGGTGCGGACCCTGGTCTTCTCCTCCACGGCCGCGACCTACGGCGAACCGGCCACCACCCCCATCACCGAGTCCGATGCCACCGCCCCCACCAACCCCTACGGCGCCACCAAGCTCGCCGTCGACCACATGATCAGCGGCGAGGCGGCCGCGCACGGACTGGCGGCGGTCTCCCTGCGCTACTTCAACGTGGCGGGGGCGTACGGCGGTTGCGGCGAGCGGCACGGCCCCGAGACGCACCTCATCCCGCTCGTCCTTCAAGTCGCCCTCGGACAGCGGGAGTCCATCGCCGTGTACGGCGACGACTACCCGACCCCCGACGGCACCTGCGTCCGCGACTACATCCACGTCGCCGACCTCGCCGAGGCCCACCTGCTGGCCCTGGACGCGGCCACCCCGGGCGAGCACCTGATCTGCAACCTCGGCAACGGCAACGGCTTCTCCGTGCGCGAGGTCATCGAGACCGTCCGCGAGGTCACCGGCCACCCCGTGCCCGAGACCGCGGGTCCGCGCCGGGCCGGCGACCCCGCCGTGCTGGTCGCCTCCGCCACCACCGCCAGGGAACGGCTCGGCTGGACGCCGTCGCGCGCCGACCTGGCCGGGATCGTCGCCGACGCCTGGACGTTCGCCCGCCGAGAGGAACCCACCGCACCATGACCGCGCAGCACCCCCTGACCGCGCCCGACGAGCCGAACGCCACCGTCGGCAACGCTCCCGCCTCCGTTCCCGCGGCGGACATCGACCCGGCCGCGGCCTTCGCCGAGCTGTACGGGCGTGCCCCCGAGGGGATCTGGGCGGCGCCCGGCCGGGTCAACCTGATCGGCGAGTACACCGACTTCAACGACGGCTTCGTCATGCCGCTCGCCCTGCCGCACACCGCGCGCGCCGCGGTCGCCCGCCGCACCGACGGCGAACTGCGGCTCCATTCGGCCGACGTGCCGGACGGGGTCGTGAGCCTCCGGGTCGACGAACTGGCCCCGCGCCAGGGGCACGGCTGGGCCGCGTACCCGGCCGGAGTCGTCTGGGCGCTGCGCGAGGCCGGCCACCCGGTCACCGGGGCGGACGTCCACCTCACCTCCACCGTGCCCACCGGCGCCGGTCTCTCCTCCTCCGCCGCCCTGGAGGTCGTCACCGCGTTCGCCCTGAACGACCTCTTCGGGCTCGGGCTCTCCGCACCCGAGCTGGCGGTCCTCGGGCAGCGCGCCGAGAACGACTTCGTTGGCGTGCCGTGCGGGATCATGGACCAGATGGCCTCCGCCTGCTGCACCGACGGTCACGCCCTGTACCTCGACACCCGCGACCTCACCCAGCGCCAGGTCCCCTTCGACCTGGCCGCGCACGGGCTGCGGCTGCTGGTCGTCGACACCCGGGTCAAGCACGCGCTGGGCGACGGCGCGTACGCCGAGCGGCGGGCCGCCTGCGAGGCGGGGGCCGCCGCGCTCGGCCTGCGCACCCTGCGCGAGCTGCCGTACGAGGGTCTCGGAGCGGCCGTGGAGACCCTGGCCGGGGCGGGTGTGGACGAGTCGGTGGTGCGCTGCGTGCGCCATGTGGTGAGCGACAACCACCGTGTGGAGCAGGTCATCGCACTGCTCGACGCGGGCGACGTGCGCGCGACGGGCCCGGTCCTCGACGCGGGGCACGCCTCGCTCCGCGACGATCTGCGGGTCTCCTGCCCGGAGCTGGACCTGGTGGTGTCGGCGGCGGGCGCGGCCGGGGCCCACGGCGCGCGGATGACCGGCGGCGGCTTCGGCGGCTCGGCGATCGTCCTGGTGGACGAGGCGTCGGCGGACACGGTTGCCGAGTCCGTGACGGCGGCGTTCGCCGCGGCGGGACACACGGAGCCGAGGATCTTTCCGGCGGTGCCCTCCGCGGGCGCCCGCCGCCTCGTCTGAGCCCACCCCTCGTCCGCGTACGGACCACGAACCGCCCCGCACGGTCCGAACGCCGAGTGCGGACCACGAACCGCCCCGCACGGTCCGAACGCCGAGTGCGGACCACGAACCGCCCCGCACGGTCCGAACGCCGAGTGCGGACCACGAACCGTCATGTACGGGCCACGAACCGCCAGCGGAGGAACCGGCACCGCCCACGGACCGACCGGCATCGGCCACCGACCGACCGGAGCCGGTCAGTTCTGGGAATCGCCCTCGGTGCCGGTCGCCCCGCCGTACCCTGATGCACAGCACCGGTGGGGGCCGGTGCCGATTCAGGGGTACGAGACAGTCGGGTACGGCGCCCGGGGCGGTGGCAGTCGACAGCACGGCGGCGGCCGTGGGACCGCGGTCCAACTTCCCGGTCCGGGCGGCCGTACCCGCGTCGTTGCGTTCCTTCGGCGGGCCGGGGGTGGCCCGGCAACAGAGGCAGCATGGGGGTGCCTGTGGCCCGTATCCGGGTTCTCGTGGTGGACGACCACCGTATTTTCGCCGAATCACTGGCGGCCGCGCTGGCGGCCGAGCCCGACGTGGAGGTGTCGGCGGCGGGCAGCGGCCCGGCGGCGCTGCGTTGCTTGGAACGGGCGGCCGCCGAGGGGCGCGGCTACGACGTGATGCTGATCGACGCCGAACTGGGCGCCCTGGCGGCGGTGGGCGGGCGCCGCGCACCCGCGCCCGTACCGGCGCCGCGCGCCGGGGAGACCGCGCCGGTGGACGGGATCTCGCTGGTCGCGGGCGTCCACTCCGCCCGGCCGTCGGTGCGCACGGTGGTGCTCGCCGAGAAGGACGACCCGCACCGGGCCGCCCTGGCGCTCCAGGCGGGGGCCTCCGGCTGGGTCGCCAAGGACTGCTCGCTGCAGCGGCTGCTCACGGTCGTACGAGGGGTGCTGCGCGACGAGACGCACCTGCCTCCGGCCCTGCTCACCGGCGTCCTGCGGGAACTGACCGCGGCCCGCAGACACCGCACCGAGAGCGAGCGGCTCGTCGAGTCGCTGACCCCGCGCGAGCGCGAGGTGCTGCGCTGCATGGTGGCGGGACTGGGCCGCAAGGCGGTCGCGGAGCGCCTCTTCCTCTCGCCGCACACGGTGCGCACGCACATGCAGAACGTCCTGGGGAAGCTGGGCGTGCACTCCACCCTGGCCGCGGTCGCGCTGGCGCGCCGGGCGGGCATCGGCCCGGTCGATCTGGAACCGGCCGGCCCCGCCCTCACCGGGAACGCCCTGCCCGGGAACGCCCTGCCCGGGAACGTCCTGCCCGGGAACGTCCTATCCGGGAACGTTGTCGAACGGGGCGGTCAACTGGCGTAGCAGTGCGGCGAGTTCGGCGCGCTCGCGGGTGGAGAGCCGGGCGAGGATGGCGCGTTCCTGGGCGAGCAGCCCGGCCAGCGACTGATCCGCCTTGTCGCGCCCCTCGGCGGTGAGCCGGACCAGCACGCCCCGGCGGTCGTTCGGGTCCGGCAGCCGTTCCACGAGGTTCTTCTTGGCCAGCCGGTCGATGCGGTTGGTCATCGTGCCCGAGGTGACCAGGGTCTGCGTCAGCAGCTGGCCGGGGGAGAGCTGATAGGGGGCGCCCGCGCGGCGCAGGGACGTCAGCACGTCGAACTCCCACGGCTCCAGGCCGTGCTCGGAGAACGCGATGCGGCGGGCCCGGTCGAGGTGGCGGGCCAGTCGGGAGACGCGGCTCAGTACCTCAAGCGGTTCCACGTCGAGGTCGGGGCGCTCGCGGCGCCATGCAGCGACCAGTCGGTCGACCTCGTCCTCCATGCCGCTCAGTGTAGAGGATCTGTCGATGTGAAGTCTCTTGAACTCAAGTGTCTCGGACTCAAGTATCTTGACATCAAGTTAAATCTGGCGCGATGCTGGCCCCATGACCGCACCCCTCTGGGATCCGCAGCAGTACCTGCGCCACGCCGATCACCGCACCCGCCCCTTCCATGACCTCCTGGCCCGCGTCCCCGACCCGCCGGCCGCTCCCGCACCCCGCGTCGCGGACCTCGGCTGCGGCGCCGGGAACGTCACCGTCCTCCTCGCCGACCGCTGGCCCGGGGCCCGCATCACCGGCTACGACAACTCCCCGCAGATGCTGGAACGGGCCCGGACCCACGCCGGACCCCTCCTGGACTTCACCGAGGCCGACGCCGCGACCTGGACCCCCGCCGAGCCGTACGACCTGATCGTCTCCAACGCCCTGCTCCAGTGGGTCCCCGGCCACGCCGCCCGCTTCCCCGTCTGGCTGGACGCCCTCACCCCTGGCGGCACGCTCGCCCTCCAGGTCCCCGGCAACTTCGACCAGCCCACCCACGTCCTGATGCGGGAACTCGCCGACTCCCCGCGCTGGCGCGACCGCCTCGGCGGCGTACTGCGCCACACCGACGCGGTGCTCACCCCCGCCGCCTACCTCGACGCCCTGACCGTCCCCGGCGTCACGGCCGACGTCTGGGAGACCACCTACCTGCACCTGCTGCCCGGCGAGGACCCGGTGCTCGACTGGGTGAAGGGCACCGGCCTGCGCCCCGTCCTCACCGCCCTCGCCGACGACCCCGAGGCCCGTGAGGAGTTCCTCACCGCCTACCGCGACCTGCTCCGCACCGCCTATCCGGCGGGCCCGCACGGCACGGTCCTCCCGTTCCGCCGCGTCTTCGCCGTGGCCCACAAGGAGACCCGGAACAGGACCCGGACCGACCGCCGCCCCGCGGCCCCCGAGGAGAAGAGATGATCGCCGCCCTCGACCATGTCCAGCTGGCCGCCCCGGCAGGATCCGAGGACACGCTGCGCGCGTACTACGCGGACGCCCTCGGCATGACCGAGATCCCCAAGCCTCCGGCCCTCGCCGCCCGCGGCGGCTGCTGGTTCCAGGCGGGCCCGGTCCAGCTCCACATCGGCGTCGAACAGGACTTCCGCCCGGCGCGGAAGGCCCACCCCGGCCTGCGCGTCACGGACATCGAGACGTACGCGGCCCGGCTGAAGGCGTACGGTGCGGAGACGAGCTGGGACGACGAGCTGCCCGGCCACCGGCGCTTCTTCAGCCACGACCCGGTGGGCAACCGGCTGGAGTTCCTGGAGCCGACGGCACCCGCCGGGCGATGAACGGGAGGCGGCGCGAGCGTCACAGCTCCCTCAGCGCCTCCGGCGTGATGTCGATGTCGATCGGGAACGGGACATGCGTCTTCAGCCGGTCGTGGTGGATCCCCGTCAGCGCGTACGCCCTGGACACCGGGTCCAGCTCGTAGACCCGCACCACCGGGTGGTGGTCGGTGCCCGCCACGTCGACCAGCCAGAAGTTCGGGATACCGGCCGCCGCGTACTTCTGCGGCTTGGTGTCACGGTCGCGCGCCTCGGAATCGGGCGAGACCACCTCGACGGCGAGCAGGACGTCGGCTGCTTGGAAACGGGTCTGCTCGAAACCTGTGAGGGCGTCCTTGCGCACGACGGAGACGTCGGGCTCGGGGGCGTTGCGCGCGTCGAGGACCACCGTCATCTCACGGCGGATCTTGATCGTGGGCGGTGCGTCGGTCCTCAGTCCGTGCACCAGCAGGTCGATCATCGTGCTGTGGAAATCCCGCTGCGGACTCACGAAAACCAGGCTCCCGTCGATCAACTCGGTGTGCGGCGGGAGATCGGGCAAGGCGAACAGGTCGTCCACCGTGTATCCGTCCTGGGGCGGCACCGGCCAGCGGCTGCTGTGTCCGGTGAACGACTCGGCGGTCATGGTTCCTCCCATGGACGGGATTCTCGGCCCTACGCACCACGTTACGGGCCGGTTCACCGTTCCGTCAGTACAACGGGTGAGCCTGGTGCGTCGCGGCTGACGAACGACCGCGGCGCATCGGGCGGCCGGGCACGGTGGCCGCCCGGCGTCAGCTCTTGCGGTGCCCCACCAGCCGAGGCTTCGACTCCAGGTTCTCCAGCCCGTGCCAGGCCAGGTTCACCAGATGGGCCGCGACCTCCGCCTTCTTCGGCTTGCGGGCGTTGACCCACCACTGGCCGGTCAGGGCCACCATGCCGACCAGCGCCTGCGCGTACAGCGGGGCCAGCTTCGGATCGAAGCCGCGGGCCTTGAACTCCAGGCCGAGGATGTCCTCCACCTGAGTGGCGATGTCACTGATCAGGGACGCGAACGTGCCCGTCGACTGGGCGACGGGGGAGTCACGGACCAGGATGCGGAAACCGTCCGTGTACGTCTCGATGTAGTCGAGCAGCGCGAACGCCGCCTGCTCCAGCAGTTCACGCGGGTGCCCCGCCGTCAGCGCGCCCGTCACCATGTCGAGGAGGCGGCGCATCTCGCGGTCGACCACCACCGCGTACAGCCCCTCCTTGCCGCCGAAGTGCTCGTACACCACCGGCTTCGAGACACCCGCACGGGCCGCGATCTCCTCCACGGAGGTGCCCTCGAAACCCTTGTCGGCGAACAGGGTGCGACCGATGTCCAACAGTTGCTCGCGGCGTTCCTTGCCGGTCATCCTGACCCGGCGGGCCCGCCGGGTCGAGGCAGGACGGGTTTTCTCGCTGCTGGTGCTGGAGTCGGTCGCCACGTCGTCAATCATGCCGCGTCGCCGCACGCGGGGTCGCGGCGGGACTCGATACGCCGGGACGCGATCCGGGACGCGTCCGGCCAGCGCACGTCCGACGCCCACCCCAGCTTCTCGAACCAGCGGATCAGCCGGGCACTCGAATCGATCTGCCCCCGCTCCACACCGTGCCGCGCGCACGTCGGATCCGCGTGGTGCAGGTTGTGCCACGACTCGCCGCACGACAGCACCGCCAGCCACCACACGTTCCCCGACCGGTCACGGGACCTGAACGGGCGCTTGCCGACCGCATGACAGATCGAGTTGATCGACCACGTGACATGGTGCAGCAGGGCCACCCGCACGAGCGACCCCCAGAAGAAGGCGGTCGCCGCGCCCCACCACGACATCGTCACCAGACCCCCCACCAGCGGCGGAACCGCCAGCGACACGGCCGTGAAGGTCACGAAGTGGCGGGAGATCCCGCGGATCGCCGGATCCTTGATCAGATCGGGGGCGTACTTCTGCTGCGGCGTCTGCTCCTCGTCGAACATCCAGCCGATGTGCGCCCACCACAGCCCCTTCAGCAGGGCCGGCAGCGTCTCCCCGTACCGCCACGGCGAATGCGGATCGCCCTCCGCGTCCGAGAAACGGTGATGCTTGCGGTGATCCGCCACCCACCGCACCAGCGGCCCCTCCACCGCCAGCGAACCCGCCACCGCCAGAGCGATGCGCAACGGACGCCTCGCCTTGAACGAACCATGCGTGAAATAACGGTGGAAACCGATCGTGATGCCGTGGCAGCCGATGAAATACATCACCACCAGCAGACCCAGATCCAGCCAGCTCACCCCCCGGCCCCAGGCCAACGGCACCGCCGCCACCAGCGCCAGGAACGGCACCACGATGAACAGCAGAAGCGTGATCTGCTCGATCGACCGTTTGCTGTCGCCGCCCAGCGTGGCGGACGGAAGGGCCTGATCAACGGCCGACGACGGCTCGGCGTCGTCGATCACGGCGGGGCTGGTGTTCATGGGGAGTCCCCTGGGGATGAGGAGTGCGACGGACAGTCCTGGCTACGGTTCCGTAACCTACGGTTACGTAAGTATGGCAGCGCGGAGACCCGCCGCACGAGAGCGCGACGGCCGTCCGGGTGGGGAAAACCCGAACGGGCCGCCAGCCATGCCGACGACATGGACACCTATCCTGGTGGAGTCGGACAGCGCGGTCCGCACTCTGCTTTCCGGGGTGGCCTCAGCACCGCTGCCGGCCGCGGCCCCGGAGACCCCGTGCCCGCGCGACTCCCGCCACCACCCACGTGCGGGAGCCGCAACGCGACGCACCTCCTCATTCACTGCAAGGAGCCGCACACTGTGAGCAGTGCCGACCAGACCCACGCCGCCAGCCCCGAGCTGCGCGCCGACATCCGCCGCCTCGGCGACCTGCTGGGCGAGACCCTCGTACGCCAGGAAGGCCAGGAACTCCTCGACCTCGTCGAGCGAGTACGCGCCCTGACCCGCACCGACGGAGAGGCCGCCGCCGAACTCCTCGGCGACACCGACCTGGAGACCGCCGCGCGCCTCGTCCGCGCCTTCTCCACCTACTTCCACCTCGCCAACGTCACCGAGCAGGTCCACCGAGCCCGCGAGATGCGCGACCGGCGCGCCGCCGAGGGCGGAGTCCTCGCCCGCACCGCCGACCGGCTCAAGGACGCCGACCCGCAGCACCTGCGCGAGACCGTCAAGAACCTCAACGTGCGGCCCGTCTTCACCGCCCACCCCACCGAGGCCGCCCGACGCTCCGTCCTCAACAAGCTCCGCCGCATCGCCGAGCTCCTCGAAACCCCCGTCATCGACGCCGACCGGCGCCGCCAGGACCTCCGCCTCGCCGAGAACATCGACCTCATCTGGCAGACCGACGAACTCCGCGTCGTCCGCCCCGAGCCCGCCGACGAGGCCCGCAACGCCATCTACTACCTCGACGAACTCCACATGGGCGCCGTCGGCGACGTACTGGAGGACCTCGCCGCCGAACTCGAACGCGTCGGCGTCGAACTCCCCGCCGGCACCCGCCCCCTCACCTTCGGCACCTGGATCGGCGGCGACCGCGACGGCAACCCCAACGTCACCCCCGACGTCACCCGCGAAGTCCTGATCCTCCAGCACGAACACGGCATCACCGACGCCCTCGAACTCGTCGACCACCTGCGCGCCCAGCTCTCCAACTCCATCCGCTACACCGGCGCCACCGACGAACTCCTCACCTCCCTCCAGGCCGACCTCGAACGCCTCCCCGAGATCAGCCCCCGCTACAAGCGACTCAACGCCGAGGAGCCCTACCGGCTCAAGGCCACCTGCATCCGCCAGAAGCTCGTCAACACCCGCGAACGCCTCGCCGGCGGCACACCCCACCGCCCCGGCTGCGACTACCTCGGCACCGCCGACCTCCTCACCGACCTCGAACTCATCCAGACCTCCCTGCGCGAACACCGCGGCGGCCTCTTCGCCGACGGCCGCATGGACCGCACCATCCGCACCCTCGCCGCCTTCGGCCTCCAGCTCGCCACCATGGACGTCCGCGAACACGCCGACGCCCACCACCACGCCCTCGGCCAGCTCTTCGACCGGCTCGGCGAGGAATCCTGGCGCTACGCCGACATGCCCCGCGACTACCGGCAGAAGCTCCTCGCCAAGGAACTCCGCTCCCGCCGCCCCCTCGCCCCCACCCCCGCACCGCTCGACGCGGCCGGACAGAAGACCCTCGGCGTCTTCCACACCATCAAGGAAGCCTTCGAACGCTTCGGCCCCGAAGTCATCGAGTCCTACATCATCTCGATGTGCCAGGGCGCCGACGACGTCTTCGCCGCCGCCGTCCTCGCCCGCGAGGCCGGCCTCGTCGACCTCCACGCCGGCTGGGCCAGGATCGGCATCGTCCCCCTCCTGGAGACCACCGACGAACTCCGCGCCGCCGACGTCATCCTCGACGACATGCTCGCCGACCCCTCCTACCGACGCCTCGTCTCGCTCCGCGGCGACGTCCAGGAGGTCATGCTCGGCTACTCCGACTCCTCCAAGTTCGGCGGCATCACCACCTCCCAGTGGGAGATCCACCGCGCCCAGCGCCGACTGCGCGACGTCGCCCACCGCTACGGCGTACGCCTGCGCCTCTTCCACGGCCGCGGCGGCACCGTCGGCCGCGGCGGCGGCCCCTCCCACGACGCGATCCTCGCCCAGCCCTGGGGCACCCTCGAAGGCGAGATCAAGGTCACCGAACAGGGCGAGGTCATCTCCGACAAGTACCTCATCCCGGCCCTCGCCCGCGAGAACCTCGAACTGACCGTCGCCGCCACCCTGCAGGCATCCGCCCTGCACACCGCGCCCCGCCAGTCCGACGAAGCCCTCGCCCGCTGGGACGCGGCCATGGACACCGTCTCCGACGCCGCCCACGACGCCTACCGCAGGCTCGTCGAAGATCCCGACCTCCCCGCCTACTTCTTCGCCTCCACCCCGGTCGACCAGCTCGCCGAACTCCACCTCGGCTCACGCCCCTCCCGACGCCCCGACTCGGGCGCCGGACTCGATGGACTCCGCGCCATCCCCTGGGTCTTCGGCTGGACCCAGTCCCGCCAGATCGTCCCCGGCTGGTACGGCGTCGGCTCCGGCCTCAAGGCCCTGCGCGAAGCCGGACTCGACACCGTCCTCGACGAGATGCACGAGAACTGGCACTTCTTCCGCAACTTCATCTCCAACGTCGAGATGACCCTCGCCAAGACCGACCTGCGCATCGCCCGCCACTACGTCGACACCCTCGTCCCCGACGAGCTCAAGCACGTCTTCACCGCCATCGAGGCCGAACACGCCCTCACCGTCCAGGAAGTCCTCAGGGTCACCGGCGCCACCGAACTCCTCGGCACCAGCCCGGTCCTCCAGCAGACCTTCGCCATCCGCGACGCCTACCTCGACCCCATCTCCTACCTCCAGGTCTCCCTCCTGGCCCGCCAGCGCGAAGCGGCCGCACGCGGCGAGGACCCCGACCCGCTGCTCGCCCGCGCACTGCTCCTCACCGTCAACGGAGTCGCCGCCGGCCTGCGCAACACCGGCTGACCCACACCCCGCACCCCGGCCCACGGGGGCGGTTCCGCCAGGGCGACGCGACCGCGCGCCACGCCGTCGACATCGCGGCATGGAACTACAACGCGAAGAACACCGCCACCAGCAGAACCGCCCCCGCGATCCCCGTACCCCACGCGATCCGGGACAGCCGCATACCGCCCCCGATCACCAACGCGGCCAGCACCAGCGCACCCCCCAACGGCACCCACGCGTGCAGAAAACCCGCCACCCCCGCACGCACCACATCATCCGTACCCGGCCGCACCACCACCGGGAAACGATCACCACGCCGCGCCCCGACCGATTTCTCGACCGTCACCCGGGACCGCGCGACCGCCTGCCCCGACGGCGTGAACGGCCCCGTGCACACATCCGCACCACAGCCCGTCACCGTCATCGTCCCGTGCTCACGGCCCTTGCCCAGAACGATGTGGTGCGCCGAATCCCACGAGGACCGCACCCCCGCGACGAGCAGCAACAGAACGACACAGCCCATGGCGGCGGTACGGGCATGGACCACGGCGCGGTGGGAGGAGCTCCGCTTCATGGGCAGCGATCCTTGGACAGAGCGGCACGCCCGGTCAACTCGCACCCGAAAAACACGGCTTACCGTCAGGAATGTCAGCAGTTGCGCACCGCCGCGGCCGTCGTTCGAGATGCGCACATCAGGTCCGGACGTGAGACAAGGCGTCGGGCGCGCGTGCGCCGGATGCGGACGTCGGGCGCGGCGGGCCGGGACCGTCAGGAGTTGTACGCGCTCTGCGCCCGCTCCAGCCCCTCCGCCAGCAGACACTCCACCGCGTCCGCCGCCCGGTCCACGAAATACGCCAGCTCCTTGCGCTCCGCCGACGAGAAATCCTTCAGCACGAAGTCCGCGACCTGCATCCGCCCCGGCGGCCGTCCGATCCCGAACCGCACCCGGTGATAACCCGCGCCCAGCGACTTCGTCATCGACTTCAGCCCGTTGTGCCCGTTGTCGCCGCCGCCCAGCTTCAGCCGCAGCGTCCCGTAGTCGATGTCCAGCTCGTCGTGAACCGCCACGACGCGGTCCACCGGCACCTTGTAGAAGTCGCACAGCGCCGTGACCGGGCCACCGGACAGATTCATGTACGACATCGGCTTCGCCAGCACCACCCGTCGGCTCGACGGCCCCGGCGGACCCATACGGCCCTCGACCACCTGGGCCTGCGCCTTCTGCGCCCGCTTGAACTTCCCGCCGATCCGCTCGGCGAGCAGGTCGACGACCATGAAACCCACGTTGTGCCGGTTCGCCGCGTATTCGGGACCGGGATTGCCCAGGCCCACGATGAGCCAGGGGGCGGTGGCGTCGGACATCTGCGCTCGGTCTCCTCGCATACGGGACGGTCCCGGACCCCGGAAGACCCGGACGGCCCGATCGACAGGATCTCAACAGGGAAACGGGGCGGCGGGTCCCGGACACGGGAACCGCCGCCCCGTCAGTGAAGGTCGGCGAAGCTCGCGGACGAGGCTCAGAGCCTGTCAGGCCCCGGCGCCCTCTGCCTCGGCACCCTCGGCGGCCGGCTCCTCGGCCTTGGCGGCGAGGACCTGGAGCACGATGGCCTCCGGGTCGTCCACCAGCGCGGAGCCCTCGGGCAGCGGGATGTCCTTGGCGAGCACCGACGCACCGGCGTCCAGGCCCGCGACCGAGACCGTGACGGACTCGGGGATGTGGGTGGCCTCGGCCTGGATGCGCAGGGTGTTCATCACGTACTCCAGCAGGTTGCTGCCCGGAGCCAGGTCGCCCTCGACGTGCACCGCGACCTCAACGTCGACCTTCTCGCCGCGCTTGACCGTCAGCAGGTCGACGTGCTCCAGGAAGCCCTTCAGCGGGTCGCGCTGCACGGCCTTCGGGATGACCAGGGTGCTCTTGCCCTCGATGTCCAGACCGATCAGGACGTTGGCCGTCTTGAGCGCCATCATCAGGGCGTGGCCCGGCAGCGCGACGTGGACCGGCTCGGCACCGTGGCCGTAGACGACACCGGGAACCAGACCCTCGCGACGGGCGCGACGGGCGGCACCCTTGCCGAACTCGGAACGGACCTGGGCGGCGAGCTTGACCTCAGCCATGACTGCACTCCTCGTGAGGTGACGGAAAACGTACGGTCACCCGGCCCACGACAGGCCTGCTACGAAGAGCGCGTCGATAACGGACCGCCGTACACATGAGTACGGCCTCCCTCGCCGAGCAACTCGCTGAGTCTACCCGGCGCGGAGGCCGCACCCCAAAGTGGATCTTCCGGACCGTATGTCGCCCGGTGGTTACTGCTCCTCGAAGAGGCTGGTGACCGAACCGTCCTCGAACACCTCGCGCACCGCGCGCGCGATCGTCGGCGCGATCGACAGCACCGTGATCTTGTCCAGCTCCAACTCGCCCGGCGTCGGCAGCGTGTCCGTGAAGACGAACTCGCTGACCTTCGAGTTCTTCAGCCGGTCTGCGGCCGGACCCGACAGCACACCGTGCGTCGCGGTCACTATCACGTCCTCGGCACCGTGCGCGAAGAGCGCGTCGGCGGCGGCACAGATCGTGCCACCGGTGTCGATCATGTCGTCCACCAGGACACAGACCCGGCCCTTGACGTTGCCGACCACCTCGTGGACCGTCACCTGGTTGGCGACGTCCTTGTCACGGCGCTTGTGCACGATGGCGAGCGGCGCGTCCAGCCGGTCGCACCAGCGGTCCGCGACCCGCACCCGGCCCGCGTCCGGCGAGACCACCGTCAGCTTCGTACGGTCCACCTTCGCCCCGACGTAGTCCGCCAGGATCGGCAGCGCGAACAGGTGGTCCACCGGGCCGTCGAAGAAGCCCTGGATCTGGTCCGTGTGCAGATCCACCGTGAGGATCCGGTCCGCACCCGCCGCCTTCATCAGATCGGCCACCAGACGCGCCGAGATCGGCTCACGACCGCGGTGCTTCTTGTCCTGCCGGGCGTAACCGTAGAACGGCACGATCACCGTGATGGACCGGGCCGACGCGCGCTTCAGCGCGTCCAGCATGATCAGCTGCTCCATGATCCACTTGTTGATCGGAGCGGTGTGGCTCTGGATCAGGAAGCAGTCGGCGCCGCGCGCGGACTCCTGGAAGCGGACGTAGATCTCGCCGTTGGCGAAATCGAACGCCTTCGTCGGCACGAGACCGACACCCAGTTGGTGCGCGACCTCCTCGGCCAGCTCGGGGTGGGCGCGGCCGGAGAAGAGCATCAGTTTCTTCTCGCCGGTCGTCTTGATCCCGGTCACAGCACAGTCTCCTCAGACATGTTCCTGGCACCGCGCACGTGTCCCAATGTGCGACGAGCCAGCCGAAATGGGGTGAGCACCTATCACGGTACGCCGTGCACGGCGTGCCTGTTTCCGGTCAGCTTTCGCTGTCGTGCTCCGCGGCGGCCGACTGCGCCGCCTGCGCGGCGGCGCTCCCCGGACGCTTGCGGGCCACCCAACCCTCGATATTCCTTTGCTGGCCACGGGCGACGGCCAGCGAACCGGGCGGTACGTCCTTGGTGATGACCGAGCCGGCGGCGGTGTAAACGCCGTCCCCCACCGTGACGGGAGCCACAAACATATTGTCCGAACCGGTACGGCAGTGGGAGCCGATCGTGGTGTGGTGCTTGGCCACACCGTCGTAGTTCACGAACACGCTCGCGGCACCGATGTTGGTGTGGTCGCCGATCGTCGCGTCACCGACATAGCTCAGGTGCGGGACCTTGGTGCCCTCGCCGATCGTCGCGTTCTTCATCTCCACGTACGTGCCGGCCTTGGACCGCGTCCCGAGCCTGGTGCCCGGCCGCAGGTAGGCGTACGGGCCCACGGTCGCGCCCTCGCCGACCTCGGCCCCGTCGGAGACCGTGTTGTCCACGCGCGCGCCCGCGCCCACGCGGGTGTCCTTGAGCCGGGAGTTCGGTCCGACCTCGGCGTCCTCGGCGAGGTGCGTGGTGCCGAGCAGCTGGGTGCCCGGGTGCACGATCACGTCCCGCTCGTACGTGACGGTGACGTCGATCAGCGTGGACGCGGGGTCGACGACGGTCACGCCGGCCGTCATCGCCCGCTCCAGCAGCCGCTGGTTCAGCAGCCGCCGGGCCTCGGCCAGCTGCACCCGGTTGTTGATGCCGAGGATCTCGCGGTGGTCGTCGGCGACGCAGGCGCCGACCCGGTGACCGGCCTCGCGCAGGATGGACAGCACGTCGGTGAGGTACTCCTCGCCCTGGCTGTTGTCCGTGCGGACCTTGCCGAGCGCGTCCGCGAGCAGCCGGCCGTCGAACGCGAAGACCCCGGAGTTGATCTCCCGGATCGCCCGCTGGGCCTCGCTCGCGTCCTTGTGCTCGACGATCTCGGTGACCGCGCCGGTGGCCGGGTCGCGGACGATGCGCCCGTAACCGGTGGAGTCGGGGACCTCGGCGGTCAGCACGGTGACGGCGTTGGCGTCGGCCGTGTGCGTGGCCGAGAGCGCGGCGAGCGTCTCGCCGGACAGCAGCGGCGTGTCGCCGCAGACGACGATCACGGTGCCCTCGACGGCTCCGCCGAGCTCGTCGAGCCCGACGCGCACGGCGTTGCCGGTGCCCCGCTGCTCGGCCTGGTGGGCGGTGCGCAGTCGGTCGTCGACGGCGGTGAGGTGTGCGGTGACCCGCTCGCTCTCGTGGCCGACGACCACGACGAGGTGGGCCGGGTCCAGTTCGCGGGCGGCGGCGACGACGTGTCCGACGAGCGAACGCCCGGCGATCTCGTGCAGGACCTTGGGTGTCTTCGACTTCATGCGGGTGCCCTCACCCGCTGCGAGGACGACGACGGCTGCCGGGCGTTCGGAGCTCACGGAAATGCCCTTCGGCTTCGGGTGGTGGACATCCGAAGGATACCGGGGGGCCTGTGGGGGCTCGGTGGGTGGACGGGCGGGGGATGCGCGTGCGGACATGCGTACGGGCCCCGACCTTGGTGGTCGGGGCCCGTGTTGTGGCTCCCGGGGAAGGAATCGAACCCTCATTCAATGGACCAAAACCATTTGTCCTACCATTAGACGACCCGGGATGGTTCGTCTGCTATGCCCGAATTTCATGATCGGGCGTAGAGGCAGCTCCTACTATGCCGTACCACCAGCCCTCGATGCGACGGTACAGGTCGGCGCTTTTCAGGACTCGTACGACCAGACAGCCCCGATAGGTCGGACCCGTGTTCTTCCGGTTGGTCCTGGGGGAGTGCTTCTTGAGGGACGTTTTGCCGAATGCCGAGGCGTCGGCGCCCGTCAGGGTCTGCCAGAACTGCTCCGCCGCCGGGACGTCGGCCGTCTCGTGGATGTGCACGTGGAACCGGAGGTGATCCGGCCGCACGCCCAACAGGCGAAGCCAGGCGAGGAACATCTCGATCATGTGGGGGTCGCTGTTGATGAAGGTGACTCGCTCCTGTGGGCGGTGCGGCTTGGCCTTGGAGCCCTCCGCCCAGTAGAGCCCCACGCCGAGCAGGAAGAGTTCGCGTGGGCTCAGCGTCCCGATTTCCTCCGTCGCCACCTGTTTGGTTCGTTGTCGCTCTGCCTCGCGCCGCTTGAGGGTCGCTTCCCAGCCGCGCTTGGCGATGGCCGACGCCTCCTCCCGCGTCCGCTTCCGCTCCGGCTTCGGCAGGTCCCGCACCCACAGGGAGATCGAACTCTTCGAGCACCCCAGCTCCACCTGGATCTGGTCGTAAGTCATCCCTCGTAGCCGCAGTTCCCGAGCCTTCTCACGCAGGTCGTCCTTGGCGTTGGGGCGCTTGGTCCACTCCGGGGCGGGTTCGCCCTCCAGGAGCCGGTTCAGGATGTCGTTGTTGTCCACGAAGAGTCGGTCGCGGATCTGGCGGCGGCTCAGACCCTGGCGGCGGAGGGCGACGGCCTGGGCACGCAGGCCCTCGAAGTCGGCGTACTTGCTCGTGATTTCCGTCATGCGCCGAGCGTCGTCCGGAATGCGGACGTCCGGTGCGAAAGCCTGCTCGATTCGCTATTTCAGGCGATAAGTGGCTGTTCCGTCTTCGTTCGAGGGACGCGCGTGCTGTCCAGGTCGCCCGTAAATGAGGTGCGTGCGCCCGTAGGCTGGTCGGCATGACCGCAACGGGGGAACACCGGGAAGCCGTGGGTGCGACTGCTCGCGGCTATGCGTGGTGGGGACGGCGGCGGAGTGTCGCACTGGACGTGGGGCTCGCGCTTCTGTCGGCGCTGGAGTGCGGCTGGGAAGGGGTGGACTTCGCCCGCGACGCCGCGCTGCCGGTGCCGGTCGGCGTGGTGTTCGGGCTGGTCGCGGGGGCCGTGCTGGTGGTGCGGCGGCGTTGGCCGATCGCCGTGGTGCTGGTGGCGATCGCGACGGCCCCCGCCGACATGGGCTTCCTGATGGGGCTGGTCGGCCTCTACACGCTGGCCGCCTCCGAGGTGCCGCGCAGGATCACGGTCGTGCTGGCGGGGATGTCCTTCGCGGGGTCGTTCATCGTCACGTACGTACGGATGCGGCAGAGCGTCGCCGATCAGGCCGACTTCGGGCCGGGCGACGGGTACATCCCGCTGATCTCCCTCTTCATGTCGTTGGGGCTCACCGCTCCGCCCGTGCTGCTCGGCCTGTACATAGGGGCCCGGCGGCGGCTGATGGAGAGCCTGCGGGAGCGGGCGGACTCGCTGGAGCAGGAGCTCTCGCTGCTCGCCGACCGGGCCGAGGAGCGGGCCGAGTGGGCGCGGACGGAGGAGCGCCACCGGATCGCCCGTGAGATGCACGACGTGGTGGCCCACCGGGTGAGCCTGATGGTGGTGCACGCCGCCGCGCTCCAGGCCGTGGCGCTGAAGGACCCGGCGAAGGCGGTGCGGAACGCGGCGCTGGTCGGTGACATGGGGCGGCAGGCGCTGACGGAGCTGCGGGAGATGCTCGGGGTGTTGCGGGCGGGGGAGTCGGTGGTACCCGGGCCCGCGCGGGCGCAGGTGCCGCTGGCCTCGGTCGGCCGGGCGGCGGCCGCTGCGGCCGAGGCGGCGGCGGTGGAGGACGGCCCCCGGCTGGCCGAGGTGGAGAAGCTGGTCGGGGAGTCCCGGGCGGCCGGTATGACGGTGGAGCTGTCGGTGGACGGCGAGGCCCGCCCGTACCCGCCGGAGGTCGAGCAGACCGCGTACCGGGTGGTGCAGGAGGCGCTGACGAACGTGCACAAGCACGCGGCGGGCGCGAGGACGTGGGTACGGCTGGCGCACCGCGGCTCGGAGGTCGCGATGCAGGTGGAGAACGGTCCGTCGGACGCCGCGACGGCGGATGCCGGGCTGCCGAGCGGGGGCAACGGGCTTGTCGGCATGCGGGAGCGCGTGCTGGGGCTCGGGGGTGTGTTCGTCTCGGGGCCGACGGACGCGGGGGGTTTCCGGGTGTCGGCGGTGCTGCCGGATCCGGGGGCCGCGTCCGCCTGATCGCGGGGGCGCGTCTAGTGCTGTGGCCGGAAAGGTTTGCCGGGAAGCTCGCGGCGTCCGGTGCGGTGCATCGCAAGGCGGAGTATCACCCGTGTGCTGGACGTACTCGGGTGATGCGACAACGCGGCGAGGTGCCGTGCCGGACGCCGCGAGCCGGTGAACCTTGCCGGTCACGGCACTAGGTCGGGACCGGGGTGCGTGCGGGTCCGCGGCCGTCCGATACGGGCGTGCCGGTCCTCCCGGGCCGTGCCGGTCCCATCGGGCCGTGCCGGTCCTCCCGGGCCGTCGTCGGACGGTCGGTCGCTGTTGCTGTTGTTGCTCTCGCCGGGGCCGGACCGGGGGTCAGCCCGCGGTGAGGCGTTCCGGCTGGATGCCCGTGACGAGGCTGGTCAGGGCCTGGTCGATGTCCGGGCCGAGGTACCAGTCGCCGGTGTGGTCGATGCTGTAGACGCGGCCCTCGGTGTCGATCGCGAGGATCGCCTGTCCGTCGCCCTCCTCGCCCAGCGGACTGATCTCGGTCTCCAGGGCCCGGCCGAGGTCGCCGAGGGTGCGGGCGAGGTGCAGGCCGCTCATCGGGTCGATGCGTACCGGCGCGGGTGCGATCTGGCGGCCGGGTGCGGTGGCCTTGATGTGCAGGCCGCCGAACTCCGCCCATGCCTCCACGGCCGCCGGGAAGACAAAGTGCTGGTGGCCGGCGGGGGAGCGGTGGGCGCGCAGGGCGTCGGCCCACTCCTCGGCCCGGCGGATGTCCCAGCGGCCGGGCTGCCAGCCCGCGGAGCGCAGCGCGGTGTCGACGGGGGCGGGGAAGCGGGCCGGGGCGTGGCGGTCGGGGTGCGCGGGGGCCGTCTGTCCGGGCAGGTCGGTTCGGTCATGCATCGGCGCGTGGTCAGCCCTTCTCGGCGGTGGTCGCCGCCCCGTCCGCCGCGAGGTCGACGGGACGTACCCCGAAGTGGGCGAGCATCGCCGTGCAGGAGCGGCACGGCGGGGCGTAGCTGCCGTGCAGGGGGTCGCCGTCCTCGCGGATGTGCCGTGCGGTGAGGCGGGAGTGCTTGAGGGCGCGGCGGGCCTCGCCGTTGGTCAGGGGCTTGCGCCGGGCGCGCTTGGAGCGGGCGGTTTCGGCCGCGGCGAGGTGCCGGGACAGCAGCATGGCCTCGGGGCAGCGGCCGGTGAACCGTTCGCGCTGGCCGCTGGTGAGGGTGTCGAGGAAGTCCTGCACGAGGGGGTGGAGCACGGGGGGCTGGTCGCCCTTGCCCGCGGTGCAGGTGAGTGTCTCGCCGCGTACGGACAGGGCAGCGGCCACCGCGGGGAGTATGCCGTCGCGGCGCTGGTGCAGCCGGGGTGCGTGAGCGGTGCGGGTGCTGCTCCAGCTGAGGCGTGGATCCCCGGGTGTGCCGGTGGGTGTGACTGTTCGTGCGGTGTGCATGGTGCTGTTCCCTCCCGTGCCCGCGGCGGTGGCCGCGTGATGTGCACGCCCCCGAGTTGCGGTGACAGCCTGCCAAATGTCCGGGCTGGTGGGGAAGCTGGGGCGGGGTTACGGCGGTTTGTGTCGCCCTGGGGGGTGGTGCGGCGGCTCCCGGAGGGTGGGGAGTCGTCGCTCGTCCGTCGTGGGTCGTGACGGTTCGTGACGGTGGGGAGGGCGGTCGGGAGGGCGGGGGAAAAGGAGGGGAGTAGGGGCGGTTCCGGGGCTTGCGGCACCGCATAGGCTGTGCGCGGACCGTCCCCCTCGGGCAGGCCGGTCCTCACCAGCCAGACGCAGCAGGGGGCAACGCCATGACGACAGGTCGGCCCGGGCAGCAGGCCGCGCCGCCGAACGCGGCCTATGCCGGGCAGCTCGTGCACTTCCCGGATCCGGTCCGTGCGGCGCGGCATCCCGCGGGTGTGCGGATAGGCGCGGACGGGAGTCCGGACTTCTCGCCGTACGCGCGTGCCGCCGCGGAGATCGCCGAGCCCCCGCAGGGGTTCGGCGTGGACGAGCTGCGGTTGACGGACTACGTCTCGGCCAACGCGGCGCTGGCGGCGAGCGGTCATGAGCTGTGGGACACGATTCCGGCGGTCGCGACGCCGCACGGCTGGACGTGGCACCACGTTCCCGGCGGTCGGCGCATGGAGCTGATCCCGGTCGAGGTCAAGGCGCTGCTGAGGCATCACGCGGGGCTCGCGGCGACGGAGGTCGACCAGGACAAGCGGGGCACCCGGCCGTTGCAGGAGACCCGGCCCGCGCACTTCGGTCTGCCGAAGGGCGCCGTGGCGGTGACCGAGCAGCAGGTGCAGGGGGTCGAGGAGGACCTGGGTTACCGGCTGCCGGGGGCGTACCGTTCGTTCCTCAAGGCGGCGGGTGGTTCGGCGCCGGTCGGCGCCGCGCTCGACGCGCAGCTGGGGCTCCTGGTCGATCAGCCGTTCTTCACGGTGCGCGAGGAGGCCGCCGTGAACGATCTGGTGTATGTGAACAAGTGCCTGCGGGACCATCTGACCAAGGATTTCCTGGGGGTCGCCTTCGTTCAGGGCGGTCTGCTCGCGGTGAAGGTGAAGGGTTCCGGTATCGGTTCGGTGTGGTTCTGCGCGTACGACGACGCGCGGGACCGGGACGGCTGGAACGTGCAGGAGCGGGTGGGCCGGCTGCTGCTGCCGTGCGGTGACGACTTCGATGCGTTCCTGGAGCGTCTGGCGGGCAATCCGCCGGAGCTGGAGACCGTGGCGAACCTGATGGTGGACGGTGGCTTCGCGCGGGCCGTCCCGGTGGAGGGATGAGCGCGATGGTGACGTTCGCGCAGGCGCAGGAGCGCGCCGACGAGTGGATCAACGGCGATGTGCCCGCATATCAGCACCGGGAGGTGCGGGTGCGGGAGTTCGAGCTGGGGTTCGTCGTGTGGGGCGAGGACCGCGCCGAGGGTCCGGTCTCGGACGGCGGCAGGCAGCGGCTGGTGATCGCGAGGGACAGTGGTGAGGCCACGTTGTGGCCGGGGCTGCCGGTGGGCGAGATCATCCGGCGGTACGAGGAGGAGTACGGGGCGGTCGCCGCTGCGCCGGCCGCTCCGGAGCCGCCGCAGCGGGTCGATCTGAATCAGACGTCCTTCCTGTTGAGCCCGCCGGAGTGGCTCCAGGAGGCGGCGGACAAGCTGGGCATTCCCGATCACCGGAACGACCGGAACGACGGTGGGGAGCGGAACGAGCAGGGCGGCCGGGACGACCGAGGCGGCCGGGGCGAGGGCCCGGAGGTCTCGGGCGCGCCTTCGTCGGCCGGAGGTACGGGCGGGGGTGCGCCCGGAGCTGCGGCCGGTGGCGTGTCCGGAGCTGTGGCCGGAGGTACGGGCGGGGGCCGGGTCGAGTACGAGCCCACCGCGAACGACGGTGTTCCGGCGTCGCCGCCGAGCGTGCCCGCCGGTTCTACGCCGTGGGACGGGACCGACACCAACGCGGGTTCGGACGACGGCTCGGTCCCGCTTCCCGCCACGGTGTTCGCGCCGCCGCTCTCGGGCGCCGACGACGAGGGCACCCCGCCGCCGGTCGTGCCCGCCGACGCGCCGACCGCCCTGATGTCCGGTGGCAGTCAGCTGCCGCCGACGGCGATCGTCCCGGGGCTGGACTCGCCGCGCGCCGCCGGTTCCGCGCCGGGGGTGCAGGCACCGCACGCGCCGGGGACCCCCGCGCCCGGCACCCCTGTGCCGGGTACGCCGGGGGCCGGTACTCCCGTGGCCGGCGCCCCTGTGCCCGGTACCCCTGTGCCGGGTACGCCCGTGCCCGGCGCCCCTGGGTCAGGCACGCCCGTGCCCGGTACTCCCGTGCCTGGTGCGCCCGGGGCCGGTGACATCGCGGACGCGACCACCAACAAGGCCGTCGTGCCGCCGCGCGGTACGCGCGGGGGCGGCCCTTCGACCCCGCCGCCGCCCGGTGTGCCCGGCGCGCCGGTGCCGCCGCCCTCGGGTCCGGGCGCGCCCGGTTCCCCGGCCGGTGGGTACCTGCCGACGCAACTCGTTCCCGAGCAGGGTCCGCCCGGTCCGCCGAGTCCGCCCGGTCCTCCGGGTTCTCCGGGTGCGCCTGGGGTTCCTGGTGGTTCGGTGCCGCCCGCGCCTCCTGGTTCGACGCCTCCGCCGGGTGGTGGGGTGCATCACGCGGCGACGATGCTCGCCGACCCGAGCATGGGCGGCCCCGGCCTGCCGCAGCCTCCCGGTCCGCCCGGTCCTCCTGGTCCCCCCGGTCCTCCCGGTCCTCCCGGTCCTCCCGGGGTTCCCAGGGCTCCCGGGGCTCCCGGTGCTTCCGGCGCGCCGCAGCCGCCGAGTCCGCCCGGTCCTCCGGGTGCGCCTGGGGTTCCTGGTGGTTCGGTGCCGCCCGCGCCTCCTGGTTCGACGCCTCCGCCGGGTGGTGGGGTGCATCACGCGGCGACGATGCTCGCCGACCCGAGCATGGGCGGCCCCGGCCTGCCACAGCCCCCTGGTCCGCCCCGCCCTCCCGGTGCGCCGCAGGGGCCCGGTCCCGTACCGCCGCCCGGGCACACCCCGCCGCCCGCCGCCGCGTACGGCTATCCGCAGCAGCCCGGGCAGCCGACCGTCGGCCCCGGCTACCAGGCCGTGCTGCGCTACCGCGCGCACGATGGCAGTGAGCAGCAGCTGATCCGCCGCTCGGCGCCCGGCACTCCGCACCCGGAGTGGCAGATGCTGCACGAGCTGCGGGCGATGAACGTGCCGCCGCAGCAGGTCATCGAGCTGCACACCGAGCTGGAGTCGTGCGAGCTGCCCGGTGGCTACTGCGCGCGGATGATCCGTGAGACCTGGCCGCAGGTGCGGATCACCAGCGTCGCCCCGTACGGCACCGATCACGCCAGCCGGCAGCAGGGCATGCGGCATCTGCTGACGCATCAGGGCGAGCTGCACCAGGTGGCGGACGGTCCCGCGCGCCCCGCGCCGGTGCGGGCGCCGCTCCCGCAGATGCCGCCCGCGCCGCCGGTGCCTCCGGAGGCCGTCGCGCAGGAGATGGTGCAGTCTTTCGGCCCGCAGGGCATCCTGCGCTTCGATCAGCGCGCGGTGTCCCGGCAGGGTGTGCCCGAGACCGTGGCGCGGGCGCTGGTGTGGGCGGGGCTGCCCGCCGACTTCGGGCCGTTCTTCTGGGCGCAGCCCGGGCAGCCGGTGGTGCCGACGCTGGCCGAGCTGGCTGCGCAGCGGCAGGTCCAGGCGGCGCCGGACGCGGGGGCGTACCTCGTGATGGGGACCGACTTCGGCCGGGCGATCTGTGTCCAGTACGGCACCGCGAACGTCGTGGCCGTACCGGTCGAGGCGGGTCCGGGCGGGCAGTCGGTGGCGCCGCAGTTCGTGAACACCGGGCTGCCGGAGTTCCAGCGTTCGATGGCGTTGCTCGGCCGGATGTGGCGGCTGCGCTTCGGACTCAATCCGGAGCAGGCGGGCCGTTGGACGGTCGACTTCCAGGCCCAGTTGGTTGCGCTGGACGCGGCGGCGCTGGCGTCGCCGGAGAGCTGGTGGTCCGTACTGCTCGAACAGATGTGGGACGGGCTGCTCTGACGGATGCGGACGGCCCGGTCGTATGGATGCGGGCGGGTCGCGGGTTCGGCGCCCGGCTCCCGGAAGGGGCCGGGCGCCGTGCCGTGCCGTGCCGTGCCGTGCCGTGCCGTGCCGTGCCGTGCCGTGCCGTGCCGTGCCGTGCCGTGCCGTGCCGTGCCGTGCCGTGCCGTGCCGCGCTGTGAAACCCGTCGCTTCCCTCCGAAAGGCCGTTGATCGATTCCGACTTCTGCGCCGAATTGCCGCATCCTTGACCTGTTGCTGCTGTTCGGCGAGTCGGAAAGAGGCTTAGGGATGAGTTCTGCACCGGGGTCCGGACTTGGCTTCGTAGGCGTGCGGGGGCGCGGCTACCGTCCGGAGCAGGTGGACCGGGCTCTGGCCGGGCTGGTGGGCGAGCGGGACGAGGCGCGCGAGCGGGTGGCCCGGCTGACGGCGCAGGTTGAGGACCTGTCGGCCGAGGCGGTCCGGCTGCGCGAGGTGGTCGCCGGGCTGGCCCCGCAGGACTACGCCTCGCTCGGCGAGCGCGCCCAGCGGATCCTGGCGCTCGCGGAGGACGAGGCCGGTTCCATGCGGAGCGCCGCGCAGGAGGAGGCGCAGGCGCTGCGGGACGCGGCGGACGAGGCGGGCCGGGCGGTGCGCGGGTCGGCGCGGGCGGATGCCGAGGCGATGCGTGCGGCGGCCGTTGAGTACGCCGAGGAGGCGCTGGCCACGGCCCGCACGGAGGCCGAGGGGCTCGTCGCGGAGGCCCGTACGGACGCCGAGGAGACGCGGGAACAGGCGCGGTTCATGATGGAGGAGACGCGCCGTCGCACCGAGAGCGTCCTCGTGCACCAGGAGCAGGAGCACGCCGATCGGTGGAAGACGGCCGAGGAAGAAGTGGCCGAGGCCGAGGCGGCGCAGGTGGCACGCCATGACGAGCTGACCGAGCGGGCGGAGGCCGGGCTGGCCGAGGCGCGGCGCGAACTGGCCCGTGCGGAGGAGGAGGCGCGGCACACCGACGAGAACGCCGAGGCGCGAGCGGCCGAACTGATCGCGGAGGGCAGGCTCCGCGAGGATCGGGTGATCCGGGAGACGGAACGGATTCTGCGGGAGCACGAGGAGGCCCGCGAGGAGCTGCACGCGCACATGACGTACGTGCGCAACACGCTGGCGGCGCTCACCGGTCGGGTGGTCCCGGACCCGACGGAGGAAACGCCGGAGGCTGAGCCCGAGTCGGACGCGGAGACGGGGACGGGGTCCGGCGCGAAGTCGGAGTGCTGAACTGTCGAGTGACCTGAGGTCGGAAGCATGTGTGCCGGGCGTGGCCGCCCGGTCCGAGGTCACCCGACAGACATCTGATGCGGAAGGCCGGCCCCCGTTCCGATGATGGGCGGATCGGTGCATGCCACGGAGGTTCCGGAGCGTCGGCTACCGTCCGGGGCGGAAGCGGTGGTCCTTCTTGAGCTCGGTTATGAACGAGGTCCAGGAGTGCGCGGGGAAGGTCAGTGCCGGGCCGTCGGCGGTCTTGCTGTCACGGACGGGGACGATTCCGGGGAATCCGTCCGCCACCTCGACGCAGTTGCCTCCCTCCTGATTGCTGTAGCTGCTTTTGCGCCAGGCGACGGCGGTCGGATCGGGAAGGGGCGGTCGCGTCATGGTGGTCGTCCTCCATCGCGGATCGGATCGTGTCGAGCGACATGTGAGGGGGCAGGGCCGCTGCCCGGAGGTGATCGTAGGTCACCGCGAAGCGCCTGACCTCCTCCGGTTCCTCGATCAACTGGCCGTAGTGCGCCCCTTCCGTATAGCTGACTTCCGTGCCGTCGGGGAGGTCCAGAACGGTCAGGGAGCCGCCCAGGGCGTCGTGCTCGCCGTGGGCGAACGGCAGCACCTGCACGGTGATGTGGGGTTCCTCGGCCGCGGCCAGCAGGTGGGCCAGTTGGTCCCGCATGACGTCCGGGCCGCCCACCGGGCGTCGCAGCACGGCTTCGTCGAGGATCACCCACAGTTCGGGACGATCGGTACCGCGCAGGCGGTCCTGGCGGACCATGCGCGCCGACAGCCTCTCCTCCAACTGCTCTTGGCTCTTGAGCGTGCGTCCGACGCTCAGGAGTGCCCGTGCGTAGGGCTCCGTCTGGAGCAGGCCCGGCACGACATGCGCGGCGTACTCCCTGATGACCCGGGCCCGAGCCGAGAGGGTCATGAACGCCTGCACCCAGTCGGGGAACGCCTCCCGGTAGACGTAGGGCCACAGGTCGACCAGCAGGTCGTCCGCCACGAGCGCGGTGTCCAGGGCCTGGGCCAGCTCCTCGGACGGCCTGGCCCCGGAGGCCCGCTCGATCTGGGTGATCCGGGTGCTGACGACGTGTGCCATCCTCCCCAGCTCTGCCTGGGTCAGCCCGGCCGCCGTACGGAGTCTGCGTACGCGTGAACCGAACAGAGCGGCCATCGACTGCTGGGGATCGATCGCTTTGGCCATGGCGTCACTTCCTCTGCTTACGGCCCGGACGGTAATGCTTCGTCACCTTCCGACCCTAGGCATGCCGGTCGATTCTTGACTGCGGAACGTAGCGGATTCCGCACTCTGTGGGATGCGTGAGGAACGACGGGATGGGATGGGCGCACCATGCTCAGGGCAGTGACCGTGTCGGACGACGGGTCGGAGCGGGAGCCGGGCGGGGCTTTGACCGCGGAAGGGCGGGATCCGGAGGCGTTCGGAGGAGGCCGACGGACGTTCGTCTCACGGCAGTTCCCTTCCACCGCTCGCGGTGCGCGGCTCGCCCGGCGGGTGCTGGTGAGGTATCTCGACCAGTGGGGGTTCCCACCGGAGTCGGACACCTCCTGCACCGTCGCCCTGGTGGTCGCCGAACTCGCCGCCAACGCCGTGCGCCATGGTCGGGTCCGTGGCCGGAACTTTCTCCTGAACGCGACGTACGAGACGGACGCCCGGCGTATCCGCGTCGAGGTGTCCGACGCGTGCCCGGACCTGCCGCCGGCCGGCCCGTCCAGGCCGGCCGATGACGAGGAGTCGGGGCGCGGTCTGGTCCTGGTCGACGTGCTGGCCGCCCGGTGGGGGGTCGTTCCCCGTGCTCCCTTCGGGAAGACGGTGTGGGCGGAGTGCGTCGCCGAACCGGCCGACGCCGGTTAGCGGTTGATCGTGGGCGGGCCCCGTCGGCGTCGTCATTCGCCGTGCGGCGTCGGTGCCGTGGCGGCCGGGGGCGCGCCCGCCGGTACCGCGCCCGCCAGAATCCGGGGCTCCTCGCTCTGGTAGAGCCGGCGTGCCGCGGGTGCCGTGTTGCGGGGGAGGACCGTGCCGAGCCAGCCGGCCAGGAAACCGGCCGGGACGGAGACGAGCCCGGTCGTGGTGTACGGGTACCAGTTGAAGTCGAGGTCGGGGAAGACCGACGAGGGTGAGCCCGAGACCAGGTTGGTGCCGGGGATCAGCACCAGCACGGTGGCGGTGCCGACGATCAGGGTGCTCAGCAGCCCGGTGCGGGTGAAGCGCCGCCAGAACATGCTGTAGATGAGGGCCGGGGCCAGGGCGGACGCGCCGACGCAGAACGAGAGCGTGGCCAGGGCCTGCACGTTCCAGTGCCGGGCCACGACGGCGAGGGTGGTGGCGAGGATCCCGACGACGGTCGCGGACGCCTGCGCCGTACGCATCTCGGAGAGACCCGGCAGCGGCTTCCTGGCGGGGTCGCGCACCCCGTGCAGTCCGTGGGCGAAGAGATCGTGCGCCAGCGAGTTGGCGCAGGCCAGGATCATTCCGGCGACGGAGGCGAGCAGGGTCAGGAAGATCGCCGTCGTCATCGTCGTGACGACCAGGGCCCCGAGCCGGCCGCCACTCGCGACCGCGCCGGTGACCTGGAGGATCGCGCTGTTCCCGGAGGCCCCGGCGGCGGTGATGCGTTCGTGGCCGACGAACGCGGCGGTGCCGAAGCCGATCACGACGAGCAGCAGACAGATCCCGGCCACCACGGTGATGGCCCAGGACATGGTGCGGCGTACGGCCTGCGCGGACGGGGCGCTCGTCAGGCGCATGGTGACGTGGGGCAGACAGGCGGCGCCGAGTACGACGGTCAGTTCGGAGCTGACCATGTCGAGTCCGCTCCCGTCGAACTGGAGCCCGGAGCCGAGGAACGCGGCTCCCGCGCCGCTGCCCTGCCGGGCCGCCGAGAGCAGGGCGCCGGTGTCCCAGCCGAACCGGCTCATGATCATTACGGCGATGGTGAACGAGGCGACGAGCAGCACCACGGTCTTCACGATCTGGATCAGGGCGGTGCCCTTCATGCCGCCGATCGCCGCGTAGCCGATCATCAGGGCGCCGAGGCCGATGATGGCGCCGGTGCGGAACAGGGAGCTGTCGAACCCCAGGATGAAGGCGAGCAGGTCGCCGCTGCTGGCGAGCTGCACGACCATCATCGGGATGAGCGCGGCGATGGTGGTGACGCAGGCGGTGATGCGGACGGCGCGGCCGGGTGCGCGGCGCACGAACAGGTCGCCCATGGTGAATCCGCCGACGTTGCGCAGCGGTTCGGCCAGCAGGAACATCAGCAGGACGAGCGAGAGGGTGATGCTCAGGGCGAGGATCATCCCGTCGTAGCCGGTGAGGGCGATGATGCCGGTGGTGCCGAGGACGGTGGCGGCGGACAGGTAGTCGCCAGCGAGCGCGAAGCCGGCGCGGCGCGGGGACAGGCCGCGGGAGCCGGCGTAGAACTCTTCGAGGTCGTCGCGGTCGGGGCCGGACATCACGCAGAGCAGCAGGGCGATGGTGCCGACGGCCATGAAGGCCACCAGCGACATCGACCGGGCGGCGTCGTCGAATCCGTTCACCGGTCCGTTCCTCCTCTGCGGAGCCGGGCGGCGAGCGGGTCGACCGTGCGCCGGGCGGTCCGTTCGTACCGGACGACGGCGAGCAGCGCGACGGGCAGTTGGCCGAGCGCGAGCACCAGACCGAGGTTGAGGCCGCCGAACAGGGGTTGTTGCATCCGGTCCTTGGCGAAGCCGGAGAGCAGCAGGAAGACGATGAAGTAGCCGAGTGCGGTCAGCGCCGCGATGCGCCTGAGCGAACGGTACGAGGTGCGCAGCCGGCGCAGATCGCCGTGACGGGTGGGCGGGTGGTCGGGCGTGTGGCCGGGTGTCCGGGTGGAGGGTGACTCGGACGTGGTGGTTCCGGGCGACGGTGCCAGCGGCGGCAAGGGGTGCGAGCGCTGCCAGGGCAGCAGGTAGTCGCCCTGCTGCGGGGGCGGGGGCTGGTGCCCCCGGGGCGGCTGCTGCGACCGTCCGGGCCAGGAGGAGTAGGGGGACGGGGGCGGGGGGTTTCCGTGCGACATCGGAGTGCTGCTCCTTGCGTGGCTCGGTTCCTGGCTGGACGGCAAGGCAGGAGTGCGGGGTGGGGGGAGTGCTGTCGGAAGCGCGAACATTACTCGCCGGTATGCGGGTTTGGGGAGACCCTGGCTCGAACTGCCGAGGGGATTGGCGTAGTTGTGTGCGGTCGTTCGGGAGCGTGGTCCTCGGGGGTGTTCTCCGGGTGCCGCCCGGGTGTCGCCGGGATGTCTCCCCCGTGTGTTGCCGGGGTGTTTCCCCGTGTGCTGCCGGGGTGTCTGCCTGGTGATTTCGGGAGGGGGTCCGGGATCTTCCGCCCGGGTCCTCGGTATGGGGGCGCTCTGGTCCCGGACGGTCCGCAGCCGGTGGTGTGCCCCTGGCCGCCTCTGCGCGCGATCAAGGCTTCGCATTTAGCCAAAAAAAGACAACTAGTGCGGAATGGCCGGTTGGGTGCTTTACTCCTTTCTTAGGTTTAGATGCCTATACCGTCATATGTGCGGTTTCTACGGGGATCTGACGGCATGAATGGCTGGATGTCTCATACAGAGGGGTAGCCAGGAATGGATGCACTGAGGCGGCTCCGTGCCGTGACGAGCGGACCCGGGGGAGGCCGGTCCTGGTGGCCGTCGTCCCGCCCCGGGGCGTACGGGGATGCGAGGCCCGGTACGTCGGCGGGTGCGCACGGGGACGGACGTCCCGGACCGAGACGGAAGCCGGGAGGGTTCTGAATGGCCATCAAGCCCGCACGGGCCGTCAAGCCCGCCCGCCGGGGGCGGCACAGGAAGCGCCGCTCGCTCACCGGACTCGTGGTCATGGCGATGCTGACGGGGTTCAGCGCCGCCGCGACCCCGCTGCTCACCGCCCCCGCCTCGTACGCGGCGCCCGGTGACGCGTTCGACCCGGCCGACCCGACGGTATTCGTCGGGCAGGAGATACCCACCCGCCTCTACAAGGCGATCACCGGTGCCTCCGGGAGCGTGACGTTCCAGCCCGAGGGGACGGCCACAGCCGGTCTCAACTACAACGCCATCAGCTACAACACGGCGGACAACTATCTGTACGGGGTGGTCACGAGCGGGTCGACCGCCATGCCGGTCGGCTCGATCATCCGGATCGGCCAGGGGGGCGTCGTCACCCGCGTGGGCACCGACGTCGTGCCGGGCGGTGCGAACTGGGGGGCCTTCGGCCCGGACGGTGCTCTCTACGTCGGTTCCAGCGCCACCGACGTGGCCTACCGGGTGGATCCCGCCACCGGCAAGGTGACCTCGACGATCCAGTTGCCCATGGTGCCGCCCACCGCCGACCTCACGTACGCGGACGGCTACTTCTGGGGCGTCGAGGTGAGCGGCAAGATGGTCCGTGTCGACCTCCTGGGCGCGACCAAGACGGTCACGGTCCTCGGCGCGGCGGTTCCGGCGGCCGAAGCCGGATACGGATTCGGTGCGGCCTGGACGTTCGGCAACGGCAACATCGGCGTTTCCGACAACGCGTCGGGCACCGTCTATCAGATCAAGATCGCCAACCCGGCCTCGGCGAATCCGACGTTCACCCTTGTCTCGACCGCGCCCGGCCCCGCGAGCGGCAACAACGACGGCGCGGCCTCGCCCGGTCTGCCCACCGACCTCGCGGTCGTGAAGAAGGGCCCCGAGACGTTCAAGCCGGGGACCCCCATCACCTACACCCTGACGGTGAAGAACAACGGGCCCGGCAACTCCAGCGGTTACACCGTCAAGGATGTCGTCCCGGCACCGCTGACCAACGTCAAGACCTCGACGCCGGGGTGCACGGTGGCCGGCAACACGGTGACCTGCGTCGGCGGCCGCACCCTCGCGGGGGCGGAGAACACCATCACCATCACCGCGGACAGCCCGGCCTCGATGACCGAACCGGTCACCAACACCGGGACGGTCGTCGCCAACGAGGAGGACCCGACCCCGGACAACAACGAGTCCTCGACCGAGGGCACCCCTCTGGTCCCGGGGCTGTCGGTGAAGAAGACGGCCGACCCCGACACCGTGAAGGCCGCGGGCGAGAAGATCACGTACTCGTTCGTGCTGACCAACACCGGGAACGTGGAACTGAAGGACGTGGCCGTCAAGGAGACCTCGTTCTCCGGCACCGGCACGGCGCCGGTGGCGCAGTGCCCGGACGGCCCGCTGGCCCCTGGCAAGAGCATGACCTGCACCGCCACGTACACGGTCACGCAGGAGGACATCGACGCGGGTTCGCTGGAGAACACCGCCACCGGCACCGGCACCCCGCCGGACGGGGGCGAGCCCGTGGAGTCGCCCCCGTCCGAGGCAAAGGTCTCGGCGCCGCCCGAGCCCGGCCTGACGGTCGTGAAGTCGGGGCAGAGCGAGAACCCAGACAAGCTGGTGGCGGGTGACAAGGTCGACTACTCCTTCGTGCTGACGAATACCGGCAACGTCACGCTGAAGGACGTGAAGGTGAACGAGGGCGAGTTCACCGGCACCGGCGAGCTGTCGGATGTCGTCTGCCCTGACGGGGCAGCGTCCCTGGCGCCTGGTGCGAGTGTGACGTGTACGGCGTCGTACGAGGTGACGCAGGCGGACGTGGACGCGGGTTCGATCAAGAACTCGGCCACGGGGACGGGCACCCCGCCCGGTGGGACACCGCCCCCGGTGTCGCCCCCGTCCGAGGTGGAGGTGCCGACTCCGGCCGACCCCGCTCTCACGGTGACCAAGACGGCGAAGACCGAGAAGCCCGGCGAGCTGGTGGTGGGCGAGAAGGTCGAGTACGCGTTCCTCGTGAAGAACACCGGCAACGTCACGCTGAAGGACGTGAAGGTGAAGGAGGGTGACTTCACCGGGTCCGGGAAGCTGTCGGATGTGGTCTGTCCTGCCGGGGCCGGTTCGTTGGCTCCGGGTGCGAGTGTGACGTGTACGGCGTCGTACGAGGTGACGCAGGCGGATGTCGATGCGGGTTCGATCAAGAACTCCGCGACGGCCACGGGCACCCCGCCCGGTGGTGGTGAGCCGCCGGTGTCGCCTCCGTCGGAGGTGGAGGTTCCGGCGCCTTCGGACCCCGCGCTGACCGTGGTCAAGACGGCCACGACGGACAAGCCCGGCGAACTGGCCGTCGGTGAGAAGGTCGAGTACGCGTTCCTCGTGAAGAACACCGGCAATGTCACGCTGAAGGACGTGAAGGTGAAGGAGGGTGACTTCACCGGGTCCGGGAAGCTGTCGGATGTGGTCTGTCCTGCTGGGGCGGGTTCGTTGGCGCCTGGTGCGAGTGTGACGTGTACGGCGTCGTACGAGGTGACGCAGGCGGACGTGGACGCGGGTTCGATCAAGAACTCCGCGACGGCCACGGGCACCCCGCCCGGCGGTACCGAGCCGCCGGTGTCGCCTCCGTCGGAGGTGGAGGTTCCGGCGCCTTCGGATCCCGCGCTGACGGTCGTGAAGTCGGCTTCGACCGAGAAGCCCGGCGAGCTGGTGGCCGGTGAGAAGGTCGATTACGCCTTCGTCGTGAAGAACACCGGCAATGTGACGCTCAAGGACGTGAAGGTGAAGGAGGGTGACTTCACCGGGTCCGGGAAGCTGTCGGATGTGGTCTGTCCTGCCGGGGCGGGTTCGTTGGCGCCTGGTGCGAGTGTGACGTGTACGGCGTCGTACGAGGTGACGCAGGCGGACGTGGACGCGGGTTCGATCAAGAACTCGGCGACGGCCACGGGTACGCCGCCCGGTGGTGGTGAGCCGCCGGTGTCGCCTCCGTCGGAGGTGACGGTTCCAGCGCCTCCGAAGCCGGACCTGACCGTCGTCAAGACGGGGAAGGCCGAGAAGCCCGGTGAACTGGTGGCCGGCGAGAAGGTCTCCTACGAGTTCCTGGTGACGAACACGGGCAACGTCACGCTCAAGGACGTCAAGGTGAAGGAGGGCGAGTTCACCGGGACCGGCAAGCTGTCCGAGGTCGTCTGCCCCGACGAGGCCGCGAACCTCGCGCCCGGCGCGAGTGTGACCTGTAAGGCGTCGTACGAGGTGACGCAGGCGGACGTCGACGCGGGTTCGATCGAGAACACCGCGACGGCCACGGGTACGCCGCCCGGTGGGACCGAACCCCCGGTTTCGCCCCCGTCGAAGGTGACCGTTCCGCCCAACGGTGAGGGACGGCTCGACCTGGTCAAGACCGCGAAGCCGGTCGACGTCAACAAGAACGGAAGGACCGATGCCGGTGACCGCATCGAGTGGACGCTGAAGGTGTCCAACAAGGGCACCCGCACCGTCACCGACATCAGGGTGTCGGACCCCACCGCGGGCCAGGTGACCTGCCCGGCGACGAGCCTGGCACCGGGGAAGTCGATGGACTGCACCGCCCCGGCGCACACCATCACCGCCAAGGACGTGACGAACGGAAAGGTCGTCAACAAGGCAACCGCCTCCGGGAAGTCGGGCGACAAGGAAGTCTTCTCCCCCGAGGCCAGCTCCACGGTCGAGATCACGCCGGGCGGCAAGCCCGCCGGACCGGGTGCCCCGAACGGGCCGGGTGCCCCGAACGGGCCGGGTGCCCCGAACGGGCCCGGCAACCCGTACGTCCCGAGTGCCGGGACGTACCCGACGACCCACAAGTCCTCCGGGCCGCTGGCGTCCACCGGTGCCAAGGCACTCACCCTCCTCGGGGTCGGTGGCGCGCTGCTGGTCGCCGGTGGACTCGTCCTCGGTGTCAGCAAGCGCCGACGCCGCACCAACTGACCCGCACCCCTGAAGGGTTGAGGCGGGACTGATCCAGAACCGGCTCGTACCCGCACGTACCGGCGCCCGCCGCGCTCACGGAACCGACCGTGGGCCCGGCGGGCGCCTCCACGTTTCCCGGACGGCTCCGTCCGAGGTGGGAGCCCTTAAGGGCCGCCCCCCACTTTTGCGCAGGGGCGATTCGTCCCGGCGGACGACGTGGCGGTCACGGGTCGTTCCATAGCGTGTTTCCGCAGCGTGCCGCCACCGCGGACGCGGCCGGCCACGAGGGCGGGGTGGGGAAAACCCCACCCGAAGACGGGGCCGTGCACCAGCGCGCCGGACCCGCGAGAACAGCAGGCTGTACATGTACGCCGCGACCACCGCGACCGCGCGACATCCCGAGCACCGCGACACCTCGTACGCCGCGACACCCCGAACACCGACCGAAATAGGAGAAATACCGTGACAACGGCTGTGACCATTCCCAGGCATGGGGGCACTGGAGGGCGTACGGCCGTCGCCGCACGAGCACGACAGGTCGTCAAGGCGTACGGGGCGGGGGAGACCCGGGTCGTCGCGCTCGACCACGTCGACGTCGACATCGACCGCGGGCAGTTCACCGCCATCATGGGCCCGTCCGGGTCCGGCAAGTCGACGCTGATGCACTGCCTCGCCGGGCTGGACACCGTGACCTCCGGCCAGATCTTCCTCGACGAGACGGAGATCACCGGGCTCAAGGACAAGAAGCTCACCCAGCTCCGCCGCGACCGGATCGGCTTCATCTTCCAGGCGTTCAACCTGCTGCCCACGCTCGACGCGCTGGAGAACATCACCCTGCCCATGGACATAGCCGGGCGCAGGCCCGACGCGGCCTGGCTCCAGCAGGTCGTGGAGACGGTCGGTCTCGCCGGACGGCTGAAGCACCGGCCGACCGAACTGTCCGGCGGCCAGCAGCAGCGGGTCGCGGTGGCCAGGGCGCTCGCCGCCCGGCCCGAGATCATCTTCGGTGACGAGCCCACCGGGAACCTGGACTCGCGGGCCGGCGCCGAGGTGCTGGGCTTCCTGCGCAGGTCGGTCGACGAGCTGGCCCAGACCATCGTCATGGTCACGCACGACCCGGTGGCCGCGTCCTACTCGGACCGGGTGCTGTACCTCGCCGACGGGCGGATCGTCGACGAGATGCGCGCCCCGACCGCCGACCAGGTGCTGGACCGGATGAAGGACTTCGACTCGCGCGGGCGGACGTCATGACGGTCTGGAAGACATCGAGACGCAACTTCCTCGCGCACAAGGGACGCATGGCGCTCTCCGCCGTCGCGGTCCTGCTGTCGGTGGCGTTCGTGTGCGGCACGCTCGTCTTCACCGACACCATGAGCACCACGTTCGACAAGCTCTTCGCCGCGACCGCGGCCGATGTCACCGTCAGGCCCGAGAAGCCCGAGGACGACGCCCCGCCCCAGGGGAACGGCAGGCCCGCCACCGTGCCCGCCACCGTCGTCGAGCGGGCGGCCCGGGCCACCGGCGTGCGGCACGCCGAGGGCGCCGTGGTCAGCACCTCCGTCACCGTCGTCGACAGCCACGACAAGAACATCGGCTCGACCACGGGCGCCCCGACCATCGCACGCAACTGGACGAAGAACGACCTGCGTTCGATGGAGATCACCTCCGGTCACGTGCCGCGCGGCCCGACCGAGGCGATGGTCGACGCCGACACCGCCGACAAGCACCATCTGAAGCTCGGCGACACCCTGCGCACCATCACCGCCCAGGGCGACCTCGTGACGAGGATCAGCGGCATCGTCACGTTCAAGGTCACCAACCCCGGTGCGGCGGCCGTCTACTTCGACACCGCCACCGCGCAGAAGAAGCTGCTCGGCGCGCCCGGAGTCTTCAGCGTCGTGTTCGTGACCGCCGAATCCGGCGTCGCCCACACCGAGTTGAAGAAGAACGTGGCCGCCGCGCTCGGCGGAACCTCCGGGTACGAGCTCCAGACCCAGAAGGAGGCCATGGACGCCAGCAAGGACTCGATGGGCTCCTTCCTGGACGTCATGAAGTACGCGATGCTCGGCTTCGCCGGGATCGCCTTCCTCGTCGGCATCTTCCTGATCGTCAACACCTTCTCGATGCTGGTCGCCCAGCGCACCCGTGAGATCGGGCTGATGCGGGCCATCGGATCGAGCCGCGAGCAGGTCAACCGTTCCGTGCTGATCGAGGCGCTGCTCCTCGGTCTGGTCGGTTCCGTCCTCGGGGTCGGCGCCGGGATCGGCCTCGCCGTCGGGCTGATGAAGATCATGGGCGCCGTGGGCATGGAGCTGTCCACCCAGGACCTCACCGTCGTGTGGACGACCCCGCTGGCCGGGTTGGTGCTCGGTGTCGTCGTCACCGTCGTCGCCGCGTACGTGCCGGCCCGCCGCGCCGGGAAGATCTCCCCGATGGCCGCGCTGCGCGACGCCGGGACGTCCGCCGACGGGCGTGCCGGACGGGTCAGGGCCGTGATCGGTCTGGCCCTCACCCTCGGTGGCGGCGCCGCGCTGTACGCCGCGACGCGGGCCGACGAGTCGGGCACGGGCGCGCTGTGGCTCGGCGTCGGCGTGGTCCTCAGCCTGGTCGGCTTCATCGTGATCGGGCCGCTGCTGGCCGGGTTCGTGGTCCGGGTGCTGAGCGCGGTGCTGCTGCGGGCCTTCGGTTCCGTCGGCCGGCTCGCGGAACGCAACGCCCTGCGCAACCCGCGCCGCACCGGAGCGACCGGCGCCGCGCTGATGATCGGCCTCGCCCTGGTGGCCTGCCTCTCGGTCGTCGGCTCCTCGATGGTCGCCTCGGCCACCGACGAACTCGACAAGTCGGTCGGTGCCGACTTCATCGTCCAGCCGAAGGGGGGCTCGGGCGCGCTCCTGGTGGACCAGGCCGCGAAGGCCCTGGAGTCCGCGCCGGGCATCGAGCACTTCACCGAGTACAAGCTCGTCGGCGCCCGGCTCACCACCCCGGACGGCGCCGTCGAGAAGGGCGCGCGCCTGTCCGCCGCCGACCCCACCTACCCGGAGGACGTCCGTCGCGAGACCGTCGCCGGGAAGATCGCCGACGCGTACGGCCCGGACGCCATGTCGGTCGGGGAGAAGTTCGCCGCCGACCACCACATTGAGGTGGGCGACCGGATCACCGTCGCGTTCACGGGTGGTGAGACGGCGAAGCTGAAGGTCGCCGCGATCACCTCGGACGACGCGACCGTCGACCGGGACTCGATGTACGTCAACATCACGACCGCCGCCCGGTACCTTCCCGCCGACGCCGTGCCGGACAACATGCTCATGTTCGCCAAGGCCGTGGACGGCAAGGAGAAGGAGGCGTACGACGGGCTGAAGAAGGCCCTCGCCCCGTACCCGCAGTACGAGGTGCGCAACCAGGCGGACTTCAAGGAGATGGTGGAGGACCAGATCGGTCAGCTGCTGAACATCGTCTACGGGCTGCTGGCGCTCGCGATCATCGTCGCGGTGCTCGGCGTGGTGAACACCCTGGCCCTGTCCGTGGTCGAGCGGACCCGTGAGATCGGCCTGCTGCGGGCCATCGGTCTCTCCCGGCGCCAGCTGCGGCGGATGATCCGGCTGGAGTCCGTGGTCATCGCGGTCTTCGGCGCACTGCTCGGCCTCGGTCTGGGCATGGGCTGGGGCACGGCGGCCCAGAAGCTGCTGGCCCTGGAGGGGCTCGGCGTCCTGGAGATCCCGTGGCCGACGATCCTCACGGTCTTCGTCGGATCCGCCTTCGTCGGCCTGTTCGCGGCCCTGGTCCCGGCGTTCCGGGCGGGCAGGATGAACGTCCTGAACGCGATCGCCACCGACTGACACGACGGCCGTCATCTGATGCGACGGCCGCGACCTGAGGCGATGGGCGCGAACATCGCCGACGTAGGATGACTGACCGGCCCCGGGGTGTTCCTCCAAACACCCCGGGGCCGCCGTCGTGTCATGCCGTGTCATGAAGTGTCGCGCCGTGTCGTGCGGTGTCGCGCCGTGCCCGTGCCGCCCGAATGTTCCCCATGCGCGGGGCGGCCGTTGCACGAAGCTGCCGCGGGACGTGCAGCAAGCTGACACGACCGGGCCCGCTCGTGCCCCTTCCCCGCTGGCATCGTCGTCCTGCCGGGGACCTCCGGCAGGACGTACCAGCCGAAGGGGAAAACGTGTTCAGTTCTTCGCTTTCACGGAAGCCGGCCGGCCTCGCACGCACCGCCGCCGTCACGGGATTCGCCCTCGCCGCGTTCGGGTTCTCCGCGGGTACGGCCAGTGCCGGTACCGTCCCCGCCGAGCGGCCCGCCGCCCCGCAGGCCGCCGCCTCACAGGCCGCCCTCCCGCAGGCCGGGGCCGGCGCGGACTTTCCCGCGCACCTCGTCCAGCGGGTCTGTACGGAGCTGGAGGCGATCGTGGCCCAGCTGCCCGTGTCCTCCGCACCCGCGCAGGTGTGCCAGCTGGTCAATGGCTGGGACTAGACCGCGGTGATGCGGTTTCAGCTGCTGGGTCCGCTGACCCTCACGGACGGCCCGGAGGCCGTCGTGCTCCAGCCGTCGAAGCCGACGATCCTGCTGGCGGCGCTCCTCCTGCACGCCAACACCGTCGTGTCCGCCGACTACCTCCAGCAGGCCGTGTGGGGGGAGGAGCAGCCGGCCACCGCCAAGGCCGCGCTCCAGACCTGCGTACTGCGGCTGCGCCGGCTGTTCACCAAGCACGGGGTGACCGAGACGTCGATCGAGGCGGTGCCGGGCGGCTACCGGATCACCGCCGGACCGCACACCCTCGACCTGCTCGGCTTCCGGGAGCAGGTGAGGCGGGCCGAGGTCCTGTCGCACGACCCGGAGGCGGAGCTGTGCGAGCTCAAGGACGCGCTGTCGCTGTGGCAGGGCTCCCTGCTGGCCAATGTGCGCTCCGACGTACTGCACCGGGACGAGGTGCCGCGCCTGGCCGAGGAGCGGCTGCGGAGCGTGGAACGGGTCTGCGACCTGCTGCTGGTGCTGGGACGGTACGGCGAGGCCCTGGTCGAACTATGGACTGCTACGCGCGTATACCCGGGTCACGAGCGGCTCCACGAGCAGTTGATCGAGGCGCTGTACCGTACGGGTCGGCAGACCCAGGCCCTCGCGGAGTACCGCCGGGTGAAGGGGTTCCTGCTCGACGAACTGGGCGTCGATCCCTCGCCCGCCCTCCAGCAGCTGGAACTCGCGATCCTGCGCGGTGAGGACCTCGGCGCCGCCACCGCCGCCGTTGCCGCCGCGGGCACGGGGGCGGGCGCGCGGATCCTGGAAGGGCCCGTGGTCACGGCGGCGGGCCCCGCAGCGCTGCCGCCGGCCGGCGCCGCGGCCGGGTCCGGAGCGACCGGCGCCGCCGTGCTCAAGGCCGGTGCGGCCACCGGAACGCCCCCGCACGGAGCGGTGGCCGCCGGTACGGCCCCGCCGGGAGTGGCCACCGGCACGGACCTGTCCGGAACGGTCACCGGTGCAGACCTGCCCGGAGCGGCTGTCGGCACGGCCGGGCCGCCCACGGTCTCGCCGGTGCCGAACTTCACCGGACGGGAGGCCGAGACCGCCGCGACGGCCGCCCGGCTCACCGCCCCGCTCGGCGACGCCGCCGAGTACCCGCCCACCGTGCTGGTGTCGGGCGCTCCCGGCATCGGCAAGTCGGCGCTCGCCCACCACGTCGCACACCTGACGCGGGAGCACTTCCCGGGCGGCCGGGTGCTGGTGCGGATGACCCGGCCGGACGGCGAGCCCCGGGATCCCGCCGCAGTCCGGGCGGAGGTGGCGGCGGCCCTGAGTGCCGCACCGGACGGGGGACGCGTCCTGTTCGTCCTCGACGACGTCGTGGACGCCGACCAGGTGCGCCCGCTGCTGACCGCCGTCGCGCGGGCCCAGGGGGCGGTGATCGTCACCAGTCGGATGGGGCTCGCCGGACTCGTCGCCACGCACGGCGGCTGGGTGCAGCGGCTGTCTGTGTTCACCGGGGCCGAGTCGTACGCGCTGCTGCGGTCCGTGCTGGGGTCCGAACGCGTCGAGGCGGAACCGGACGCCGCTCGTCGGCTGACCGGGCTGTGCGGTCAATTCCCGCTTGCCCTGAGGATTCTGACGGCACGTCTGCTGACCCGGCCGGCGCTGCGGCTCGGTGACGCCGTCGGCTGGCTCGGCGACGACCCGCTGGCCCGGCTCACGCTCACCGACACTCCGGGCCTGTCCGTGACCGCCGTCCTCGACGGCGCGCTGAACCGGCTCGACCCCAGGCTGTCCGAGGCGTTCCTCCGAGTGGCCGCGACCCCCGGGGACGGCTTCGGGCCCGAGGACGTTCCCGCCGTCACCGAGGTGGTCCTGGAACGGCTCGCCGACGCCGGGCTGTTGGAGGACGGCCCGCCGGGCCCGTACCGGATCCACGCACTGCTCCGCGCCCACGCGCGAAGAACCGACCAGGAACGCATCCGCCGTACAGAGAAGGTGTGACCCCCATGGCCGAGACCCCCGAGAGCACCCAGAAGACCGCCGGGAGCACCCCCGGGACCACCGGCGGCGCCCCCGGGACCACTGCGACCGCCCCCGCGTCGCCCGCTCCCGTGTCCACCGCCACGTTCGACGCGCTGGCCGCCACCCGGCCACGCGTCCGCCGGGACGTGCTGTTCACCGAGACCCCCGGCGGGGTGCTCTTCCACAACGCCGACGGCGGGTTCCACCTGGCCGGTCGCACCGCCTACCGCTTCGCCTCCCTCGTCGTCCCGCACCTGACCGGCCACCACCGGCTCGCCGATCTCTGCGCGGGCTTCGGACCGGCCCAGCGGGCGATGGCGGCGGAGCTCGTCAAGACGTTGTACGAGCGGGAGTTCGCCCGTGACGTGCCCGAGCCCGGCACCGGGGCCGAGGCGGTGCCGGACGAGGTCGCGGAGCGGTTCGCCGCGCAGATCGCCTACGTCGACCACTACGCCGACGGCGCCCCCGAACGCTTCGCCCGCTTCCGGGCCACCCGGGTCGCGGTCCTCGGCGACGACGAGATCGCCCGCTGGTGCGCGCTGAGCCTGCTGCGCAACGGGTGCGTACGGATCGGCACGACCACGGAGTTCGCCGACGTGACCGCCGAGGCGGGCCGGGCCGCCGCCCGCGCGGACCGGATCGCCGCCGGGGCGGGGGCCGGCTGGGCGGAGCTCGACGGGTACGACGTCGTGGTGGTGACCGGCGCCGGGGCCGGGCCGCGCACCCACCGGCTGCTGGCCGCAGGGGTGCCCGAGGGCCGGACCCTGGTCCCGGCCTGGCTGTTCGGCGAGCGCCTGGTGGTGGGGCCGCTCGCCACCGCGGCCTCCACCGGCTGCTGGTCCTGCGCCGTGCTGCGACTGGGGGGCAACGTGGCGGCGGGGGAGGCCGCCGAGCTGTGGAGCCAGGCGGCGGGCGCCGCCCCGGAGTCCCGGGACACGCTGTCCGGGCCGGTCGCCGCGATGGTGGGCAACCTCCTCGGCTACGAGGTCTTCCGCCTCACCACCGGAGCCCTGCCCGCCGAGACGGACCGCCAGGTCCTGATCCAGGACCTGGCGTCGCTGGACGTGATGGCCGAGCCGGTCCGCCCGCACCCGCGCTGCGGGCGCTGTGCCGCCCTGGACGACCGCGAGCCCGCCGCCGCCCTGCCCGAGGGGCTGGCGCTGCCGGTCACTCCGACCGTGGAGACCGCCCGTGACGCGGAGGCCATGGTCGACGAGCTGAACCGGTACAGCGCGGCGCTGGTGCGTCCGCACACCGGGATCCTGCGGCGCTGGGACGACGAGGCGCTGACCCAGACCCCGCTGAAGATCAGCCGGGTCGAGGTGGCGCTCGGGGCCGGGGAGCGGCGGCGGATCGCCGCCTTCGACGTGCACCACCTGGCGGGGGCGCGGATGCGGGCCCTGTACGCGGCGGCGACCGCGTACGTGGAACACGTGGTGCCGCTCGGCACGGCCGGGGGCGTGGTGGCGGACCGGGTGCTCGGCCCGGACGCGCTGACCACCGGCGGCGGCACCGGGGCGCTCCCGGACGCCTGGACCGTGGCCACCTCGCTGATCGGCAAGGAGCCGGTCCGGGTGCCCGCCGCGGCCGTACGGACCTTCGGGGCGCACAACCGGGAGCGCGTCCATCTCGCGACGAGGGCCGGTGCGGGCGCGGGCGCGGACGAGCGGGAGGCGGCCGGCACCGGTCTGATGTCCGCGCTGGCGCACGACGCGCTGCTGCGGGCGCTCCGGGGCACGACGGAGGTCCGCCCGGTCGCCGCCGACGGGGACGATCCGGAGCTGGTGTTCCTGCTGAAGTCCGCGGCCAATCTGGACCTCTCGGTGGAACTGCTGGACCTGGGCGAGGGCGGGCGCACCTCCGCGCAGGTGGTGCTGGCCCGGGAGGCCGACGGCGGGAACGGCCGGGGGCGCTGGGCGGCCGGAGCGGGGCTGTCGCGGCGTGCGGCGGCCTGCGCGGCGCTGCGGGACCTGCTCGGGCAGGCCCAACTGGCCGCCGAGGACCCGGAGTCCCCGGTCGACACGGGCGACCCGCTGGTCCGTGACCTGGCGGCCGGATCCATCGCGGTGACCGGCGGCCCGGTCGCGGTCGACGGGCCGGGGACCACGTTCGACGCGATCCTCGACCGGCTCGCGGACGCGGGGCGCGACGCCCTGTACGTGCCGACCACCCCGGCCGATCTCGCCGGGGGCGGCATCAGCACCGCCCGGGTGCTGCTCACGGTCGACGGTATCGCGGCGGCCCAGGGGGCCGCGGGCGCGACGAGCACGGCCGGTGACGGTGCGGCGGACGGCGAGGGCGGGCCCGATGTCCGTTGAGACCCCGGTCCGGCAGGACCCCCCGCCGGTCCGTTCCGCGCGCGCCCTCGCGGCGGCGCTCCGGGACGCGCTGGCCCGGCACGGGACGCCGCCCCCGCTGGACGTGGCGCCGCTCGGCGTGCGCGACGCCTTCGCGGACGGGGCGGCGGACGAGCGGCCCGCCCCGGCCGCCGAAGCCGGCGCGGGCACCGCGGCTGCTCAGGGCGCCCCCGATCCCGCCGTGCCCGTCCGGTTCTACGGCCGGCACGCGGTCGTCGGCCCCTTCGCGCCCCGGGGGAGCGGCGGGCAGCGCGGCGGCCGGACGTGCGTCCACTGCCTGGAGCGGCGCTGGCAGGCGGTCCGTTCCGTCGCGCTGCGCGAGGCGCTGGAGCTGGGCTCGGGCACCCGGGCCGCCGGGGAGTCCCCGTACGTCACCCCGTTCGCCGCGCACGCCCTCGCGGGGCTGATCGCCGCCCGGCTGGCCGGCGACGGGCCGGAAACCGGCGTCCGCCCGGCCGTGCACCTGGTGGACCTGGAGACCCTGACGGTCCGTCACTACCCGCTGGTGCCCGATCCGGAGTGCCCGCGCTGCGCGGTGCCGGAGACCGACACGGCCGAGGCGGCGGCGCTCACCCTGCGCCCCGCGCCCAAGCGCCGCCCCGGCGGCTTCCGGGTGCGGGACATCGGGGCGTACGACCTGCCGATGGAGCCGTACGCCAACCCGGTGTGCGGGTCGCTCGGCCCCTCCGTGGTCCAGGACGTCTCCTCCACCTCCACGTCCGCCACCATCGGCTGCTTCTCCATGCGCTCGGGGGAGTACCTGCGCGAGACGTTCTGGGGCGGCCACGCGGACACGTTCGCCGAGAGCATGCGGATCGGTGTGCTGGAGGGTCTGGAGCGGTACGCGGGCATGCGGTCGCGGGCCAAGCGGGCCGGGATTACGGACTCCCTGGACGCACTGCGGGCCCGCGGCGAGCACGCGCTCGACCCCAGGGTGTGCGGGCTGTACTCGGACGACTTCCACCGGGCCAACCCCCGGGTGGTCCCGTTCGCCCCGGACCGCCCCATCCCCTGGGTGCAGGGCTGGTCCCTGCGCGACCGGCGCACGGTCCTGGTGCCCGAGGTCCTCACGTACTACCACGCGCCCGGTCTGGAGAACCGGTTCGTCCAGGAGAGCTCCAACGGCTGCGCCTCCGGCGGCTGCCTTGAGGAGGCCGTCTACTTCGGGCTGATGGAGGTCGTCGAGCGCGACGCGTTCCTGCTCGCCTGGTACGGCCGGGCCGCGCTGCCGGAGATCGACGCGGCCACCAGCCGCCGCCCCGCCACCCGGCAGATGATCGACCGGCTGGAGATGTACGGCTACGAGGCCCGCTTCTTCGACACCCGGATCTCCTTCCCGATCCCCGTCGTCACGGGCGTGGCCGTGCGCCGGGACGGCGGGCCGGGCCTCATGTGCTTCGGCGCCGGGGCCGGGCTCGACCCGGAGGCGGCGCTGGCGGGCGCGCTGTGCGAGATCGCCACGGACGCGGTGAACCTGCGCCGCCGTACCGAACGCGACCTGGATCGGCTGCGCGCCATGGCCGCCGACTTCGACCGGGTGGAGGCGCTGCACGACCACCCGCTGGTCTACGGACTGCCCGAGATGGGCCACCACGCGCGCTTCCTGCTCGGCGGACCGGGCGAGCCCCGCCCCCCGAAACGGTCCTTCGACGCGCTGTACGGGGACGGTTCGGTGCTGCCGGTCTCCGACGACCTGCGCGAGGACCTGACCCGGTGCGTGGACGCCGTCACCGCCGCCGGGTTCGACGTGGTCGTCGTCGACCAGACCATGCCGGAGCAGCGCGAACTGGGGCTGACCACGGTCGGCGTCCTGGTGCCGGGGCTGCTGCCGATCGACTTCGGTCGGAGCCGTCAGCGGGCGCTCGGCATGGACCGGCTGCGCACCGCCCTGCGCGTGGCCGGGCTGCGCGAGCACGACCTGACCGACGCCGACCTCAACCCGGCCCCGCATCCCTTCCCATGACCGCCGGTCCCGCGCCCCTTCCGACGACCGCCGGTCCCGCACCCGCCCCGGCCGGGGCCGCACCCGGCCCTGTTCCGCACCCCTTCCCGTGACCGAGGAGCCCGCCATGGGGTACGCCCATGAATACGCCGCCGCGATCCTTCAGCGCGGCCGGGTCCCGATGGACCCCGCCGACTTCGTGCCCGACTGGGCGGACGGCCCGCGCAAGACCAAGTTCTACCCCGGCACCGACAGCCTGCCGCTGCCCGACTGCGACTACCCGGCCCATGCGGACCTGGACCGGGGGCTGGCCCAGGACGCCGGCAGGGACGGCGCGTTCGACCTCGCGCTGCTCTCCGGAATGCTCCGCGACTCCTACGGGCTGACCGGCCGCCGCCTCGGCGTCCAGGCCAACACCGACCTGAGCGCCCTGCCCCACTACCCGCTCGCCAACTGGTCCCGGGGCACCGCGTCCGGCGGCGGCCTCTACCCGGTCGCCGTGCACTGGGTCTCCGGGCCGAGCGGTCCCGTACCGCCAGGGGTGCACTACTACTCCACCCGGCACCACGCGATGCGGCGGCTGCTGACCGGCGACGTGACCGGCGAGGTGCGGGCGGCGCTGGGCGAGGGGGCGCCGGGGCCGGACACCGACCAGTACCTGGTCCTGACCATCAAGTACTGGCAGAACGCCTTCAAGTACAACAACTTCTCCTTCCACGCCGTGTCCATGGACCTCGGCGCGTGCGTCCAGACCTGGCGGCTGTGGGCCGGGGCGCGCGGGCTGTCCGTCGAGCCCGCGCTCTGGTTCGACGAGGAACGGCTCGGGCGGCTGCTCGGCGCGGACCCGGAGGCGGAGGGCGTCTTCGCCGTCGTCCCGCTGAGGTGGGCGGGCGCCACCGCCGCCGCACCGTGCCCCTCCCCGGTGTCCGTGCACCACCGCGACCAGGAACGCTCGCGCACCGTCCTCGCCTTCGACGCGCTCCGGCGCATGCAGAACGTCACCGCCGCCGATGCCGCGAAGCGCCCCGCCCCCGAGGCGCTCGACCCCGCCGTCGCGCACCCCGCCGACCCGGACCGGCCCGGGACGCCGCTGCCCGCCTGCCCGCCGCTCGACACGGACGTCCGCACCGCGCTGCGCGCCCGCCGCAGCAGCTTCGGCCGCTTCGAGGCCCAACAGCCCATCACCGCAGAGCAGTTGGCGTCCTGTCTGGCGGCCTCGGTGGCCGGTTCACGGATCGGCGGGGACACCGGCGCGCAACGGCTGGCGAAGCTCTACGCGTTCGTCTGCCACGTCGAGGGCGTCGAGCCCGGCGCGTACGAGTACGACCCGGACGCGCACAGCCTGCGTCTGGTGAAGGCGGGCAACCCGGGCGCCTTCCTCCAGAAGAACTACTTTCTCTCCAACTACAACCTGGAGCAGGCGGCCGCGGTCCTGGTGCCCACCGTCCGCACCGACGCCGTCCTGGACGCCGTCGGGGACCGGGGATACCGCCTGGTCAACGCCGCCGTCGGGGCGATCGCCCAGACCGCCTACACCGCCGCGTCCGCCGTCGGCATCGGCTGCGGGGTCGCGCTCGGCTTCGACAACATCTCGTACATCGAGGAACTCGGTCTCGAAGGGACCGGCGAGGCGCCGCTGCTGATCATGATGATCGGCAACGAGCGGCCCGCCCCGGCCGACTTCCGGTACGAGATCGCCTAGTGCTGCGGCCACCCATGAGGACGACGAGACGACGACCGGAACGAGAAGGGGAGAACCCGACATGACGCCGGACCACCCGGCCCCCGCCCACACGACCGCTCCCGCGGCGGTCACCCGCCCCCGCTTCATGCTGCGGGTCGCCGGGCTGCCGGTCGACAGCGTGCGGGGGCTGCGCTGCCCGGACAGCCGCCGCTGGGCCGACGAGGTCCTGCGCGCCACCGAGCTGCTGCGCGCGGACGGCGAACGGCTCGGGGACCTGCTCCACGACCTCGTCGGCGGCAGCGACGACGAGGCCCTGCGCCGGACCCTGCTCACCCTGCGCCGCGACATCTTCAACAACCGGCTGCCGCGCCCCGACGCCGCCGACCGGGCCCTGGCCCTGGTGCGCGGGCTCGACGAGGCCGCCGGCACCGCGCTCGCGGACTGGCTGACCGAACGGCGCCGCCTGGAGGAGCACCGGGCGGCGGGCGCCGGTCTGCTCGCCGCCGAGACCGTCCGCGCCCGCGAGGCGCTGCGCCGGCTGGCGGGCGAGGAGCGGCTGCGCAAGGGCCTGCTGCTCGCCTCCCCGGCCCTGGACGCCCAGCTCGACGCGTACATCCGGGCCGACTCCGCCGCGCCCCCGGACAAGAAGCAGCGCAAGATCGAGCGCTCGCTGCTCTCCTACCTCTACCGCACGGCGTGCAAGACCAGCCCGTTCTCCACGTTCACCGGGGTCGCCGCGGGCACCTTCGTCGACGGCGACCACGACAGTCACCACGACGACCACGGCGAGGGCCGGCCGGGCCACGGCCTGCGGGCCCGGGTCGACGACGCCTGGCAGGGGCGGCTGCGGCTGAACGTCGCCGCCGTCGGCAGGCTCGCCGAGACCCTGATCGCCGACCCGGTCCGCCGGGCCGACCTGCCGGTCGCCCCCGCCTCCGGGTGGGGGCGCGACGACGACCGGGTCCGCTACGTGCGCCGCTGGGTCACCCAGGGGGACGAGGACACCGCCGTCACCTTCGACGCGGTGAAGGACCGGCTGTTCTTCCTGCGCCGCAGCGGCACCCTGGAACGCCTCCTCGGCCTGTTCGAGAGCAGCGAGACCCTCCGCTACGGGGAACTGGCCGACTGGCTCGCCGAGGACCGGGACGCGGACCCGGAGGAATGCGCCCAGTACCTCCAGGCGCTCCTCGACGTCGGCATGGTGCAGGTGCCGTGCCTGCGCACCGAGGTCCACGACACCGACCCGCTGCGCGCCTTCCAGGAATCGCTGCGCGACCTCGGCCGCCCCTGGGCCGACCGGCTCGCCGACCGCCTCGAAGCTCCCGCCCAGCACATCGAGGGGTTCGCCGCCGCCGACCCGGCCGAACGCCGCTCCCTCATCGGCGAGTTGCGCACCTCGCTGCGTGCCCTGCAGGAGGAGGAGCTCGGCGCGGAGCGGGCGCGCGTCCCGCAGACCCTGCTCTACGAGGACGTGGCGGCCGGGCACCACACCGAACTCTCCGCCCCCGCCTGGGAGCGGCTGGCCGCCGAACCGCTCGGCGCGGTCGAACGCGTCCTGCCCGCCTTCGACCTGACACTGCCCCAGCGCGTCACGTTCAAGGGGTTCTTCCTCGCCCGCCACGGGCAGGGCGGACGCTGCGACGACCTGCTGAAGCTGGTCCACGACTTCCACGAGGACTTCTTCGACCAGTACATGTCGTTCACCGCGAAGCGCACCACGTTCGACGCGGACGGCAACTACGTACCCGAGGAGAACTGGCTCTCCCTGCCGCAGCTCAAGGCCCTCGATACGGCCCGGCAGACCTTCGTGGAGCGGATGCGCGCCCTGTGGGCGGCCTGGGAGGCCGACCCCGCCGCCCCGGAGATCCGGGTGGACGGCGAGCTCCTCGACGAGGTCGCCGCCGAACTGGACACGCTGCGCAGCGAGTTCGCCCCGCTCGCGCACCATGTGCAGATCGCGGACCGGCCCGGCGACCCGCTGGTCGTGCTCAACCGCTCCTACGGCGGGGTGTCCTTCCCGTTCAGCAGGTTCACCCACCTCTTCGACGGCCTCGACGAACAGCTCCTCGCCGCCACCGAGGACCTGCTGCCCGACGACGCCGTCCTCGCCGAGGTCACCGGCGGACCCGTCACCAGCAACCTCAACCTGCACAGCCGGCTCACCGCGTACGAGATCGTCTGCCCCGGCGAGCGCGGCACCCTGCCCGCCACCCACCGGATCCACCTGGACGACCTCCACCTCGTCCACGACCGTGAGGCGGACCGGCTCGTCCTGCGCTCCACCCGGCTCGGCAAGGAGGTGGTGCCCGTCTACCTCGGCTACCTCGTCCCCCTCGCCCTGCCCGAACTGCCCCGCACCCTGCTGCTGCTGTCCCCGACCTCGATGTCCCCGCTGAACGTGTGGGGCGGGGTCCCCGAGGGCGCCCCGGTCGACGGGGTCACCACCCGGCCGCGCGTCCGGCACGGCAGCGTGGTGCTCAGCCGGCGCAGCTGGAGCGCGCCCGCCGCCGTGCTGCCGCTGCGCACGACCGGGGGCGGGGCAGGAGGGGGCGGGGACGATGCCTGGTTCCTGGGCTGGCACGCGTTCCGCCGCGCCCACGGACTGCCCGACCGGGTCTTCGCGACCGTCGCCGACAGCGGGGCGCGCGGTGCGACCGGCGCCAAGCCCGCCTACGTCGACTTCGACAGCCCGCTCTCGCTGGCCGCGTTCGAGGCCCTGATCAAGACGTCCGGGGCGCGGGTCGTGTTCCGGGAGATGCTGCCCGACGAGGACGGACTGCACACCGTCTCCGGCCGGGGCCGCCACGTCGCCGAACTCGCGGTGGAGACCGCCGCCCCCGTCCGAAGGAGCAACGAGTCATGAGTTCAGCCCCACCCACGACGACGGCTGTCGCGCGCACCCGCGAGGCCGGAGCCTGGCAGGCCACGCACATCTTCTACGCCGCCAACCCCCGGCCCATGCTCACCCAGTGCGTCCGCCCGCTGATCGAGGAACTGGAGGCGGACGGCCTGATCGACGGCTACTTCTTCATCAACTACTGGCTGGAGGGACCGCACGTCCGGCTGCGGATCAAGCCCGCCACCCCGGACGCCGAGGCCGAGGTCCGGCGCCGCACGGAGGCAGCCGTCGACGCGTTCCTCACCGAACGGCCCGCCCTGTACGAGGTGGACTCCGGGTTCCTCAACGACTTCTACAACACCCTCTTCGACATCGAGTTCCCCGGCGCCGAACGCGGCCACTACACCGATGAACAGGGCCGGATGCGGCTGCGCCCCAACAACTCGCGCAGCGCCGAACCGTACGAACCGGAGTACGGCAAGTACGGCGGCCCCGCCGGGATCGAGCTGGCCGAATGGCACTTCCGCAAATCCAGCGATCTGGTCATCGACGCGTTCCGTACGAAGAACCTGCATCTGCGGACCGTGCTGCTCGGCACCTCGGCCCAGCTGATGATGGTGATGTCCGCCGCGTTCCTCCCCGACCGTCAAGAACTGGCCGATTACCTGGACAGTTACTACGAGTTCTGGCACCGGGCGTTCCCCGGCACCGGCTTCATCGGCAGCGACGAGTACGACCGCAACTACGCCGCCATGGCCCCCGGCCTGGCCGCCCGTTTCGCCCGGGTCCGCACCGCCGTGGCCGCCGTGGCGGACCGGGCCGGCGAGGGCTTCGGGACCGGCGGCCCGGGCGGGGACGGGAACGGCGGGGACGATGCCGCCCGGCTGCCCGGATTCCTCGCGGGATGGGCCGAGCACTGCGCCGAACTGCGGGACAGAGCCGTCGAACTGACGTTGAACGGCGACCTCGTGTTCCGCTCCTGGGACGGTGAGCGCGACGAACTCGTCACCGATCCGGCGGCCTCGCTGCCGCTGCTGCTCTCCCCGTACATGCATATGACCAACAACCGGCTGCATGTGACGATCCGGGACGAGGCGTACCTCTCGCACGTCCTGGGCCGGGCGCTGCGGGAGACCGGATGAGCGCCGCCCCACCGGGCGCCGTCGAGGGCCTCGCCGAGTACCGGCCCGAGCTGCGCCCCGAGGTGCTGCTGAGCGACGCCATGCTGCACGGCGCGGCGACGGTTCACCTGATCAAGGACACCGCGAGCGGCGGCTCCTTCCGGGTGGGCCCCAAGGAGCACTTCCTCATCGCCCGGATGGACGGGCGGCGCAGCCTGGCGGAGATCGGCGAGGAGTACGCGCGGGAGTACGGGCGCAGGCTGGACGCCGCGCGCTGGCAGCAGATCCTGCGGATGCTCGGTACGCGCGGGCTGCTGGCCGGGGCCCCCGCCCCGCCCGCCACCGCCCCCGGGCCCGGTGCCCGGCCCGGTGCCCGGCCCGGGGACGGGGCCGGGACGGGGGCCTTCGGCGGGGACGGCCGGCCGGCGCGCGGGGTGCTGCGCGGCAGCGTGCGGCTGGTCGCCGACGCGGACGCCACCACGGACCGGCTGCACCGGGCGGTCGGCTTTCTGCTGGCTCCCGGCCTGCTGGTCCCGCTGCTGGCGCTCGTGCTCGCGATGGAGGCCGTCGTCGCCCTCCGTGCGGGTGAACTGCTCATCCACACAAGGGAGTTGTTCACCAACCCGGTGCTGCTGACCGGGGCTGCGACACTGCTCTGGTTCAGCACCGCGCTGCACGAACTGGCCCACGGGGTCGTCGCCCGGCATTACGGCGGCACGGTGGCCGAAATCGGGCTGCGCTGGCGGCTGCCTGTGGTCATCATGTACTGCACGGTCGACAACTACCTCTATCTGGGCTCCCGTTGGCAACGCATTCAGACGGCACTGGCCGGCGCGGTGATGAACCTGCTGTTCCTGCTGCCGTTCTGCGCGCTCTGGCTGTTCGCCCCGCTGGACGCCGCCACGCACCACGCGCTCGGCGCACTGCTGCTCCTGGGCAGTGTGCAGGCGCTGGCCATGCTGGTCCCGCTGCCGCCGCTCGACGGGTACCGGATCGCGAGCCAGCTGTGCGGGGCCACCGAACTGGCCGCATCGACCGGCGCCTACCTGAGACTCGCCGCCCGCCGCGATCCCGCCGCGGGTGACTATCCGCGCCACGCCCGGACCGCGTACCGCGCGTACGCGCTGAGCGCGGTGCTCGCCCTCGCGGGCGTCCTCGCCGCCGCCGTGGCGGCCACCCACCACCTGCTCACCGTCTGACCGCCGTCCGCTCACCGCCCGCCCCCGCCCGGTATGCCCTGCCGACCGTCCCGACCAGTCCGACCCGCCGATCAGCGGCGGACAAGGAGAGAAGTCCCATGAGCCCCACCACCCCCACTCCCTCCCCGGGGAACCGGCCCGGTCCGGACGACGCCGGGTCCACCGCGGCCGTCGTCCTCGACGCCGTGCACAAGAGGTACGGCGAGCGGCACGCCGTCGACGGGGTGTCCCTCACCGTGCCGCGCGGCGAGTTCTTCGGGCTGCTCGGCCCCAACGGGGCGGGCAAGACGACCCTCGTCGAGATCATGGAGGGCCAGCGCAAGGCGGACTCCGGCACGGTCACCGTGCTGGGCGCCAGTCCCTGGCCGCGCAACCCGTCGCTGCTGCCCCGGCTCGGCGTGCAGACCCAGACCTCGGCCTTCTTCGTCCGCCTCACCGCCCGCGAGCACCTGCGCACCATGGCCGCCCTCTACCGCACCGACCACGCGGCGGCGGAGCGGGCGCTGGAATCCGTCGGCCTCACCGAGCAGGGCGACACCCGGGTGGACGACCTGTCCGGCGGTCAGCGCCAGCGCCTCGCCATCGCCTCCGCTCTGGTCCACGAACCCGAGCTGATCTTCCTGGACGAGCCGACCGCCGCCCTCGACCCGCAGGCCCGGCGCGCCCTGTGGCAGGTGCTGCGCGACCTCAAGGGCGAGGGCCGCACCATCATCTACACCACCCACCACCTCGACGAGGCCGAGGCGCTGTGCGACCGGGTCGCCATCATGGTCGAGGGCTGCGTCGTGGCCCTGGACAGCCCGGCCCACCTCATCGCGGCCGCCGCCCCCACCACCCGGCTGGTCGTCCCCGACGACCGGCTCACCCCCGCCCAGGCGCGCGCCATCGAAGGCGTCGACAACGTCACCGAGGAACCCGGCGCCCTCGTGCTGGAGACCCTCGAATCCGGCAAGGTCCTGGCCGCGATCGACGCCCTGGCCGGACTCCGGGGCGTCCAGACGCGCACCGCCGACCTGGAGGACGTCTACCTCGCCCTCACCGGCGCCGCCGAGGCCGCCGGAGCCGACGGCGCCGCGCGCCCGTAGCCCGTTCCGCCCGCGACCCGACCGGACCGCCCCGCCCCCGGCGCGCCCCGCGACGCGCCCGCGCACCCCGCAGCGCGACCCGCACCCCCAGCAGTGATACGGAGAATCCCCGATGAGCGCATACACGGCGCTGAGCCAGGCCGGATACCGGGCCTACACACGCGACAAGACCACGCTCTTCTTCACCTTCGCCTTCCCGCTCATCTTCCTCGTCGTCTTCGGGCTGATCTTCCACGGCCAGACGGTCGAGCAGAGCGGCAAGCCCTACATCAACTACATCGCCCCCGGCGTCCTCTCCTGGGGCGTCGGCAACGCCGCCGTGTTCGGCGTCGGCTTCGTCCTCATGCAGTGGCGGCGCGACGACATCCTGCGCCTCATCCGGATGACGCCCACACCGGTCTCCGCCGTCCTCGCGTCCCGCTACGTCCTGGCGCTCGGCATCGGCGCCGTGCAGTCCGTGCTGTTCGTGTCCGTGGCGCTGCTGCCCTCCTTCGGGCTCCAGCTCGACGGCCGCTGGCCGCTCGCCCTGCCCGTCCTGGTCATCGGCATCACCGCCTTCCTCGCCCTGGGCGTCATCGTCGGCAGCTACGCGAAGACCCCCGAGGCCGTCGCCGCCGTGGCCAACTGCCTGATGATCCCGATGGCGTTCCTCTCCGGCTCGTTCTTCCCGCTGGACGCCATGCCGGACTGGATGCAGAACCTCTCCCGCGTGCTGCCGCTGCGCTACCTCAACGACGGGATCTCCGGCGCCCTCACCGGCGGCGGCACCACGAGCGACATCTGGCTGGCCTGCGCGGTGCTCGCCGGGTTCGCCGTCGTCCTGTGCGCGATCGCGCTCAAGACCTTCCGCTGGAGTGACAAGTCATGACGACGGCCATCGCCCCCGCCCCCGCCGTGCCGCCCGTGCCCGGCGAGACCCCGCTGGAGGCCGCCCGGGCCGGGCTCCACGCCGAACTCGGCCGCCGGCACCGGGAGACGACGGCCACCGAGGGCCTGCCCGCGCCGCTCGTCGTGCCGCTCGGCGCCGCCGACACGCTCGGCCACGGCAGCCCCGACCCGTACGCCGACGTCCGCCCGGCCGCCAACGTCCAACTGACCTCCCGGGCCGTGCTGATCGGCCCCTGGGGCGGCGGACCGGACGCCGGCGCCTGCGGGCAGTGCCTCGCCATGCGCTGGCAGCGGCTGCGCAGCCGTTCGGAGCGCGAGGCCCTGGAACTCGGCCACCGCCCGAACGGCGCCGTCCACTGGCCGGTCCTCACCCCGTACGCGGCCGACGCCGTCTGGGCCGTCTACCGCGCGGTCCTCGGCGGCACCCACGAGCTGACCGACGCCACCGCCGCCGACCGCGTGCTGCCCCGCGTCACCCGGATCGATCTGGTGACCCTCGCCACCGCGACGTTCCCGATCCTGCCCGAACCCCTCTGCCCCTCCTGCGTCCAGGAGGTCCCCGACACCGCCGACGCGGCCCGGATGGACCTCGGCCCGGCCCCGAAGCCGGACCCCGACGGCTACCGGCTGCGGCCCCTGTCCTCGTACCCGCTGCCGACCGCCGCGCTCGTCAACCCGGTGTGCGGCACCCTCGGCTCCGACCTCTGGATCAACCCGACGTCCACCACCACGGCACCGGCCGCCGGAACCCATTTCGTCCGCGGCTACGCCGGTCTCAACGACGTCACCTGGAGCGGCCAGGCCAACGGCTACGACACCAGCCGCCTCCTCGCCCAGCTGGAGGGCCTGGAACGGTACGCGGGCACCAGACGCCGGCGGGGCACCTCGCCCGTGATCGGCAGCTACCACGAACTGGCCGACCGCGCCCTGGACCCCGCCGCCTGCGGCCTCTACGCCCCCGAGACCTACGCGACCGACCCCATGGTCTCCCCGTTCGACCCCGACCGGCCCATCCCCTGGGTGTGGGGCCACTCCCTGCGCGACGACCGCCCCGTCCTGGTGCCCGCCCGGCTCGCCCACTACAGCGCCGGGGTCGAGGCCGACAACTTCGTCTTCGAATGCTCCAACGGCTGCGCCACCGGCGGCAGCCTGGAGGAGGCGATCCTCTACGGGCTGCTGGAGATCGTCGAACGCGACGCCTTCCTGCTCGCCTGGCACGGCCGCACCCCGCTCACCGCGATCGACCTCGGCACCTGCCGCTCCCCGGCCGTCCGCAGCATGATCGACCGGGCCGCGCTGCACGGCTACGACGTCCACGCCTTCGACACCCGGATGGACCTGGCCGTCCCCGTCGTCACCGCCCTCGCGGTACGTCGGGACGGCGGACACGGGACGCTGTCGTTCGCCGCCGCCGCCGGGTTCGACCCCGAGGCCACCGTCGAGTCGGCGCTGTCCGAAGTCCTCACGTACATCCCGCACCTGCCCTACCAGGTCGCCGAGCGGCACACCGAACTCGCCGCCATGGCCGCCGACTTCACGCTCGTGCGGCAGCTCAAGGACCACGCGCAGCTCTACGGGCTGCCGGAGATGGCCGCGCACGCCAAGGAGTACCTGGAACCGGTCGCCGTGCTCCCGTCGGCGGACGCCTTCGCGGACTGGGAGCCCAGGCGCCCCCGCACCGGAGACCTCCTCGACGACCTGAACCTGCTGCGCGACCAGCTCGTCGCCGGCGGGCACGACGTCATCGCCGTCGACCAGACCACCCCCGAACAACGGCGGATGGGCCTGCACACCATCGCCGCCGTCGTCCCCGGCCTGCTGCCGCTCGACTTCGGCTGGACCCGGCAGCGGGCCCTGCTGATGCCCCGGCTGCGGACCGCGCTCCGGGCGGCCGGGCGACGGGCCGACGACGTGCCGGAGTCCGAGATCAAGCGCGTCCCGCACCCCTTCCCGTGACGCCCCTTCACGACGCCCCGCACGAGGCACCTCGTGGCCGCGGCACCAGCCGGGAACGGCCACCGCAGCACGCAGGCCCCCTTCGCGCTCCGGGCGCGAAGAGGGCCTGCGGACGTGCGGAGCGTGCGCGATCGGTGAGTCGATCAGGCGCAGCAGGAGGTGGTGCTGGTGGTGCTGGAGCAGGTCGACGTCGAGGAGCAGGACGTCGAACCGGCCAGCACGACCTCCGCGGCGTCCGAGTAGTCCGAGATCTCGAAGGTCTCCGACTCCAGCTCCAGGATCTCGTCGGCGAGGGTGGCGAGCTCGGTCTTGGGGGCCATGGTCTTCTCCCTTGGTCCACGGGGACGGGCCGGCGGCTCCGGCACCGTTCCCCCGCTCTGACGCCATTGCAGCGGGAGCCGCTGTCAGATCGGCCGCGGTTTCGCTGTCAGATCGCTGGCACCCCATGACAGCGGAACGCGGGAATCCTGAAGACGGGGCGGCGCAGGCTGTCGACGCCGGCCCCACACGTGCCCGGCGGGCCCGGATCACGACCGGCCTGCCCAGCGGAACGAGGTGAGTTGACATGCGGGAGCACCTCCCGTCCCCTCCTGGCGCCCCACCCCCACCTGGTCCTCCCGGCGCCCCGTGCCCACCCGGCACCCGGCCCGCCCCGGCGGACGCGCGGCAGGCACCGCCCCGCCCGCCGGCCCCGGCGGTGCCGCGCGAGGTCCTGCGCCCGGCGCTGGAGCTCTACCTCGACGCGCACGCCCACCCCGAACCGTCCGGGGCCGAGCGGCGCACCGCGGACCTGTTCGCCGCCCGGCTGGCGGCGAGCGGCTGCGAGGTGACCCGGAAGGTCGGCGGCGGCCACGGCCTCGTGGGCGTGCTGCGCAACGGCATCGGCCCGACCGTCATGCTCCGTACCGAGCTCGACGCACTCCCGGTCACCGAACGCACCGGCCTCGCCTACGCGAGCACCGTGCCGGGCGTGATGCACGCCTGCGGCCACGATCTCCATCTCGCCGCGGTCGCCGGGGCGGTGGCCGAACTCGCCCGGACCCGCTCCGCGTGGCGCGGCACGGTCCTGGTCGCGGGCCAGCCGTCCGAGGAGAGCCTGACCGGTGCGCGGGAGATGCTGGCGGACGGCCTGTACGAGCGGTTCGGCACCCCGGACGCGGTCCTCGCCCAGCACACCTCGCCCGCGCCCGCGGGCACCCTCGCGCACGCCGCGGAGTTCCGTACGCCGCTGATGGCGGCAGGCGCGATGGTGGACATCACCCTGTACGGGCGCGGCGGCCACGCCGGCACCCCGCACCTCACCGTCGACCCGGTCCTCACGGCGGCGGCCACGGTGCTGCGGCTGCAGTCCGTCGTCTCGCGGGAGACCGCCCCGGCCGAGCGGGCGGTGCTGACCGTCGGCGCGCTGCGCGCCGGAGGGCCCGGCAACGTGATCCCGGAGACGGCACGACTCTCCCTGTGCGTACGGGCGTCGAGCGAGCACGCGGTCGACCGGATGACGGCCGCCGCACTGCGGATCGTGCGGGCCGAATGCGCGGCGTCCGGCTGCCCGAGGGACCCGGACTTCACCGTCACCGCCCGCTCGCCCGCCCTGCTGACCGATGCGAAGGCCACGGCCGCCGTGCGCCGGGCGCACGAGGAGTCGTTCGGCCCTCACCGGGTCGGCGACTGCGGCACGCTCACCGCCACCGAGGACTTCGCGTGGTTCGGCGCCGAGGGCGTGGCGACGGTGTACTGGCTGCTCGGCGTCACGGGGGCACGGCAGTGGCGCGCGTCCAGGGACGGCGGACCGCCGGTCCCGTCCAACCACGCACCGGAGTTCGCCCCGGACGTCCGTACCGCCCTGCCGGCCGGGATCGCGGCCATGGCGTCGGCGGCCCGGCGGTTACTGGAGCCGGAAAGGGGCACCCCGTGACCCGTCCCACCGGGGAGGCGGCATACGGGACGGGCCGCGACCGCGGCCACATCGACCTGGTGACCGTCCGCCGCGACAGCACCGCCCCGACCGGCGAGACCACCGTCGTACGGCTGCTGAGCCTGCTCCCCGCCCACTGGGCCTGCGCCCCCCGGTCCGTGGGGCCCGACCGGATCGCCCTGCGCATCGCCCTGAGCCGTACCGTCGACGACGGCACGGTCCGGCGGGCCGTCGCCCGTGCCCTCGCCGACCGGGCACTGGACGGCTGGGCGCAGGAAACGTGAGACGGGGACCGCGCGTCAGATCCAGCCGCGCTCCCGGGCCAGCAGGGCGGCGTGGGCGCGGCTGGCGGCACCCAGGGTCTGGAGGAGATCGGCGACGTACCGCCGGTACGTCCGCACCGAGACCCCCAGCTCGCGGGCGCCCGCCTCGTCCTTGCCCACGGTGCACATGGACACCAGGACCCGCCGCTCGATCTCCGACAGGCCGTCGTCCGGAGTCCCGCCGTCCGCACCGCTCGCCCGCGAGAGATCCTCGGCCTGGTCCCAGATCTTCTCGAACAGGGCGATGATGTTGCGCACCAGGCCGCCGCGGTGGGCGAGCAGCGCCCCGCGCGAGGTGTCGTGCGGGTCCAGCGGGACGAGGGCGGCCTTGCGGTCGTAGACCAGCAGCCGCTCGGCGCTGTGTTCCGTCACCCGGATCATGGCCCCGTTCTCGGCCAGCTCCCGCAGATACGCGGCGGTCGCCGGATCGTGCAGCGCCGCCCGGATCACGACGTTCCGGATCTTCACACCGCGCCGCAGGCACCGCAGGTCCAGCGGGCGCGAGCGGGCGATGTTCTCGGCCGACAGCTTCGTGTACGGCTCCACGGAGAGGATCTCGTCCCTGGCGAAGAACGCCAGGTCGTCGATCCGGTCGCGGATCTGGTCGAGGCCCTCCAACTGCTCGATGCCCGGCGGAGGAGGCCTGCGCGCCCCCTGCTCCGCGCGTAGACCGTCGATCACGTGGCGTGACCGGGTGACGCGCTGCAGTTCCTGGTGGAGGGCGTGCAGGCGTAAATCGATGAGCCTGGCCACCGCGACCTCCGGGTCGATCGGGAAGACGCGCAGGTCGGGGCCCTCGGGGTGGAGGAGCCCGAGGGCCTGGAGCCGGTCGACGCAGGTGCGCGCCGCCCGCGGGTCCGTGCGCAGCAGGAGGTGCAGATCGTCGGTGGCGGTGCCGGGGTTGCGGAGGAAGTGCCGGTAGACCTCTTCCTCGGCCTCCGAGACCCCGAATATGGACATCTCGTTCTCGCCCATGCGCGCCCCCGCTGCCTGGTCCCTGTCGGCCGTGCGCTCCCGGCGGTCGCCCGTGAGCGCTGGTCCACGGCTGCCGTACTGACTGCCTGTGCAACTTTTGCGGAATCTTTCGGCCAAAGAGTAGACGCTGAGATCATTTCTGTGAGGGGGCCGGGCACAACTGTGTGCGATGCGGAGATGAACGGTGTGCGTCCCGCGACGAGCGGCCCGGCATACGCGACGGATGGTCCGGACCGGGGATATGAGGTCCCGCCGCGCCCGGCCGGACCGGGATACGGTGCCCCGCCGCGCCCGGCTGGACCGGGATACGGTGCCCCGCCGCGCCCGGCCGGACCGGGATATGGGCCCCGCCGCGCCCGGCCGGACCGGATACGGTGCCGCGCCGTCCGGCCGCCGGAATCGCGCCACCCGCTTCCGTCGCGTCCGTCGCGACGGGCCCGCCCCGCCGCCGACGCGATCAGGCCGCGCACCGGCCACCGGCAGGCCGCGCAGCGCGCCGTCGACGGCGCCCCCGGTCGACGGCGCCCCGGGCGGAGACGATCGCGCTCACTACCGATCGCTCACGACCGACCGCGCTCACGACCGATCGCGGTCCCGGTCGACCACGATCACGAGCGATACCGGGCGCGGTCCCGGGCGGTTGCGGGCGCGGCTGTCACGGGGGAGTCGTAGGCTGGGATCCCCGGCCCGCCGGGGGTGGCTCCCGGATCATGCCGGGCCGGAGGCCGCCCCCCGTACGTGTCGGGTCCTTCGCGTTGCCCCTGACCCGGCAGCAGCCGGTTGCCGGGTCCCCGGCCTCGTTAGACCTCGTTACCTCGTTACCCGGACGGAAGCCTTCATGAGTCTGCACGGTCTGCTGGATGTCGTCGTACGTGACCCGGCACTCTCCGAAGCGGCGAAGGCCGCCGACGACGGCCACCGGATGCACGTCGACCTGGTCGGGCCGCCCGCCGCCCGCCCCTTCGCCGTGGCCGCCCTGGCCCGTGAGTCGGGCCGGACCGTGCTCGCCGTCACCGCGACCGGCCGTGAGGCGGAGGACCTCGCGGCGGCGCTGCGCGGCCTGCTGCCGCCGGACACCGTCGCCGAGTACCCGTCCTGGGAGACCCTGCCGCACGAGCGGCTCTCGCCCCGCTCCGACACCGTGGGCCGCCGCCTGGCGGTGCTGCGGCGCCTCGCGCACCCCAGCGCGGACGACCCGGAGACCGGCCCGGTCAAGGTCGTCGTCGCGCCCATCCGCTCGGTGCTCCAGCCGCAGGTCAAGGGCCTGGGGGACCTGGAACCGGTCTCGCTGCGCACCGGGGGGAGCGCCGATCTAGGCAGTACCGTCGACGCGCTCGCGGCAGCCGCGTACTCCCGGGTCGAACTGGTCGAGAAGCGCGGCGAGTTCGCCGTGCGCGGCGGCATCCTGGACGTCTTCCCCCCGACCGAGGAGCACCCCTTGCGGGTGGAGTTCTGGGGCGACGACGTCGAGGAGATCCGCTACTTCAAGGTCGCCGACCAGCGTTCGCTGGAGGTCGCCGAGCACGGCCTGTGGGCCCCGCCCTGCCGGGAGCTGCTGCTGACCGACGAGGTGCGCGAGCGGGCCGCCGCCCTCGCCGAGAGCCACCCGGAGCTGGGCGAACTGCTCGGCAAGATCGCGGAGGGCATCGCGGTGGAGGGCATGGAGTCCCTCGCGCCGGTCCTCGTCGACGACATGGAACTGCTGCTCGACGTGCTGCCCGCCGGGGCGATGGCGCTGGTCTGCGACCCGGAGCGGGTGCGGACCCGGGCCGCCGACCTCGTCGCCACCAGCCAGGAGTTCCTCCAGGCGTCGTGGGCGGCCACCGCGGGCGGGGGAGAGGCCCCGATCGACGTCGGCGCGGCCTCGCTGTGGGGCATCGCGGACGTCCGGGACCGGGCCCGCGAGCTGGGCATGATGTGGTGGTCGGTCTCCCCGTTCGCCGCCGGCGGAGCCGACGAAGCCGATGAGGACACCGACACGCTCAAGCTCGGCATGCACGCCCCCGAGGCGTACCGGGGCGACACCGCCCGCGCGCTCGCCGACACCAAGGGCTGGCTCGCCGACGGCTGGCGCACGGTCTACGTCACCGAGGGGCAGGGGCTCGCCTCCCGCACCGTCGAGGTGCTGGGCGGGGAGGGCGTCCCGGCCCGGCTCGACCCGGACCTGACCGAGGTCTCGCCGTCCGTCGTGCACGTCTCCTGCGGCGCCCTCGACCACGGCTTCGTCGACCCGGAGCTGCGGCTCGCCGTCCTGACCGAGACCGACCTCACCGGCCAGCGCACCGCCACCAAGGACCTGGGCCGGATGCCGGTCCGCCGCCGCAAGACGATCGACCCGCTGACGCTGGAGACCGGCGACTACATCGTCCACGAACAGCACGGCGTGGGCCGGTACATCGAGATGGTGCAGCGCACGGTGCAGGGTGCCACCCGCGAGTACCTCCTCGTCGAGTACGCCCCCGCCAAGCGCGGCCAGCCCGGCGACCGCCTCTACATCCCCACCGACCAGCTGGAGCAGGTCACCAAGTACGTCGGCGGCGAGGCCCCCACCCTGCACCGGCTCGGCGGCGCCGACTGGACGAAGACCAAGGCGCGCGCCAAGAAGGCCGTCAAGGAGATCGCCGCCGACCTGATCAAGCTGTACTCGGCCCGGATGGCGGCCCCCGGCCACATCTTCGGCCCGGACACCCCCTGGCAGCGCGAACTGGAGGACGCCTTCCCGTATGCGGAGACGCCCGACCAGCTCTCCACCATCGCCGAGGTCAAGGCGGACATGGAGAAGTCCGTCCCGATGGACCGGCTGATCTGCGGAGACGTCGGCTACGGCAAGACGGAGATCGCGGTCCGGGCGGCGTTCAAGGCGGTCCAGGACGGCAAGCAGGTCGCCGTCCTCGTCCCCACGACCCTCCTGGTCCAGCAGCACCACGGCACGTTCACCGAGCGCTACTCCCAGTTCCCGGTCAACGTACGGGCGCTCAGCCGCTTCCAGTCGGAGACCGAGTCCAAGGCCACCCTCGAAGGGCTGCGCGACGGCTCCGTCGACCTGGTCATCGGCACCCACCGCCTGTTCTCCTCCGAGACGAAGTTCAAGGACCTGGGCCTGGTCATCGTCGACGAGGAGCAGCGCTTCGGCGTCGAGCACAAGGAGCAGCTGAAGAAGCTCCGGGCGAACGTGGACGTCCTCACCATGTCCGCGACGCCCATCCCTCGTACGCTCGAAATGGCCGTGACGGGCATCCGCGAGATGTCGACGATCACCACGCCCCCGGAGGAGCGCCACCCGGTCCTCACCTTCGTCGGCCCGTACGAGGAGAAGCAGATCGGCGCCGCCATCCGCCGTGAACTGCTCCGCGAGGGCCAGGCGTTCTATATCCACAACCGCGTCGAGTCGATCGACCGCGCCGCCGCCCGGCTGCGCGAGATCGTCCCCGAGGCGCGGATCGCCACGGCACACGGCCAGATGTCCGAACAGGCCCTGGAGCAGGTGGTGGTGGACTTCTGGGAGAAGAAGTTCGATGTGCTGGTCTCCACGACGATCGTCGAGTCCGGCATCGACATCTCCAACGCCAACACCCTGATCGTGGAGCGCGGCGACAACTTCGGCCTCTCCCAGCTCCACCAGCTGCGCGGCCGGGTCGGCCGGGGCCGCGAGCGCGGCTACGCGTACTTCCTCTACCCGCCGGAGAAGCCGCTCACCGAGACCGCCCACGAACGCCTCGCCACCATCGCCCAGCACACCGAGATGGGCGCGGGCATGTACGTCGCCATGAAGGACCTGGAGATCCGCGGAGCCGGAAACCTCCTGGGCGGCGAACAGTCCGGCCACATCGCGGGCGTCGGCTTCGACCTGTACGTCCGCATGGTCGGCGAGGCGGTCGCCGACTACCGGGCCTCCCTCGAAGGCGGCGTCGAGGAGGAGGCGCCGCCGGAGGTCAAGATCGAGCTCCCGGTCGACGCCCATGTCCCGCACGACTACGCGCCCGGCGAGCGGCTGCGCCTCCAGGCGTACCGGGCCATCGCCTCCGCCTCCACGGAGGACGACATCAGGGCGGTCCGCGAGGAGCTCACCGACCGCTACGGCAAGCTCCCCGAACCCGTCGAGAACCTCCTCCTGGTCGCCGGCCTGCGCATGCTGGCCCGCGCCTGCGGCGTCGGCGAGATCGTGCTCCAGGGCCCGAACATCCGCTTCGCCCCGGTCGAACTGCGCGAGTCCCAGGAGCTGCGCCTGAAGCGCCTCTACCCCAAGACGGTCATCAAGCCGGCCGTCCACCAGATCCTCGTCCCCCGCCCCACCACCGGAAGGATCGGCGGCAAGCCGGTCGTGGGCCGCGAACTGCTGGCGTGGACGGGGGAGTTCCTGACGACGATCCTGGGGTCGTAACCCCGGGGTGCCGGTGCCCGGCCCGCCAAGTACACACGGCGGGCCGGGCGCCGTCATGGCGTGCGGGGTGCGGCGTGGCTCTTGAACGCGGCCCACACGGTCTTGCCGACGATGTGGTGGTCGACGCCGAAATCGTCGGCGACTCCGCTCACGAGATGCAACCCGCGCCCGGAGCAGGCGTCGACGTCCGGAGACTGGACCCTCGGCCGGGCGGGCCCGCTGTCGCGGACCGACAGTCGCACCAGTTCTGTGCCGCGATGGAGGCCGACATGGAATTCGCGTCCTGGCGGCACGCCGTGAAGCAGGGCGTTGGTGGCGAGTTCCGAGACGCAGAGCCTTATGTCCTCGACCAGGGCGTGAAGCCCCCAATCGACGAGGACGCCGGTGACGAAGTCACGTGAGGCCCCAACCGACGTGCGTCTGCGGGGGAAACGGCGCTGTTCCGACAGGTGCACGGTGATTCACCGCCTTGCTCACGGGCTGTAATGTGTCGGTGGCTGTACTGCTATTCATGAAAAGCGGCAAGGTTTACTCTGTGGGGGCGGGCCCGGCTCGCCTACGGTGTGATGCGACAGACCGGTACGGGGCGATGAAGGGAGAGGCGGTATGAGCGGCGGTGAGTGGGTCAGCACCTCGGTGCCATACCTCGCGGGGTCTGCCGGTGCCGGTGGCGACGCGTGGGCCGCGGAGGCCGCGGCGGAGGGCCGTCGGGGCAGCCAGCGCATCGTCCGGGCGGGCGAGACGGAACCGCCGGAGGCGGTCGCGCAGTTGCTGGGAACCCCGGCAGGGCGGCACGTCATCGCCCGTCGCAGGATCATGTACCTCGACGACGAGCCCTGCGAGTTGACGGACACGTACTACCCGCTGGACATCGCGGCCGGCACCGCCCTCGCCGGGACCGCCAAGATCCGGGGCGGGGCGGTCCGGCTGCTGGCGGACCTGGGATACGTCGGCGTCCGCGTGCGCGAGGACGTGACCGCGCGGTTGGCGACTGGGCGCGAACGCGAGGAACTGCGGCTGACGGCCGGTGAACCCGTGCTGCAACTGACCCGGCTCACCCTCGACGGGGCCGACCGGCCCCTTCAGGTCGATGTGATGGCGATGCCGCCACGACGCCAGAAGCTGCGCTACGAGATCAGGATCGGCTGACCGTGCCCGGACCCGAAACGGATGCCACCGACCGCCGTTCGCTGCACGAGCGGATCGCCGCCGATCTCAGGGACCAGATCATGGGTGGGGACCTCGCCCCGGGCGCGGCGCTGCCGTCCACCGCCCAACTGAAGGAACGCTTCGAAGCCTCGAACGCGACCGTGCAGAAGGCTGTCCAACTCCTCAAGGGCGAACACCTGGTGGTCGGCAGGGCGGGTGCCGCGGTGACGGTCCGCGAACACCGACAGCACACCATCCGCCCTGCCTCGTACATGGCCCCGGCGGCCCCGGGTGAGCCGTACCGCTGGCTGACCGAGGTCGCCAAGGACGGTTTCCGCACGCACAGCACGCTCCTTGAGGTCGCGGAGAGCCGCCCGCCCGCGGACGTCGCCGAGGTGCTTGGGCTCCCGGAGTCCGGCACCGCGCTCCTGCGACGGCAACTCCTCACGATCGACGACGAACCCGCCGAACTCGTCGCGTCGTACTACCCGCTGGAAATCGCCCGCGGGACGGCGATGGAGGAGCGCCGGAAGATCCCGGGCGGCACACCGGCACTTCTCGCCGAGCTGGGTTACCCGCCACGGCTCAGCGTGGACCGGGTCTCGGCCCGAATCCCCACGCAGGAGCAGTACCAGGTCCTGAGGCTGCCCGGTGACCTTCCGGTGCTCCGCACGCTGCGCGTGGTCTTCAGCGACGAACGGCGCCCCATCGAGGCGACCGTCATGGTCAAGGCGGGACATCTGTACGAGCTGCAGTACGAGTTCACGGCGGAGTGACCGTCGGCATCGGTGAATGTGGGCGTTCCGTGGGCTGCCTGTTCGCCTCGCACGGCTTCTGCGCCGGGGCGGACCTCACCCGCGCCGCAAGCAGGTCCTTCGGGGCGAGCGTGAGGTCCACGACCACGCCCTCGGCGGTCCCGGCCGGGCGGACCGCCAGCAGCGCGGCCCCGGCCGCTCCGGGGATGACGTCCCGGCCCTCGGCCAGGTGGTTCAGGTCGCGGGCGCAGAACGGCTGAACCGGAAGCGCGGGTAGGGGTCGCAGATCCGGTACCGGCGTAGTTCGCTCGTCGCGCCCGTGCCGACGAGCGTGTCGTGCGGCGCCACGTCCGTCCCCGTCCCGGTGGCGCTCCCTCGGTGCGCCGCGCCGTGAGCTGTGTGATCCAGGCCGCATCCTGGGCGGTGCCGCGTGTGAGTACCTGTCAAACAGAAAGAAATTCGTACGATTTCCTGGTTCGATTTTCTCCCTGTCAGGACGGCTTTGCGTGAGATCTCCTCGTACGTACCGAATGATGCTGCCCGCGCTCGGCGTGGCGGCCGTGTTGGCCTTGGCGGGCTGCGACTTCGAGGCGGGGTCGCCGTCCTCCGGTACCGGCCAGAAGGACGGCGGGGCGGACGGGGGCGGGCGGGCGGTCGGCGGATTCGGCGCCAGCCCGCTGGAGAATCCCGACGGCACGAAGCCCGGCCTCGCCCCGCTCACCTCCGAGGCGGACCGGGCGGCGGGCCGGAAGCTCATCGAGAAGGTGGCGACGAAGGGCCGGGGGCCGAAGACCGGCTACGCGCGCGACAAGTTCGGCTACGCCTGGAAGGACTCGGTCGACGGGATACCGCTGGCCCGCAACGGCTGTGACACCCGCAACGACCTCCTCGCCCGGGACGGCAAGGACCTGAAGTTCCGCTCCGGCTCGGACTGCGTGGTCGTGTCGATGACCCTCAAGGATCCGTACACCGGCTCCACCCTGGACTGGCGCAAGGAGAAGGCCGCCAAGGTCCAGATCGACCACGTCATGCCGCTCTCGTACGACTGGCAGATGGGTGCCTCCCGCTGGAACGACGCCAAGCGGCAGCAGATCGCCAACGACCCGCTCAACCTGCTGCCCGTGGACGGTCCGGCCAACAACGCGAAGCGGGACTCGGGCCCCGCGTCCTGGCTGCCGCCGTACAAGCCGGTCCGCTGTTCGTACGCGGTGCGGTTCGCGCAGGTGTCGCTGAAGTACGAACTGCCCGTCACCGCCGCCGACAAGAAGGCCATGCTGGAGCAGTGCGGAGGCTGACGCGCAGCCGTGCCGCGCGTCGGCCTCCGCACCTCGTGCGTGCCCCGTATCCGGTGTGTGCCCGCCGGTGAGTCCCCCGTGGCCCACCGGCGGGCCGGCCCGGTCGGCCGGGTCAGCCGGTCGGGTTGTTCGGGTCGACGACGTCCTTGGGGGCGGGCGCCTTCACCTCGACGGGCTCGTCGAAGCCGGAAAGCGTCATCTTCGTCGGCTCCTCGCTGCTCCTGACGTCGACCTGGAGGATGTACGGCTCGCCCTCGGCGGCCACCAGCATCGTGTAGGTGTCCTCGCCGTCCTTCTCGACGAGGCGCAGCGCGCGCCTGCCGTCGACGGTGGTCTCGCCGGCCTTCTCGGCCACGTCGTCGTTGGCCTCGAAGTCCTTGAACATCGTGGCCAGGTCGCAGAGTTCGAGCATGTCCTTGCTGTCGGGATCCGAGGCCTTCGACTTCATCCAGCGGCCCGCGAGCATGTCCACCGCGGCGTCGACGTCGGCGGCGGGCTCGCCCTTGGACTGTTCGCGCAGCATCGCCTCGTCGAACTTCGTGTAGACGGTGCCGCCGGTCTTGCGGATCTCGATGGTCCCGGCCGGACCGATGGACATGGTTCCCGCGCAGTCGCCCGGCAGGGCGGCGGTGAGGCGCGCGGAGACCGGGCCCTCATCCGACTTCGTCTCGATGGCCAGGTTCATCGACTTCGCCTTCTTCGTGGTCTCGATGGCCTTGTTGACGACCTCGGGACCTGACATGTCCGCGAAGGGGGCGGGCGTCTTGGACGGGGAGGCGTCGGAGTCGTTCGACGAGGAAGTCCCGGTGCCGCAGGCGGCCAGGCCGAGCAGGGTGAGGGCGCAGAGGGTGTTGACGGTGGTGCGGGCGAGCAGGCGCATGGCGGACTTTCGGGGGAGGGGGAGGGGAGGTCAGAGCTTCAGGTCCCACTGGGTGGCGTCGTAGGTGAACCCGGGGTTGACCTCGACGGTCAGCTTCTTCGCGTCCGCGGGGGCGTCGAAGGCGAACTCGACCGTGGCCTTCTTGCCCGGCAGGACCGTGCCGCTGAAGCCCTTGCCGACCTTGTCGTCGAAGATCTGCTCGGCCTCCACGCCGTCCTCGCCGGCCCGGGCCGCGACATCGACGAGGGTGGCGTCGAACTTCTCCTTGCCGGCGTTCTCGATGACGACGGTGACGCGGTACGCCTTGTTGCCCTTGGTGTGTCCGATGGCGTACTCGTCCGGGGCGTACGTGGTGGCGTCGCCGACCGTGACCGTCAGGTCGTCGTCGTACACGGCCGAGTCACCGGCCCCCAGTGCCTTGCCGGTGTCCTTCTTGCCGTCCTTGCCCGCGCCGCCGTTCTTCGTGTCGCCGCCGGGCTTCGGCTTCGCGGAGGCCGTGGCCCCCGACACCGCCTTGTCGAGTTCGTCCACCGCGTCGCCCACGGCCTTGAACGTGATCACCGCGCCGACCACGGCCAGGATCAGCGAGACCAGGCCGAGCGCGGCGCCGAAGGTAGCCACACCCTTGTTGGTGGCCTCGCCGCGTTTGGCCCGGCCCCGGCCCGACAGGCCCAGGATCAGGCCGATGACGCCCAGGATGCCCGCCAGCCAGAACAGGAGCGGGATCAGGCCCGACACGGCGCCGATGACGCCCAGGACGAGTGCGGCGATGCCCAGCCCGTTGCGCGCCGGGCGCACACCCGGCTGCTGGGCGGGGGCGTACGGCTGCTGAGGCTGCGGGGACTGCGGCGGCTGCGTGAATTCGGACATGGGTGTGCCCTCCGGCGAAAGACGGGACGAAATGCGGGGTGTGAGCGGATCGATGCGTCGCCTTGTGTGGCGGCGGGTCAATAAGAGCAGAGCTTGTGAACCGAGTCAACAAGGTTCACAATGAATGGGTCGATGCACGCTGTGAATCGGTTTCATGTGAACGGCATCGGTATGCTCGCCGTCACCGCACCCACGCCGAGGGCCAGGACCAGGGCCAGGACCAGGAGACAGTCAGTGCCGGAGAACTCGACAGAGGTGACCGCTGCCGGGATCGCCCGACTCGCGGGCGTGGGGCGCGCCGCCGTCAGCAACTGGCGGCGCCGCCACGCGGACTTCCCCAAGCCCGTCGGCGGCACCGAGACGAGTCCGGCCTTCTCGCTGTCCGAGGTCGAGCAGTGGCTGCGCGACCAGGGGAAACTCGCCGAAGTCCCGCTCCGTGAACGGGTCTGGCAGCAGCTCGCCGGGCATCCGCTCGGTCCGGTCCCCGCCCTGGTCCACACCGGCTGCGCCCTGCTGGTGCTGCGGAACGACCCCGCCGCCTGGCGGGAGATCGCCGCCGTGCCCGACGAGGCGATGGCCGGTGTGCTGTCCCTCGTCCTCGACGACGTGCTCGCCGAACGGTTCGGACCCGCCGAGGAACGGGGACGGGTGGTTCACACCCCTGGTCGTGCGGAACTGCTCCCGTCCGTCGCGCTGCTCCGGGGTGTCGCGGAACTTGCCGCCGAGAACGGCGCCCGGGACACGTTCGAGTTTCTGCTGGGACGTCAACTGGACGCGAACCCACGTCAGTACACCCTCACGCCCCCCGGACTCGCCGCGCTCATGGCCGCATTGGCGGACGCCGGGGAACGGCCCGCCCGCACCGTCCTCGACCCTGCGGCGGGCACCGGCGCCCTGCTGTGCGCCGCCGAGCGCCGCGACGCCCTGTACGCGCAGGAGTCCGACCCCGATCTCGCCTCGCTCACGGCGCTCCGCCTCGCCCTCCACGACGACGCCGGTACGGGCCGCACCATCCGCGTCCGCACGGGCGACACCCTCCTCGCCGATGCCTTCCCGCGGCTCTCCGCCGACGCGGTGCTCTGCCACCCGCCGTTCAACGAACGCAACTGGGGCCACGACGAACTCGCCTACGACCCGCGCTGGGAGTACGGCTTCCCGGCCCGTACCGAGTCCGAACTCGCCTGGGTCCAGCACGCCCTGGCCCGTCTGCGAGAGGGCGGCACCGCCGTGCTCCTGATGCCGCCCGCCGCCGCGTCGCGCCGCTCCGGACGCCGTATCCGCGCCGATCTGCTGCGGCGCGGCGCCCTGCGCGCCGTCGTCGCGCTCCCGGCCGGTGCCGCGCCCCCGTACGGCATCCCGCTCCATCTCTGGGTGCTGCGCAAGCCCGGCAGCGGAGTGCGCCCCTCGCCGCACGTGCTGCTCGTCGACACCGCCGAACCGGCCGAACCGGCCGCTCCGGGCCAGTCGGCCACCGCCCCGGCCGGCGGGCGCGACCGGCTCGACTGGCAGGTGGTGCACGCCGTCGTGCTCGATGCCTGGCAGTCGTTCGTGGGCGAGGGGACGGGAGCCGGGAGCGGCGCGGCCGAGGGGCGGGCGGACGACACCCGGGGCCGTGCTCGCGGCGGGGAAGAGGGCCGGAGGGAGGGCCGCCGGGTCGTTCCCGTCATCGAACTCCTCGACGACGACGTCGACCTGGCCCCCGCCCGCCATCTCCCGCCACCGGCGGCCACGAGCGGCCCCGCCGAACTGATCCGCGTACGGGAACGGCTGACCGAGACGCTCGGTCTCACCGGCACGCTCACCCCGCCGCCCGTGGTCGCCTCCGAGCCGGCGTACTGGCCGCTCACCACCGTCGGCGAACTCGCCCGCGCCGGCGCGCTCCGGCTGTACACCGGCGGCTCCGGCGCGGGTCCCGGCTCCGTCCCCGTCCTCACGGAGCACGACGTGCTCGGCTCCACCGCACCCTCGGGCAGCCTCCCGGCCGACGGCCCCTCCGAGGAACCGGTCCTCGTCGAAGCGGGCGACGTCGTGGTGCCCGTGCTCGGGGGCGGTTCCGTCGTCCGTGTCATCGACGACGCCACCGCCGGGGCGGCCCTGGGCCGCAACCTCCAGCTGCTGCGCCCGGACCCGGCCGCCCTCGACCCCTGGTTCCTCGCCGGGTTCCTGCGCGGCACCGCCAACACCCGCCAGGCCAGCAGCTACGCCTCCACCGCCACCCGGCTCGACGCCCGCCGCCTCCAGCTGCCCCGCCTGCCGCTCGTGGAACAGCGCGGGTACGGGGAACGCTTCCGCGCGCTGGCCGACTTCGAGGAGGCGCTCAGACTGATCGGCCGCCTCGGCGGCCGACTGGTCCAGGGAATGTACGACGGGCTGGCGGACGGCACGGTCGCGCCGAAGTGAACGGCTGTGCGGGAGCGCACGGCCGTGCGGGAGTGAAGGGGTGCGCGGGAGTGAAACAGGAGTGGGAGTGTGGGGGCGTGCGGGAGTGGACGGTCGTGGGGAGCGGGCGGGCGTGCCGGGGTGAAAAGCCGCGCCGAGTGACCGGCCGTGCGGAAGTGATCGGAACCACAACGGTTCCATACAACCCGGGGCCGATTTTCGGTGTCGCCCTTTACGCTCGGATCCGCGTACACGCAGGAGTGTGCGCGGACGTTCCACGACCAGGTCTCCAGGAGCAGCCATGTACGCCCCGGGTCATCCCCCGGCGCCGCCGCGTCGGGTCCCCAGCAGGGCCTGGATCGTCTCGATGCGTGTGCTGTTCGTCGCGCTCGCGGTGTGTTCGCTCGGCCTGCTGCTGTGGACCCCGCTGCTCCGGCTCGCGATCGTGCGCCGCCGGAAGACCGACTGGTGGCTGACCGGAGCGGGCTTCCTGTTCGTCTGCGTGCTCCTGCCGATCCTCGGCAGGGACGGAAGCGACGATCCCACCGGCATCGACTACGTCCTCATACCGCTGCTGCTGCTGGTGCTGGCGGCAGCGGTCGGGTACTACCTGGCCGAGGACATCCGCCACTACGAGCGGCTCAGGCGGCCGGCGCCCGTGATCGGGTACGGGGACCCGACGGTGCCGGGGCACGGATACCCGCTCATGGCGCCGATGGGCGTACCGCCCGTCGCTCCCGTACTGCCCGCCGCTCCTGCTTCCGGCGCCGCCGCGCCACCCGTGCCCGCTCCCGCTCCCTTCCCCACCCCCGTGCACCCACCGCGGTACCAGCCGCAGCCGCCCACCGCATCGCAGCCGCCCGTCGCGCCGCATCCGCATATCGCCTCCGCCCCTCCTCCTTCCCCTGCCCCCGGCCCCGCCCCGCGTCCGTCACATCCCTCGCAGGCATCGGATCCGTCAGCCCCGCAGCAGCAGCCACAACGCATCGATCAGGTCCGTGCCGAGCTGGACGAGCTGAGTGCCTACCTCCGCAAGGAGGACGGCCGGTGAGCGGACGTGTCGTCGCCGGGCGGTACCAACTCGCGACCGTCATCGGCCAGGGCGGCATGGGCCAGGTCTGGACGGCCTACGACCAGCGCCTGGACCGCCGGGTCGCGGTGAAGCTGCTCCGCCCCGACCGGGTCACCGGCCCCGTCGACAGCCAGGCGGCGGACGAACTGCGCCGCCGCTTCGTCCGCGAGTGCCGGATCACCGCGCAGGTCGACCACCCCGGACTGGTCACGGTCCACGACGCGGGCAGCGACGGCGAGGACCTGTACCTGGTCATGCAGTACGTCGAGGGCGCCGACCTCGCCGACCATCTTGCCGAGCACGACCCGTACCCCTGGCAGTGGGCCGTGTCCGTCGCCGCCCAGTTGTGCGCCGTCCTGTGCGCCGTGCACGCGGTCCCGATCGTCCACCGCGACCTGAAACCCCGCAACGTGATCGTGCGACCGGACGGCGCCGTCACCGTCCTGGACCTCGGCGTCGCCTCGGTGCTGGACACCGACACCACCCGTCTCACCCACACCGGCTCGCCGATCGGCTCCCCTGCCTACATGGCGCCCGAGCAGGCGATGGGCGGTGCCGTCGGCCCGTACACCGATCTGTATGCGCTGGGCGTGCTCCTCCACGAACTCCTCAGCGGGGACGTGCCGTTCGCCGGGTCCACCGCGCTGGGCGTGCTCCACCGCCACCTCCACGAACCGCCGCTCCCGGTCCGCCGGGTGCGGCCGGACATTCCCGGGCAGCTCGAAGCGCTGGTGTTGCGCCTGCTCGCCAAGGACCCGCAGCACCGCCCGGCCGACGCCCAGGAGGTGTACGAACACCTCGCCCCGCTGCTTCCCGCCCGGGGCGCCGGGCTGCCCACCGGCCCGCTCGACCCGACCCGCCCCTTCCTGCGCCCGCACGCCCCGTGGCCCGACCGGGGTGCTGCCTCGTCCCCGTCGCCGGTGTCCGCGACCCCGTTCCCGCCTCCGTCGGCCGCCCCGGCGGGTACGGCGACGGGCGCGGCGGCCCGGCCCGATGTCGCCACCGCCGTCGACGAGGTCAAGCGACTGCTCGGCGAGGGCCGTATCACCCAGGCCGTGGACATCCTCGGGTCACTCCTCCCCGTCGCGGCCGAACAGCACGGCGAGAACTCCGCCGTGGTCCGCATCCTGCGCAAGCAGTACGCGGCGACGCTGATGGACGACGGCCAGTACCGCCGCGCCCTGCCCGAGCTGCGTCGCCTCGCCGACGAGCGCGCGGCGCAGGCCGGACCGGCCGACGCCCAACTGCTCCAGTTCCGCCAGGACGCGGCCCAGTGCCTGGAGCAGCTCGGTGAACCGGCCGCCGCGCTCGCCGAGTATCGCGCGGTGCTCCCGTACTGCGAGAACCACCGGGCCACCGGCGGCGATCCCGCCCGCGCCTTCGAGATCCGCAACCGCATCGGGCATCTGCTGCTCGCGCTCGGCGACCACGCGGGCGCACGCGTACAACTCCAGGCGCTGCTGTACGACGCGGAACGGGCCTACGGGCCGCACCACCCGCTGCCGGTGGAACTGCGCCGACGGCTCGACCGTCAGGCGGAGGTCCAGGGCGGCTGAGGACCTGCCCCCTTCGGCAGGAGCTCCATCGGGGCCTCCACCGAGGCCCTGTGGGTAATGACCATGCCAAACTTCCGCAAACGGAATGTCACGGACCGCCCCTGTGGCCCACGTGGCGTGAGATCGTGTGCTGCCGCCGGGGCGGCTGACGACCCCGCCTGCCCCGTCGGCCTCATCCTTCTTCTCCCTCGCGTTCACCGCCTCCCGGGTGACGTCCGTCAGCGTCATCGGCCGGAAGCCGGTCCCGCTGCACGTGCGATCGACCGGAACGCCTGGGGTGCCCCGGTCGCGACCGCGACCGGTTGGACCCAGGCATCCACGGCGGGGCGACCGATTCGGCCCGCTCTCGCTCCCGCGGGGCGCCGCGCACCTGAAACGCCTGAAACGCTGTGCAGAACAGGGCAATTCACTTGATGGGCATCCGCGTGTCATCGAACAGGGCTGTTTCGCCGGGGACATGGAGCCCGGCAAGCCGCGCGATCCGTGGAGTCGAGGAACCCGTGGAGGAGCCGCACGCGGGCCCCACATCTCCAACTCCGCCCGAATCGTTGGTCGAACCAGTGGCCCCAATCACATCCACTGCCTACCATCGATCAGCGCAAGGTCTTGTGCACTGATGCACAAAGTCTCCCCGGGAGGTTCCTTTGCACCGCCGCCGTCGCACCGCGCTCACCGTCTCCGCCTCCGCCGCCCTGCTGGTCGGTGCCCCGTTCCTGACCGCATGCGGCAGCCAGGCCCATCCGGGTGCCGCGGCCCTCGTCGGCGGCGACCGGATCGAGGTGTCCACCGTGCAGGGCCAGGTGGCGGCGGTGCGCGAGGCCCAGCGCCAGTCCCGGGACGTCGACCAGCTCATCGACAAGTCCGGCCAGCTCGGCCGGGCCAAGCTGCACGGTCTGATCTTCGACCGGGTCCTCGACCGGGCCGCGCGGGACGCGGGCGTGACCGTCGAGCGCAGCGAGGTCCAGGAGATGAGGAAGGCGGCGGTCGCCCAGTCCGGGGGAGAGGAGCGGCTGCGGGCGGCGATGCTCCAGCAGAGCTGGGTCGCGCCGGACCAGATCGACGCCGTCCTGCGGGAGCAGGTCCAACTGTCGAAGCTGGCCGAGGCGCTCGGCGCCGACCTGCGACAGCCCGAGGGGCAGAAGATCGTCGGTGACGCCCTCAGCAAGGCGTCGAAGGCTCTGAAGGTCGACGTGAACCCGCGCTACGGCACCTGGAACGATCAGCAGACCCAGCTCGCCGACTACAAAGCTCCCTGGATCAGCCAGGTCACCAAGCCCGCCGGAGCGCTCCCGGAGTCCGGCGCATAGGAGCGCGACCCGTCGGCAGGGCGCGGGCGGCGCGGAAGCGACGTGCACGGCGCGTCGTTACGCGAACGGTGTGCACAGCGGCGCTCGTTACGCGAACGGTGTGCACGACGGTGCCCGGGGCCCACCAGGGAGGGGGCCGGTCGAGGAGGGATCCGGCCGGAGAGGGAATCGACCCGGTGGCGGACCCGACCGGTGGCGGATTCGACCGGAGGTAGATTCGAACGGTGAACGCTGAAGCCCCCGGCCGCGCCGAAGCCCCCGGCCGTATCGTCCTGCTCACCGCCAGCCACCGCGTGGCGCCCGGACTCCTGTCCTGGCCCGCCTGGCAGGCGTTGCGCGCCGCCGACCGGGTGCTCTGCGCCGAGCCGGACAACCCGCAGCTGCCGTATCTGCGCGAGGCGGACGTCACCGTCGAGCACACCGTGCCCACCGCGCACGAGCTCGTCGACGCCTGCGCGGGTGGCCGGACCGTCGTCGTCCTCACCGGCGGCGAGGGGAACCAGCCGCTGACCGACGGGCTCGCGCGGCTCGCCGGTTCGGGGCGGGTGAGCATGCCGGACCTGGAGCTGCTGCCCGGCTCCTACGATCTGCCCGGCGCGCGGCTCCTCGACCTGGTCCAGATCATGGACCGGATCCGCAACGAATGCCCGTGGACGTCGCAGAAGACCCACAAGGGGCTCGCCAAGTACGCCATCGAGGAGGCGTACGAACTCGTCGAGGCGATCGAGGACGGCGACCGCGACGAACTGCGCGAGGAACTGGGGGACGTACTTCTCCAGGTCGTCTTCCACGCACGGATCGCCGAGGAGGGCGGTCCCGGGGAGGGGGAGGAGCCCTTCTCCGTCGACGACGTGGCCGCGACCATCGTCGAGAAGCTCATCCACCGCCACCCGCACGTCTTCGGTGACGAGACCGCCGAGACCCCCGAGGACGTGCACGCGCACTGGCTGCGGACCAAGGCCGTCGAGAAGCGGCGCGAGTCCGTCACCGACGGGGTGCCGCTCGGCCAGCCCGGGCTGGCGCTGGTGGCGAAGCTGGCCTCCCGGGTCCGTACCGCCGGCCTCGACGTGCCGCTGCCCACGGGCCGGGGCATCGGCTACGAACTCCTCGATCTCGCCGTGCGCGCCGAAAAGGACGGCGTGGACCCCGAGGCGGCGCTGAGGGCCGCGGGCCGTGCCTACCGGGACGCCATCCGGGCGGCCGAGGGCAACGCCTGACCCCGCTGGACGTCGGCGGGCGCCTCCGGGGCGCCGGGGTCGCCCCCGAAGGACGGGGATAACGTCAAAGGGTGAACCACAGCCCCGCCGACCGACCCGCCGATCAGACCGTGGGCCGCCCCGCCGACCACGTCGCGGAGGACCTCGCCGACCGCCCTGCGGAGAACCCCGTCGACCAGGCCGCGGCGGCCCCGGCCACCTGCCCCGCGGGCGCTCCCGAACTCTTCACGTGGGAGTTCGCCACCGACCCGTACCCCGCCTACGCCTGGCTGCGCGAGCACAGCCCCGTGCACCGCACCTCGCTGCCCAGCGGCGTCGAGGCGTGGCTGGTGACCCGGTACGCGGACGCCCGGCAGGCGCTCGCCGACGCGCGGCTCTCCAAGAACCCGGCACACCACGCCGAGCCCGCGCACGCCAAGGGGAAGACCGGCATCCCCGGCGAGCGCAAGGCGGAGCTGATGACGCATCTGCTGAACATCGACCCGCCCGACCACACCCGGCTGCGCCGTCTGGTCTCCAAGGCGTTCACCCCACGCCGGGTCGCCGCGTTCGCGCCGCGCGTGCAGGAGCTGACGGACGGGCTCATCGACCGCTTCGCCGCCGAGGGCCGGGCGGACCTCATCCACGACTTCGCCTTCCCGCTCCCCATCTACGCGATCTGCGACCTGCTCGGCGTCCCGCGCGAGGACCAGGACGACTTCCGGGACTGGGCGGGCATGATGATCCGGCACGGCGGCGGCCCGCGTGGCGGCGTCGCCCGGTCGGTGAAGAAGATGCGCGGCTATCTCGCCGAGCTCATCCACCGCAAGCGGGAGAACCCCGGGGACGACCTGATCTCCGGGCTGATCCGGGCCGGCGACCACGGCGAGCACCTCACCGAGAACGAGGCCGCGGCCATGGCCTTCATCCTGCTCTTCGCCGGTTTCGAGACGACCGTCAACCTGATCGGGAACGGGATGTACGCGCTGCTGCGCAATCCCGCCCAGCGCGAACGGCTGCAACGCTCCCTGGACGCGGGGGAGAGCGGACTGCTGGAGACCGGGATCGAGGAACTGCTGCGGTACGACGGCCCGGTGGAGCTGGCGACCTGGCGGTTCGCCACCGAGCCGCTGACGCTCGGCGGCCGGGACATCGCGGTCGGCGACCCCGTCCTGGTCGTGCTCGCCGCCGCCGACCGCGACCCGACGCGCTTCGAGGACCCCGACACGCTCGACCTCGCCCGACGTGACAATCAGCACCTCGGATACGGGCACGGCATCCACTACTGCCTCGGCGCGCCGCTCGCCCGACTGGAGGGACAGACCGCGCTCGCCACCCTGCTCAGGCGCCTTCCCGACCTGCGGCTCGCGGTGGAACCCGCCGATCTGCGGTGGCGCGGCGGGCTCATCATGCGCGGACTGCGCACGCTTCCCGTGGAGTTCGGGCCCCGGCCCGTCCGACTGGTTTCTGACGGGACGTCACATCTGTGATGTTCGCGTGATCGGCGCTGCATCGACTTGTGACACGCGTTCGAGTCCGGTTAGGTTCACCGTTCGGCCCCACCGGGTCGCTCGACCGAACTCGTCCGTCACACGGAAGGCAACCTCATGGGCTCCGCGAACGGCAGACACCGTCGCCCTCGTCAGGCACCCGCCATCGTCGTCGCGGCGGGCGTGACCGGATCCGCCATCGCCATCCCGCTGCTCGGCGCGGGCGCCGCGCAGGCGGCCGACTCCGGGACCTGGGACCGGGTCGCCGAGTGCGAGAGCGGCGGCTCCTGGAGCGCCGATTTCGGCAACGGCTCCTACGGCGGCCTTCAGCTCACCCCGGAGGTCTGGAAGGCGTACGGCGGTGAGGCGTACGCCCCGCGCGCCGACCTCGCCAGCCGCGCCCAGCAGATCGCGGTGGCCGAGGAGATCCTGGGCGACCGGGGTCCGCAGGCGTGGCCGAGCTGTGCGCCCCTCTCCGGCCTCGCGACGGGTGGGGGGCTGCCGGGGGTCGATCCGGGGGAGACCTCCTCCGGGAAGCCCGCGGGCGGCACCGGGGCGGAGGAGGGCGCGAAGAAGACGGGCGGCGCCGGGGCGGAGGAGGGCGCGAAGCCGGCTGACAAGTCGTCGCAGTCCCCGTCCGGCGAGGACGTCACGCCTTCGGGCCGTGCCGGGAAGCCGGATGCCGGGACCGGGACCGGGCCCGGGTCCGAGGTCACGCCCTCGCCCACCGGGTCCGCCACTTCATCCGCCGATACGCACCGTTCGCCCGAATCGGTAGATATGGGTGATTCGAACGCTTCTGTCGCTCCGTCAGGGTCGCCCGGCTCGGAAGGATCCGGGGCGTCGGGCGGTGTGGGCGGCAAGCATCGCGGCGCGCCGGCCGCCGAGGAGGGGTGGGGCGCCGACGGGGATGCCGGCCGCGAGTCGGGCCGTCACGCCTCGCGCGACGGCGGCGGGCGCGACGCGGCCTCCCCGGTCGCCGACGACACGTACACCGTCCGTCCTGGTGACAATCTCTGGGCGATCGCCGACGAGCAGAACGTCCCCGGTGGCTGGTCCGCGCTCTATGAGGCCAACAAGGAGGTCGTGGGCTCCGATCCGGACCTCATCCTTCCTGGCCAGAGCCTTGAGGTCGACGCGGAGGCCCGTTGAGGCCGGAGCCGGTGACCGGCTGACGGAGCCTCAAGAACCGGGACGCCTTCGGAGGCCCGTGTCCACTCCCATGCGAGTGAGACATGGGTCTCTTTGCGTCAATTGGCGTGTTGGGCCTGGAGGTCCCGTCCATATCGCGCCCCACCTGCGAAAACGACGGTTCCTCAGATGCAAGTAAGGGATGATTGCCCGATGTGTCCGTCTTTGAATGTGGGGCTTATATGTGTTTACGGTCGTAACCGCTCGCACCGCGGGCCCCGTCGACCGTCACGCCGAATCCTGCCGTCGGTCGGAGGGAACAGACGCGTTCAAGCGCCGTAGGCAGGAGCGGGGGACCCAGGTAGGCGCCGGCCCCGATCGTCGCGAGACGCATCAGGACCGGCTTGGGGTGAAGTCGCGTGCTAGGACGTGCGACCGGGCAACTCACTCGGCCCGAACCCGACAGCTCACCTCGTAGGCGTCGGTGAGGAGACCTCCATGCTGTTTTCCGGCAAGGGCAAGCACCGCCGCCCGTCCAAGGCCGTCCGCGTCGCCACGCTCGCCGGAGTCGCCGGCTCCGCCGTCGCCGTCCCGCTGATGGGCGCGACCGGCGCTTCCGCCGCCTCCGTCGCCACCTGGGACGCCGTCGCCCAGTGCGAGTCCGGTGGCAACTGGTCCATCAACACCGGCAACGGCTACTACGGCGGTCTGCAGTTCTCGCAGTCCAGCTGGGCCGCCGCCGGCGGTCTGAAGTACGCGCCGCGCGCCGACCTGGCCACCAAGGCCCAGCAGATCGCCACCGCCGAGCGGCTCCTCGACATGCAGGGTCCGGGTGCCTGGGGCTGCGCCTCCGCCGGCAACCTGCGCAACGACGGTGTCGACCCGGGCGTCGATACCTCCTCGAAGAGCTCCGGCACCGCTCAGAAGCAGAGCACCCAGGCGGCCCCCGAGCAGCAGGCCCAGCCGAAGCAGACCGAGCGCGCCGAGGTCCCCGCCTCCCGCTCCGACCGTCCCGCCGCCCCGCGGACCGAGTCGAAGAAGACCGTCACCACCCCGACCGGCAAGAAGGTCAAGAAGGGTGACGGCGAGTACAAGGTCGTCTCCGGTGACTCCCTCAGCAAGATCGCCGCCGCCCACGGCGTCGAAGGCGGCTGGCAGCGGCTGTTCGAGCTGAACAAGGGCATCGTCGAGAACGCCGACCTGATCTACCCGGGTCAGCAGCTGCACCTGACGAAGTAGTCCGGTCCCTCTCCTCTCCGGATGCCCGGCCCGGCGCGCTCCCCCGCGCGCCGGGCCGGGGCGTCTGCTCGGAGCGCGCGCCGCGCGCCGACGCGGCACCGCGCGTCCCGCACCCGGGCGTGCGCCGCTCGTGTGCGGCGCAGTTCGTTCAACTGTTGTAGTTACTGATCCGTAATATTCTGGCCATTTGCCCGGGATCGTGCACTCCCGGGTCCTTTTTCGTCCCAGGGGGCGGGCGGTCGTCGGGCTGAACGGGCGGGGCCGGTTAGGCTCTTGTCGCAAGGCCAAAGTGACCCTGCAGAACCAGTGTCATATCCCAGAAGGAGATGCCTCGTGCCGTCCATCGACGTCGTCGTAGCCCGGGAAATCCTCGACTCCCGGGGGAACCCCACGGTCGAGGTCGAGGTCGGCCTCGACGACGGCAGCACGGGTCGTGCTGCCGTGCCGTCCGGCGCCTCCACCGGTGCCTTCGAGGCCATTGAGCTTCGCGACGGCGACCCCAACCGCTACCAGGGCAAGGGTGTCGAGAAGGCCGTGCTCGCCGTCATCGAGCAGATCGGCCCGGAGCTCGTCGGCTACGACGCGACCGAGCAGCGGCTGATCGACCAGGCGATGTTCGACCTGGACGCCACCGAGAACAAGGGCTCGCTCGGAGCCAACGCCATCCTGGGTGTCTCACTGGCCGTCGCGCACGCCGCCTCCGAGGCGTCGGACCTGCCGCTGTTCCGCTACCTCGGCGGTCCGAACGCGCACCTGCTGCCCGTCCCGATGATGAACATCCTCAACGGTGGGTCGCACGCCGACTCCAACGTGGACATCCAGGAGTTCATGATCGCCCCGATCGGCGCCGAGTCCTTCTCCGAGGCCCTGCGCTGGGGCGCCGAGATCTACCACACGCTGAAGAAGGTCCTGAAGGGCAAGGGCCTGTCGACCGGCCTCGGCGACGAGGGCGGCTTCGCGCCGAACCTGGAGTCGAACCGCGCCGCCCTCGACCTCATCATCGAGGCCATCAAGGAAGCCGGCTACGTCCCGGGCAAGGACATCGCGCTCGCGCTCGACGTCGCCGCGTCCGAGTTCTACAAGGACGGCACGTACGAGTTCGAGGGCAAGTCCCGCTCGGCCGCCGAGATGACCGAGTACTACGAGGAGCTCGTCTCCGCGTACCCGCTGGTCTCCATCGAGGACCCGCTGTACGAGGACGACTGGGCCGGCTGGAAGATCATCACCGACAAGCTCGGCAGCAAGGTGCAGATCGTCGGTGACGACCTGTTCGTCACCAACCCGGAGCGCCTGGCCCGGGGCATCGAGGAGGGCACCGCCAACGCGCTGCTCGTCAAGGTCAACCAGATCGGTTCGCTGACCGAGACCCTGGACGCCGTCGAGCTCGCCCAGCGCAACGGCTTCAAGTGCATGATGTCGCACCGTTCCGGCGAGACCGAGGACGTCACCATCGCCGACCTCGCCGTCGCGGTGAACTGCGGTCAGATCAAGACCGGCGCCCCGGCCCGCTCGGACCGCGTCGCCAAGTACAACCAGCTGCTGCGCATCGAGGAGATCCTCGACGACGCCGCGGTGTACGCCGGCCGCTCGGCGTTCCCCCGTTTCAAGGGCTGAGCCCCCGAGGACGTCGTGGGGGCCGGTCCCCGCGGACCGGGCCTTCGGGCTCCCACGGCCGATCCCGGCCCGCAGGGGCCCGAAGGCCCGGGCCTCCGTCCGTCCCCGCACACGGTCCCGTACCGTGTGCGGGGACGGACGTGTGTGAAGGGGAGGCGGAGACATGGCCGCGAAGGACCGGGACCGGTTCTCCACCGCGACCCGGCTGCGACTGCTGGGCGAGCAGACCGCGGCCCGTGTCTACCGGTCGCAGACCCGTCGCCAGGACCGCCGCTCCCGGCTCACCGGCCGGGCCGCCTTTCTGGCCCTCGTCGTCTGTTCCCTCGTGGTCGCGCTCGCGTACCCGATACGGCAGTACGTTTCGCAGCGGGACGAGATCGCCGACCAGGAGCGGCTGGCGCGGGAGGCCCGGGCCCGTACCGAGGAGCTGCGCGACGAGAAGGCGCGGCTCCAGGACGACGCGTACGTCAGGCAGCTGGCCCGCAAGCATCTGCACTATCTTCTTCCCGGGGAGACGGGCTACACGGTGATCGACCCGGACGCGGCCAAGGAACGCGACGGTGAGACGGACGGGTCCGGCCGGCCGTGGCACGCGAACCTCTGGGACGGGGTCGACAGCGCCGATCGCGGCTGACCGCGTCCATCCGCCCGTCCCAGGGAAGGCCAGCCCCTCGGACTTCCAGCCCCGCAGACGCCCAGACCCCCGGACGCCCAGCCCCCGGACGCTCAGACCCCCGGACTTCCGGTTCCTCGAATCCCCGGCCCCCGGCCCCGGATGCCCGGCCCCCTCCGAACCGTCAGAACCCCAGAACCTAGGCAGGCATGGAAACCCCCCCTCCGCAGACCGAGCCCACCGAGCCCACCGAGGCGGACATCGCCGCGTTCCAGCAGCAGCTGGGCCGCCCGCCGCGCGGGCTGCGCACGATCGCGCACCGCTGCCCGTGCGGCAACCCGGACGTGGTCGAGACGCAGCCCCGGCTGGAGGACGGCACGCCGTTCCCGACGACGTACTACCTGACGTGCCCGCGCGCCGCGTCCGCGATCGGCACGCTGGAGGCGAACGGGGTCATGAAGGAGATGACCGAGCGCCTCGGCACCGACCCCGAGCTGGCCGCCGCCTACCGGGCAGCGCACGAGGACTACATCGCCCGGCGCGACGCCATCGAGGTGCTGGAGGGCTTCCCCAGCGCGGGCGGCATGCCGGACCGGGTGAAGTGCCTGCACGTGCTGGTCGCGCACTCGCTGGCGGCGGGCCCCGGTGTGAACCCGCTGGGTGACGAGGCGATCGCGATGCTGCCGGAGTGGTGGCGCAAGGGGCCGTGCGTGACGCCCTGCGCCCCTGAGAGCCTGTCGGGTGACCTCTGATCGGGCGGACGCGGCGTGGCACGCACGCTTCCGGCGTTGCCGAAACGCCCTAGTAGCTCCGCTACAAGGACCTTCCGGCGCCTTGGAATCGCACGCACCACGCCGCGTCCGCTCTCCGGTCGAAGGTCACCCGACAGGCTCTGACGACGAGGGCTGACCGTTCCCACGGGGGCTCCGCCCCCGACCCGCGCCCCTCGGCCGCCGCCGGGGCGGGCCCGAGGGCCGTGCCCCGGACCACGTCCCCCGGCGGGGCCCGGAGGGGCCCGACTCACCACAGGAGCACCCATGACCCGCGTGGCCGCGATCGACTGCGGTACCAATTCCATCCGTCTGCTCGTCGCCGACGCCGACCCGTCCACCGGCGAGTTCGTCGAGCTCGACCGCCGGATGGAGATCGTCCGCCTCGGCCAGGGCGTCGACCGCACCGGCCGGCTCGCCCCGGAGGCGCTGGAGCGGACGTTCGACGCCTGCCGCCGGTACGCGGAGGTGATCGAGAAGCACGGGGCGCGGCGGATCCGTTTCGTCGCCACCTCCGCCTCCCGGGACGCGGAGAACCGCGACGAATTCGTCCGCGGTGTGCTGGACATCCTGGGTGTCGAGCCCGAGGTGATCAGCGGTGACCAGGAGGCGGAGTTCTCCTTCACCGGCGCCACCAAGGAGCTCGTGGGCCGCGACCACCTCGCCAAGCCGTACCTCGTCGTGGACATCGGCGGCGGCTCCACCGAGTTCGTCGTCGGAGACGACCACGTGCGGGCGGCGTGCTCGGTCGACATGGGCTGTGTCCGCATGACCGAGCGCCACCTCGTGCACGACGGCGCCGTGACCGATCCGCCGACCCCCGGTCAGATCGCCGCGATCGGCGCCGATGTCGAAGCGGCCCTGGACCTCGCCGAGGAGACCGTTCCGCTCACCGGGGCCGCCACCCTCGTCGGCCTGGCCGGGACGGTCACCACGGTCGCCGCGATCGCCCTCGGACTCGACACGTACGACTCCGAGGCGATCCACCACTCCCGGATCTCCCTGGAGCAGGTCGAGGCGATCACCGCGCGCCTCGCCGCCTCCACGCACGCCGAGCGCGCGGCGATCGGCGCCATGCACCCGGGGCGGGTCGACGTGATCACCTCGGGGGCGCTGATCCTGCTCGCCGTGATGCGGCGGGCCGGGGTGCGCGAGGTCGTCGTCAGCGAGCACGACATCCTCGACGGGATCGCGTGGTACGCGGCGGGAGACAACTGACCGCCGCCGACGAGCGGCGACGACGGTGCCGGGGCCGGGCGTCAGGGATTGCGGTGGACGTCCCGCCGGTCGCGTTCCCGCTCGCACTTCCGAGCTGCCGTTTCTGAGCTGCCGTGAGCTGTTCGGGAAGGGCTCGGAGGGGCATCCCCCGACAAAGTTCGTGAACTTCTTCACAAGTAATTGGGCCTCGTGAAGGGCGGTTCTCGTCCGTACGGGCGCCCGGAGCCGTTCGGGGCGTCGTTCCGCGCCGGTTCGGGACTGTTCCGGTTGTGTTTCCGCGCCGTGGACCAGGGCGGTGGTCCGCCGCCTTTTCGGGCACAAGAGCCAGCTCACAGGCGGTGTTCAACGTCCGTCCGCGCCCTCTGGTTCCCTGTTGGGATCATGACCTCGGTCACGTGGGCGGGGCAGTGTAGCAGAGGGTGGAGACAACCTTGTGAAGGGGCTCACGAGGGGGTCCGCGGAGAGGGGTGGATACTCGATGGCATGAGCACCACGGAGCGTCCCAGGATCCTCGTAGTAGGCGGTGGGTACGTAGGCCTGTACGCAGCTCGACGCATCCTGAAGAAGATGCGCTACGGAGAGGCGACCGTCACGGTCGTCGACCCGCGCTCGTACATGACGTACCAGCCCTTCCTTCCCGAAACCGCCGCCGGCAGCATCTCGCCCCGGCACGTCGTCGTCCCGCTGCGGCGCGTCCTGCCGAAGGCCGAGGTCCTCACCGGCCGGGTCACCACCATCGACCAGGACCGCAAGGTCGCCACGATCGCGCCGCTCGTCGGCGAGGCGTACGAGCTGCCCTTCGACTACCTGGTCGTCGCGCTGGGCGCGGTCTCCCGCACCTTCCCGATCCCCGGCCTCGCCGAGCAGGGCATCGGCATGAAGGGCGTCGAGGAGGCCATCGGCCTGCGCAACCACGTCCTGGAGCAGCTGGACAAGGCCGACTCGACGACCGATGAGGACGTCCGCCGCAAGGCGCTCACGTTCGTCTTCGTGGGTGGCGGTTTCGCCGGTGCGGAGACCATCGGCGAGGTCGAGGACATGGCCCGCGACGCGGCGAAGTACTACACGAACGTGAAGCGCGAGGACATGCGCTTCATCCTCGTCGACGCCGCCGACAAGATCCTGCCCGAGGTCGGCCCGAAGCTGGGTGTCTGGGGCCGCGAGCACCTGGAGTCCCGCGGCATCGAGGTCTTCCTCGGAACCTCCATGGACTCCTGCGTCGACGGTCACGTGGTGCTGAAGAACGGCCTGGAGGTCGACTCCGGCACCATCGTGTGGACCGCCGGTGTGAAGCCGAACCCGGCGCTCGCCCGGTTCGGTCTGCCACTCGGCCCGCGTGGTCACGTGGACACCTCCGAGAAGCTCCAGGTGCAGGGCACCGACTACATCTGGGCCGCGGGCGACAACGCCCAGGTGCCGGACATGGTCGGCCGCCGGGCCGGCAACCCGAACGCCTGGTGCCCGCCGAACGCCCAGCACGCGCTGCGTCAGGCCAAGGTCCTCGGCGACAACGTCATCGCCGGGATGCGCGGCTTCCCGCAGAAGGAGTACAGCCACGCCAACAAGGGTGCCGTCGCCGGTCTGGGGCTGCACAAGGGCGTCGCGATGATCTACCTGGGCAAGATCAAGATCAAGCTCAAGGGACGGCTCGCCTGGTACATGCACCGTGGCTACCACGGCATGTCGGTGCCGACCTGGAACCGCAAGATCCGCGTCTTCGCCGACTGGACCCTCGGCATGTTCCTCAAGCGCGAGGTCGTCTCGCTCGGCGCCATCGAGTCGCCGCGCGAGGAGTTCTACGAGGCGGCCAAGCCCGCCCCGGCACCGGCCGCCGCCAAGCCCGAGGGCGAGAAGGCCAAGGCCTCCTGACGCCCCGTCGCGGGTCCACTCGCCCGCACAGAACGCCGTAGTACGCGCACGACGCCCGAAGGGGCCGCCCGCCATCCGTGGTGCGGGCGGCCCCTTCGGCGTGCCCGGGGTGGGAGGCTCTCCACGCGCTCCGCGGCGGGTGGCGCGGGCTCGTGCCGGCCGTGGGGCCGGGCGGCACGCCACCAAATGTGTGTGACGTGCAGGTATTTTGCCGTTTCGTTGCGCTGTAGCGGGATGGGGCGCGTTCGGCGGACTGTTGAAGGCGATGCACCTCGCCGCGGCGCCGTGTGCGCCCGGCGTGGTTCCAGGCGTGTCCGACCCCTGTCGGGCATGTTTGGGCATGTTTGGGCGTATTGGGAACACCATCAACGGAGGTGTGCACCATGGCTGACGCCGCGTTGCGGCTGACCGCTCTCGTCGAGGAGTTTCTGGGGGAGAGGCTGCCGGTCCGGATCCGGGCCTGGGACGGCAGCGAGTCCGGACCGCCCGGTGCCCCCGTCCTCGCCGTCCGCAACCGGCGCGCACTGCGCAGGCTGCTCTGGAAGCCGGGCGAACTGGGCCTGGCCCGCGCCTGGGTGGCGGGCGACATCGACATCGAGGGCGACCTGTACGAGGCCCTGGACCGGCTGGCCTCGCTGATCTGGGAGCGGGACGTGGCGGCCGAGGGCGCCGTCCACCCGGTCCGCGACCCGAGGGTGAGAGCCTTCGCGAAGGGGCTGCTGCGCCTCGCCGGCCCCGGACTCCCGCCGACGCCGCCGCCCGAGGAGGTGCGCAGCCGCTTCGGCACCCTGCACACCAGGCGCCGCGACAAGGCGGCCATCAGCCACCACTACGACGTCGGCAACGACTTCTACGAACTGTTCCTCGGCCCGTCCATGGTCTACTCCTGCGGCTACTGGGAGGACGGCGGGACCCTGGAGGAGGCCCAGCGCGACAAGCTCGACCTGGTGTGCCGCAAGCTCGCGCTGAAGGAGGGCGACCGCCTCCTCGACATCGGCTGCGGCTGGGGCTCGATGGCCATCCACGCGGCCCGTGAGTACGGTGCCCGGGTCACCGGGGTGACGCTCTCCGCCGAACAGGCCGCGTACGCCAGGAAGCGCGTCGCGGAGGAGGGTCTGACCGACCGGGTCGAGATCCGGGTCCAGGACTACCGGGACGTCCGGGACGGCCCGTACGACGCCGTCTCGTCCATCGGCATGGCGGAACACGTCGGTGCGGTCCGCTTCCGCGACTACGCCGACGACGTCCACGCACTCCTCAAGCCCGGCGGCCGGCTGCTCAACCACCAGATCGCCCGTCGCCCCGAGAAGGACGAGTCCGCGTACCACGTGGACGAGTTCATCGACGCGTACGTCTTCCCGGACGGTGAACTGGCCCCGGTGGGACGGACCGTGGCCATCCTCGAAGAGGCCGGCTTCGAGGCCCGGGACGTCGAGTCGATCCGCGAGCACTACGCGCTGACGCTGCGCGGCTGGGTCGCCAACCTGGAGAAGCACTGGGACCGCGCGGTCCGGCTGACCTCGGCCGGGCGAGCCAGGGTCTGGCGCCTCTACATGGCCGCCTCCGCGCTCTCCTTCGAGCACAACAGGATCGGTGTCAACCAGATCCTCGCGGTGCGTCCGGCCGAGGGAGGGGCCTCCCGGATGCCGCTGCGGGCCCGTCGGTGGACGGAGACGGCCACCGCCTGACCGGGACCGAAGGAGGGTCCCGCCGGGACGCACCGAGGTGCCGGCCGGGACGCGCGAAGGCCTGACCGGAACGCGCCGAGGGCCGGTACCCGCAGCACCGGGCTGCGGGTACCGGCCCTCGGCCGTTGATCGTCTCGGTGGGGAGCCGTCCGGCCGGGAACCGTTCGGCTCCGGACTATTCCGTCTTGATCGCCGTCAGCATGTTCAGCTTCGCGGCGCTGCGGGCCGGCCAGAGCGAGGCCAGCACCCCCACGAGGCCGGCGAGGACCAGGAAGATCCCGATCCGGTCCCACGGGACGACCAGGGCGTAGCCCGGGACGGAGGACTTCAGGGTCTGCCCGATCGCCCAGCCGAGGAACGTACCGAGCGCGACACCGATCACCGCTCCGAAGAGCGAGATGACCACGGCCTCCAGCCGGATCATGCGCTTCACCCGGCGCCGGTCCAGGCCGATCGCGCGCAGCATCCCGATCTCCTGCTGGCGCTCGAAGACCGACATGGCCAGCGTGTTGACGACGCCGAGCACCGCGATGATCAGGGCCATCGCCAGCAGGCCGTACATGATGTTCAGGGCGGTGTTCACGAAGCCGCCGAACATGTCCCGGATGCCCTGACGGTCGATGATGCTCATCGCCGGGTTGTCACCGAGCGCCTTGATCACAGCCTTCTCGTTGGCGGCGGACTCGCCGCCGTCCATCTTCAGCCAGACCTCGCGGATGTACGGGTGGTCGGCGTGCCGGTTCAGGATGTCCTTCGACATCAGAACGGTGGAGAGGAACTCGTTGCCCTCGTAGACCGCCCCGATCTTCAGCTTCTCCTTCTTGTCGTCCTCGTACACGACCGGGATCGTGTCTCCGGTCTTCCAGCCGTTCGACTTGGCGGCCTTCTCGGCGACGGCGATCTCGCCGTCGCGCAGCGAGTCGATCGAGCCGGAGACCGTCTTGATGGCGAAGAGCTCGGACACGTCGCCGGGGGCGACCCCGGAAGCCGGCAGGTGCTCGCCGCCGAACTCCGGCCAGGCGTACTGGTGCGGCGTGATGGCCTCGACGCCGTCCGCCTTCTCCAGGGCGGCGAGCGCCGACGGGTCGAGCGTGTCCCCGTTCGCCATCGAGACCATGTAGTCGGCCTTGACGTTGTCCGTCGTCATCCGGTCGACCGCCTGGCCGAGGGTGACGCCGAGGACCGAGATGCCGGTGACCAGGGTGAGTCCGATCGCCAGGGCGGAGGCGGTGGCGCCGGTGCGGCGCGGGTTGCGGACCGCGTTCTGCGCGGCCAGCTTGCCGGAGACCCCGAACAGCTTCTTCAGCAGCGGGCGGACCAGCGCGACGACCGGCCGCGACAGCAGCGGGATCAGCACGATGACACCGATCAGCGCGAAGAACGCGCCGGCCCCGATGGCCGTCCGGCCGTCCGAGCCCATGGCCGCACCGGCCACGATGCCCACGCCGCCGAGCGCGGTGAGGAAGCCGCCGATCGAGTTGCGCAGCACCAGGGACTTGACCGTCGCGGTCGCGTGCACGCTGTTCATCGCCGCCACCGGCGGGATCTTCGCGGCCCGGCGGGCGGGCAGCCAGGCGGCCAGCACGGTGATCAGCACGCCGACCGCCAGCGCCGCGACGACCGCGGTGGGCGAGACGACGAGCGGTCCGGCCGGGATCTTCCCGCCCGTCAGGCTCATCGCGGAGCGCAGGCCGACGGCGAGTCCGAGGCCGAGCACGAAGCCGATGACCGACGCGAGCGCGCCGACCACGGCGGCCTCCAGCAGCACCGAGCGCTTGACCTGGCGGCGGGAGGCGCCGACGGCGCGCATCAGGGCCAGTTCCTTGGTGCGCTGGGCGACCAGCATGGTGAAGGTGTTGGCGATCAGGAAGATCCCGACGAAGAGCGCGATCGCGGCGAAGGCGAGCAGCATCGTGTTGAGGCTGCTCAGTCCGTCCTCGATGTTCTTGGCCTGCTCGTCGGCGAGGTCCTGGCCGGTCCGGGCGTCGGCGCCCTTCGGCAGCAGCGGCTTCACCTCGGCCAGCAGCTTGTCGGCGGAGGCGCCGGACGCGGCGGAGATGTCGACGCTCATGAACTCGCCGGGCCGCAGGTACAGCTTCTGGGCGACCGGGGTCTCGAAGAGGACCAGGCTGCCGCCCGCGTTGACGGCGCCGTCCTCGGTGGTGAAGACACCGGAGAGGGTGTACTCCTTCACCGGACCGTTGGTGGCGACCCGGACCCGGTCGCCGACCTGGTACTCGCCCTTCTTCGCGGTCTGCTCGTCGAGCGCGATCCGGTCGGCCCCGTCCGGGCCCTTGCCGTCGACGAAGGTGTACGCGGCGTCCTTGCCGTCCTTGCCGGGGAAGAAGTTGGCGCCGGTGTTGGACCAGCCGTTGCCGATCAGCTTGCCGTCGGGGTCGGCGACCCCGGCGAAGCCGTTGACGCGGCCGGTGGCGGTGTCGACGCCGTCCAGGCCCTGGATCTTCGCCAGGCCGGCGGTGGTGACGCCGCCGGGCGCCTTCGGGTCGCGCTGGTCGGCCCGGGTGGTGACGGCGACGGCGATGTCGTCGTAGCTCTTCGCCGACTGGTTGCGGAAGGCATTGCCGAGGGTGTCGGTGAAGACCAGGGTGCCGGATACGAAGGCCACGCCGAGCATCACGGCGAGGACGGTCATCAGCAGCCTGGCCTTGTGCGCGAGCACATTGCGCAGGGCAGTACGGAACATGTCTGTCAGTCCTGGGAAGGGGAGGGGGTCCGGCAAAGAGCGCGTGCGCGGGCGGGCCCCGGGCGCGCGGAAGGAAGGGATCCGGCCGCGCGGCGGGGGCGGGCTCCGGGCTGGTGCGGGAGGAGCGGGACTCGGGCGTGCGGGAGGGCGGGGCTCAGCTGGTGCGGCCCTTGCCGTCGAACGCCTTCATCCGGTCGAGGACCCCGTCCGCGGTGGGGTGCATCATCTGGTCGACGATCCGGCCGTCCGCGAGGAAGATCACCCGGTCCGCGTAGGAGGCCGCCGCCGGGTCGTGGGTCACCATCACCACGGTCTGCTCCATCTCGCGCACCGAGTTGCGCAGGAAGCCGAGGACCTCGGCGCCGGAACGGGAGTCCAGGTTCCCGGTCGGCTCGTCACCGAAGATGATCTCCGGCTTGGAGGCCAGGGCGCGGGCCACCGCCACGCGCTGCTGCTGACCGCCGGAGAGCTGGGTCGGCCGGTGGGACAGCCGCTCGGAGAGCCCGACCATGTCGATGACCCGGCGCAGCCACGCCTCGTCGGGCTTGCGGCCCGCGATGTCCATGGGGAGCGTGATGTTCTCCAGCGCCGTCAGGGTCGGCAGCAGGTTGAACGCCTGGAAGATGAAGCCGATCTTGTCCCGTCGGAGCTGGGTGAGCTGCTTGTCCTTGAGGGACCCCAGCTCCGTGTCCCCGATGCGCACCGAGCCGCTGCTGAAGCTGTCGAGACCGGCCACGCAGTGCATCAGCGTGGACTTGCCGGAACCGGACGGGCCCATGATCGCGGTGAACTCGCCGCGCGGGAAGTCGACGGAGACCCGGTCCAGGGCGGTGACCCTGGTCTCGCCCTCGCCGTAGACCTTGGACAGATCCGTGGCGCGGGCAGCCACCGTGGTGACGCGGTGTGCGGTGGAAGTGGTGGTCACGGGAATCTCCTGATCCGGGGCTCCGGACGAGGGTTTCGTCCGGGGTCGTGTGCCTGAGGTGCGTTCGAGGTGTCCGATCGTTTTCGGACCTCTTCATCCTCACCGCCGTCCTGCCGCGTTTCGTCAGTCCCCGTGCCCGTTCCCGGGGTCGTCTTGAGTCGCATCGGCGGAGCGCGATGTCCTCCTCCGGTATGACATCGACCCCGAGACGGTCCGCCGGGCCGGGTGGCACCCGGGCGTCAACCCGCTGCCCCGGGAGCACCGTGTTCCGTGTCGTGGACGCGGGGGCCGGGCGCCGGTACGGCCCGGCGGCGGTCCTCTTACGGGGGACGCCGAGGGGCCGGAGACTGACGCCCTCACCGGGCCGGGACTCGCCCGCCGCGGCCCCGTGCCTCGCCGTGCGACGCACGGCACGGGACCCCGCCCACCCGTCCGTCCCGACCCGCGCTGAGGGCCCGTCCGGCCGGTGCGGTGGCGCGGCCGTGGCGGCCACTGGCGCGCACCTGGCGAAAGCGCCCGTCCGGGTGCGGCGACTTTACGTCAATCCGGATTGCCGTCCGCCGTACCCACTACCCCGCCCAGGCATGTGACGATGCATGCCCCGAAGTGCTGACGCACCCTCAAACGGTCAATAAAATAAGACAACATCGCGCCACTCATCCGCTGATCGGAGGAAGCCCCCGGATAGGGTCATGTGCCAACGCGGAGCCGCGCGCCAGGCCCGGATGGTGGAATGCAGACACGGCGAGCTTAAACCTCGCTGCCCCTCGGGGGCGTACCGGTTCGAGTCCGGTTCCGGGCACCACTTCGCGCTTGGCGGCCGAGAGGCGGATCGCCCGGTGGCATGTCTCCCACGGCCTCGGTCTCCGGCCCCTGTCGCACCGCCGCCGTCACCGCCTCGGGTCGCTGCTTCCGGCCTCTCCTCCTCCGTCCTGTGCCGCCCCTTGTCCCCGAGTCCTGCGGCGCCCTCTGCCCCGGAATCGCCGTCTTCTTCCGCCGTCGCCGCTCGCCCTCTCCGGGGTCCGTTCGCCGTGTCGATGATGCGGGAGGTGCCGGCCACCGGCGTGCTCGTGCAGGGACGGTCCGCGGTCGGCCGGGTTCCCGCCGAACCCGAAGGGGACCTGTCGGCGCCGCCCCGGGCACGAGGGCGACGTGGCCCTGCTCCTCGCCCGGCTCGCCGACGGCGGTCGGAGGGCGCGGCGGGACGTGTGCGGCGCGGTGGCCGAACCGTACCGTGGCCATATTAGTGAATTGCAAAATTATGCAATTCACTACATGCTGTCTTTATTGTATTCGCAAGTGATCGCGGCGCGTGGCCGCGCGGATGCGAGGCGACCCGTGAGCGCGGCTGTGCCGAGCGACGCCCCGGACCACGCACCGACGGACGCCCCGGGGCACGGGCCGGGACACCGACATCCGACAGGCCGACATCCCGGCAGCAGGCCGACGGCCGACAGTTTTCGACAGGGGGTTCGCGGACGTGCCGGTTCCGCTGTACCAGGCGAAAGCCGAGTTCTTCCGGATGCCGGGGCATCCGGCACGTATCCGGGCGCTCGAAGTGCTGCGGCGCGGCCGGACGCCGGTGCGCGCTCCGCTCGCGGCGATCGGGGTGGCCCCCTCGGCGCCGTCGCGACGGCCGACGGTTCCGCGCCGCTCCTGGGCCGTGACGTCCACGCGGGAGGGCGCGACCGCGGTGCACATACCCGTGGGCAGGGACGACGCGGAGCCGACGCGGGCCGCGCGGCGGAGTCCGACCGGGGCGCCGGCCGGGCGCGGCGAACCGCCGGCCGAACCGCGGGAAGCCGAGGTCGCCGCGTCGTGAGCACACTCAGCACGGTTCTCGAACGATCACTGGGCCGGGTACGCGCGCTGCTGCCCGTCCGCGCCGACCTCGTGGCCATGCGCCGCAACCCGCGCCGCGATCTGCTCGCCGGTCTCACGGTCGCCATCGTGGCGCTGCCGCTCGCACTCGGCTTCGGGGTCTCCTCCGGACTCGGCGCCGAGGCGGGGCTCGCCACCGCGGTGGTGGCCGGGGCCCTGGCCGCGGTGTTCGGCGGTTCGAACCTCCAGGTGTCCGGGCCGACCGGGGCCATGACCGTCGTCCTCGTCCCGATCGTCGCCCAGTACGGGCCCGGCGGCGTGCTGACCGTGGGGCTGCTGGCAGGGGTGCTGCTGATGGCCCTGGCCCTGCTCAGGGCCGGTCAGTACATGCGGTACGTCCCGGCACCGGTGGTCGAGGGATTCACCCTGGGCATCGCCTGCGTCATCGGGCTCCAGCAGGTGCCCGCCGCGCTCGGCGTGGCCAAGCCCGAGGGCGAGAAGGTCCTGGTGGTGGCCTGGCGGGCGGTCGAGGATTTCGTGAAGGCGCCGAACTGGACCGCCGTCGCCCTCTCGGTCGGCGTGGCGGCCGTGATGCTGCTCGGCGCGCGCCTGCGGCCCGCCGTCCCGTTCTCCGTCGTCGCGGTGATCGCCGCGACGCTGGCCGCCCAGCTGCTCGACCTGGACGGGGCGACGCCGATCGGTGACCTGCCGTCCGGGCTGCCCGCCCCCTCCCTGGACTTCCTGGACGTGTCGGCGCTCGGTTCGCTGCTCGCGCCAGCCGTGGCCGTGGCCGCCCTCGCGGCACTGGAGTCGCTGCTGTCGGCCACGGTCGCGGACGGCATGACCGTGGGCCAGCGGCACGACCCGGACCGGGAACTCTTCGGGCAGGGCGTCGCCAACCTGGCCGCCCCGCTGTTCGGCGGTGTCCCGGCGACGGCCGCCATCGCCCGTACCGCGGTCAACGTCCGTACGGGAGCGGGCTCCCGGCTCGCCGCCCTCACCCACGCCGCCGTCCTGGCCGTCATCGTGTTCGCGGCGGCACCGCTCGTCTCGAAGATCCCGCTGGCCGCGCTGGCGGGCGTGCTGCTGGCCACCGCGATCCGCATGGTCGAGGTCGGCTCGCTGCGCGCGATGGCCCGCGCCACCCGTTCCGACGCCGTGGTCCTCTGCCTGACGGCCGCAGCCACGCTTGTCCTGGACCTCGTCCAGGCGGTGATCATCGGCCTGGTGGTGGCCGGTGCGCTCGCGCTGCGGGCGGTGGCCCGCCAGACGCGGATGGACCAGGTCGACTTCCGCCCCGACCTGCCGGGCGAGCACAGCGACGAGGAACACGAGCTGCTGACCGAGCACATCGTCGCCTACCGGATGGACGGGCCCCTGTTCTTCGCCGGTGCACACCGCTTCCTCCTCGAACTCTCCGAGGTCGCCGACGTCCGCGTCGTCATCCTGCGCATGTCGCGGATCACCACCATGGACGCCACCGGCGCACTGGTCCTCAAGGACGCCGTGGAGAAGCTGCACCGGCGCGGCATCACCGTGCTGGCCTCCGGGATACGTCCGGGGCAGCGGCGCGCGCTCGACGCCGTCGGTGCCCTCGACCTGCTCCGGCCCGACGGCCGGGACTACGTCACCACCCCTGAGGCCATCGTGGCGGCCCGCGCCCGGCTCCAGCACGCCGGTCTCGTACCGGCCCGGCCCGCCGCCGCCCCCACCGCCCCGGCTCCCGCCGCCGTCCCCGAGGAAGCCCCATGACGGCCCGGCCCGACGCCCTGCCCCTGCGTCACGTCCTGACCCTGCCCACCATGGGCGCCGCCGTACGGACGGCCCGCGAGACGACCGAGCAGGTGCTGGCCGAGTGGGGCGTCGGGCCGCGCCACCCCGGCGTCGATCCGGTGCTGCTGATCCTCAGCGAACTGGTCACCAACAGCGTCCGGCACGCCGCCGTGCTCTCCCCGACGGTGACGGTGTACTTCGCGGCCGGAATGGACACGTTCGCCTTCGGCGTGCACGACCGCCACCCGTACCGGCCCGCGCTGCACGGACCGGCCGTCGGAACGGTCGGCGGGCTGGCCATGGTCAGCGAGCTCACCCGGGGCCTGTCGGGCACCGCGGTCGTTCGCGAGGACCCGGACGGCCAGGGCAAATGTGTCTGGGTCACCGTTCCTCTGCGGGGCGTGGGAGCCCCGTGACGCCGCTCCCCGCGGCGGCCCGTCAGAATGTTCCGGGTCTCCGGGCTTCCGGGCCGCCGGTTCGGGGGCTCCGGTTCCGTTTTCGGGCCTCCGGTTCCGGGTTTCGATAATTCACGAGGTCAGCACGTCCAGGTGGACGCGCGAGGATGACTCCATGGCGAAGAGTTGTGAGTGGACGCGATGCAGGGCACACACATGGCCGCGGTGGGTCGGCCGGACGGCCGGGGCCGAGGGCACGAGGCCGGTTCGATGAGCGCGCCGTTGTACCAACTGAAGGCCGAGTTCTTCAAGACGCTCGGACACCCCGTGCGCATCCGGGTGCTCGAACTGCTCAGTGAACGGGAGCACGCGGTGTCCGAGATGCTGGCCGGGATCGGCGTCGAGCCCGCCCATCTCTCGCAGCAGCTGGCCGTGTTGCGGCGGGCCAATCTCGTCGTCGCGCGCCGGGAGGGTTCGGGCGTCTACTACTCCCTGGCCAACCCCCAGGTGGCGGAGCTCCTGCGGGTCGCGCGCACCATTCTGTCCGGGGTCCTGGCCGGCCAGGCCGAACTGCTGGCCGACCTGCGCGCCACCGAGCCGGACAGGCCGCAGGACTGACCGGGTTCCGGCGGCCTTGGACACGGTGCGGAAAAGAGCTGCGCGTCGTCCTTCGGTTCGGTAAAGATCCTCCTCAGGCACTAGTCTGAATCCTTTGCCTACCCATTACTCTTGTGGGAAGGCCACGCAGGGTGGCCATGGAGGAGTGAGATGAGGAGCAGCAACCCGGTCTTCTCGCGACGGGGCTTCAGCCGCGACAACGGATATGCGGGCTTCAACGCGGCGCCGCAGGCCGGGGCCCCCGTCACGGGTGCCGACCCGTACGCCCAGGGCACCGCCGCCAACCCGTACGCCACCAACCCCTACGCCCAGCCGGACGCCCAGTACGGCGCTCCGCAGGCGCCCGCGCGCTCGGGCGCGATGACGATCGACGACGTCGTCACGCGAACGGCGATCACGCTGGGCACCGTGGTGCTCGGTGCCGTTCTCGCCTGGGCCCTGCTGCCGGTCGATCCGGCCAACCTCGGCAAGTCGTACGGAATCGCGATCGGCGCCGCCCTGGTGGCGTTCGTCCTCTCGCTCATCCAGTCCTTCAAGAGCAAGCCGGTCCCGGCGCTGATCGTGGCGTACGCGGGCTTCGAGGGCGTCTTCCTCGGAGTGATCTCCAGCGCGGTCAGCACGTACATCAGCCCCGGCGTCGTGATGCAGGCGGTGCTGGGCACCATGTGCGTCTTCGCCGGTGTGCTCCTGGCGTACAAGATGCGCTGGATCCGTGTCACCCGCCGCTTCTACGGCTTCGTCATGGCCGCGGCCATGGGCTTCATGCTGCTGATGGTGGTCAACCTGCTGTTCGCCGTCTTCGGCGGCGGTGACGGTCTCGGCCTCCGCTCCGGTGGCCTCGGCATCCTGTTCGGCATCATCGGGGTCGTCCTCGGTGCGTGCTTCCTGGCCCTGGACTTCAAGCAGGTCGAGGACGGCATCGCCTACGGCGCGCCCCGCGAGGAGTCCTGGCTGGCGGCCTTCGGCCTCACCATGACCCTGGTGTGGATCTACCTGGAGCTGCTGCGTCTGCTGTCGATCCTCAGCGGCGACGACTGACGCACGGGACGACCGACGCACGGAGACCCACCGACCCGTGACGGGTACGGGAACGGCCCGCAGGCACCGCGCCTGCGGGCCGTTCCCGTACCTGCGTCCCTGTCCTGTACCGCGTCCCTGCTCCCGGTTCCGTTCCTGTATCCGCTTCTTCCTTTCCGCGTCTTCGTTTCCCGGTACCTGCGCCTCCATTTCCCGGTATCCGCGTCTTCGTTTCCCGGTATCCGCGTCTTCGTTCCTCCGCCGTCCGTGTTGGCAGCCGGAACGGGAGGGCGCGTAGGGTCGCGGGGTGCTCGATACGACTGCGCTGATCACCGCCGTGGACCGATTCGCCGACCGACTCCGTGCCGCCCCGCAGAGCCGTCTGCAGCGCGGCGCTGCTGCCGAGGGGCTCGCCACGGCCAGGGAACTCGCGTCGAGGGCCCAGCGCGCCGAGGCACCGGGCAGGGAGCCGCGGCTCATGCCTGACGCCGGGATCTTCGCCGTCGGTGACCAACTCGCCGTGGCGGGGCACGACCTGGCGGCGGCATTGGAAACGGCCTCGTCGACCGAGCTGGACGAGGCCGTGCGATTCGTCGAGGAGGCGGCCGAGCGGGCGTTCGCGTAGCGCGGCGGGTCCGCGTGGCCCGGGCGGCCGCAGAGGCGACGGCCTGGGCCGGAAGGCCGGGGCGGAGGGCTGGGGCCGGAGGTCGTTGGTCGGGCGGTCCGGTGGTCCGGCGGGGCAGTGGTCCGGCTAGAACGAGGCGATGACGCGATCGGCCAGCATGTAGACGTTCTCCTCGCCGCACGAGAAGGTCAGGGCGTACGCGCCGGAGACACCGGAACCACCCAGCAGCACCGGGCGTTCACCGGCGAGCAGCGACGCGGCCAGGCGCTCGGCCGTCTCCCGGTGACCGGGCGTCATGCAGAGCGTGGTGCCGTCGGCGAAGACGTACACGTCGAGGGTGCCGAGCGGGCCGGGACGCACATCGGCGAGTTCCGTACGGCTGTCGGCGAGCTGTTCGAGGCGGTTCACGGTGCGCTCGTGGTCGGCTCCCACCGGGGTCCGCACCGGTACGAAGTCGGGGTGCGAGGGGTGACGGCGGCGGGCCGCGGCCAGCTCGGGGGAATCCTCGGCGAACTCCGTGGTCTCCGCCACCTCGGCCACCTCTGCGAGTTCGGCCACCTCGGCCAGTTCCGGCAGCTCCTCGAACGCCTCGGCGGAGTCGAAGTCCATCGCCTCCAGGCCCGCGAAGTCCGCCTGGCGCGGCATGTACAGCGACGTCTCCTCGCCGATCCCGGACAGCCCACCCAGCAGTGACGGGGCGTCGGCGGCGTCCCGCGCTTCCTGGGAGGCCCAGAAGGCGCGTGCCTCGGCCAGCTCACGCTCCCGTTCCTCGGCGAGCGCCTCGGCGACCGCCGCGCGTATCTGAGGGGGTACCGCGGCGCCGTCGGCGCGGGTCGTGGCCAGCTCTGTACGGAGGGCGGTGATCTGCTTGCGCAGCCCGTGAGCGGCGTACAGAGCAGCGGCGCCCACAGCCGTGGCGGCGGCGGTCGTCAGCAACAAGGCAAGAGACATGGCGCTCACTGACATACTCCCGGTTCCGATGGATTCCCCGACTTCCTACCTCAGCTTGTCCTGTGCCCGCGCCTGGTGTCAGTGCATTACGTCACGAATCGGACAGGTCTTTCGGCCCGGCGTTTAAGGTCACACCGGTGCGACCTGCGAGAATGGCTCTCCCCCGGGACGTAGGTCACATCCTGGGGGAGATTCGGTCACGGCTGGGGCTCGGAAACCGGCCATTCTTGGAGGCCCTGCCGAGGCGGGCCCATGCGCACCCGTGTCGGCGCTCCGTTTTCGCCCTTGGTCCGAGTCCCGTTCCAGCTCAGCTCATCCGCTTGTGTT
>NZ_JBIAUE010000009.1:0-73809 GCF_042892615.1 Streptomyces sp. NPDC001750 | reverse complement strand
TGGTGGTCGCGTTTCGCTTCGCTTGTGCTGCGGGCAGGTGCCGCCCTCGTTCCTCGGGCGACCCCTACCCTCCGCTCCAGCTCAGCTCATCCGCTTGTGTTGGTGGTCGCGTTTCGCTTCGCTTGTGCTGCGGGCAGGTGCCGCCCTCGTTCCTCGGGCGACCCCTACCCTCCGCTCCAGCTCAGCTCATCCGCTCGATGACCATGGCCATGCCCTGGCCGCCGCCCACGCACATGGTCTCCAGGCCGAACTGCTTGTCGTGGAACTGGAGGCTGTTGATCAGCGTGGTGGTGATCCGGGCGCCGGTCATGCCGAAGGGGTGGCCGACGGCGATGGCGCCGCCGTTGACGTTGACCTTCTCCAGCGGCAGGCCGAGGTCGCGGTAGGACGGGATCACCTGGGCGGCGAACGCCTCGTTGATCTCGGCCAGGTCGATGTCGTCGATCGTCAGCCCGGCCCGCTTCAGCGCCTGCTTGCTCGCCTCCACCGGTCCGTACCCCATGATCTCGGGGGAGAGGGCGGAGACGCCGGTCGAGACGATCCGGGCCAGCGGGGTCAGGCCCAGCTCGCGCGCCTTCGTGTCGGACATGATCACGAGCGCGGCGGCGCCGTCGTTGAGCGGGCAGCAGTTCCCCGCCGTGACCAGCCCGTCCGGGCGGAACACCGGCTTCAGGCCCTGCACGCCCTCCATGGTGACGCCCGACCGCGGACCGTCGTCCTTGGAGACGACCGTGCCGTCGGGGGTGGTGACCGGAGTGATCTCGCGCTCCCAGAAGCCCTTCTCGATGGCTTCCTCGGCGAGGTTCTGCGAGCGGACGCCGAACTCGTCCATGTCCTGGCGGGTGACGCCCTTGAGGCGGGCCAGGTTCTCCGCGGTCTGCCCCATCGCGATGTAAGCGTCCGGCACCAGGCCGTCCTCGCGCGGGTCGTGCCAGCCCTCGCCGCCCTGCTCCGCGCGGGCGGCGGTACGGGCCTCGGCGTCGGCGAACAGCGGGTTGTGCGTGTCCGGCAGGGTGTCGGAGTTGCCCTTCGTGAAGCGGGAGACCATCTCGACACCCGCCGAGATGAAGACATCGCCCTCGCCCGCCTTGATGGCGTGCAGCGCCATCCGGCTGGTCTGCAGGGAGGACGAGCAGTACCGGGTGATCGTGCAGCCGGGGAGGTGGTCCATGCCCATCTGCACGGCGACGATCCGGCCCAGGTTGTTGCCCTGCTCGCCGCCGGGGAGGCCGCAGCCGAGCATCAGGTCGTCGATGTCCTTCGGATCCAGCTCGGGAACCCGGTCCAGCGCGGTCCGGATGATCGTGGCGGTCAGGTCGTCCGCGCGCAGGTCCTTCAGCGAACCCTTGAAGGCCCGGCCGATGGGGGAACGGACGGCAGAGACGATCACGGCTTCGGGCATCACGCGGCTCCATGAGGGCTGGAAGGCGGGTTCGGGCAGGTGCTGACTTGGAAGTTACCTGTACGTAGATGCTGGGTCATCGGGCAGCGCATGTGACGCCGACCTCTTTTCTAAGCGCTCGCTCAGTCCGGGGCCCGATCGTTCCCGCCGCCCGTCCGGCAGGCTGCCGGGCCGTCCTGTCCGGCCGCCGCCGAGCCGGATCGTACGGCCCCGGTAGGTTGCCGACCCGAGTCGTACGGTCGGTCACCGCCCCGGGCCGTCCGGCCGGCCGTCGAGCCGTCGCGTCCGGCCGGTCGCCGACTCGCTCGGGCCGGACCGCCCTGCGGCGGGCCGCCGTCAATTGGCACGGAGGTCCCGCGACGACCTTCTCCGTTCCTTCTCCTTTCGCGACTCCCCGTACGACTCGGCCGCCGCCTCCGCGGGGGCCGCCTTCCGCAGTGCCGTGTCCCCGCTCGTCCCCGGGTGCGGGTGGGGCTCCGTCGCGGTGGGCAGGCGCCGCCGCCTGCGGTGCTTGAGCAGGGCCCATGGCGCCCGGGCCCCGGTGACCTCGGTACCGGCCTCCTTGGCCGCCTGGGAGGCCGCCTTCGCCACCGGCAGCATGTCCTCGCGCCGGTCCCCGTCCAGCCGGTCGGTCTCCGGCCACAGACCCAGCACCGCGCAGAGCGTCGGCAGCACCGCCATCGCCGCCGTGGCGTACCCCTCCGCCGACGGGTGGTAGTTGTCCGGGCCGAACAGCTCCCGGGGGTTCGCCTCGAACTCCGGCCCCAGCAGGTCGCCCAGCGACACCGTGCGCCCGCCCTGCTCCACCGCGCCGATCGTCTGGGCCGCCGCCAGCTGTCGGCTCACCCGGCGGGCCAGCCAGCGCAGCGGCTGGTAGACCGGCTCGATCGTGCCGAGATCCGGGCACGTGCCGACCACCACCTCCGCGCCCGCCGTACGCAGTCTGCGCACCGCCGTGGCCAGACAGCGCACCGACTGCGTGGCGGGAATGCGATGCGTCACGTCGTTCGCGCCGATCATGATCACGCAGACGTCGGGCACGGCGCACGGATCGGCCAGCAGCGACGAGACCTGCCGCTCCAGATCGTCCGAGCGGGCACCCGGCTGCGCCACGTTGCGCAGGTCCACCGGCCGCTCGGACACCGCCGCGAGCCCCGAGGCGAGCAGTGCCCCCGGCGTCTGGCCGGCCCGGCGCACCCCCTGCCCGGCGGCCGTGGAGTCGCCCAGCAATCCCAGCCGCAGTGGTTCGGCGGGCCCGGCGAACGCCGCCCCGTACCGCCCGTCCGCGCTCGGCGGAACCGGTGCGATACCGCCGCCCACGTGCCGTTTCGCCAGCTGGACCTCCGCCAGCAGGACGCCTACCGCCGCCGCGCCGAGCAGCCCGATGCTGCCGCCGCCGTAGGCCGCGCCCGCCGCGATCCGCCGTGCCACTCGTGCTCTCGACACAGTCCGGTCCACCTCTCGTCGCCGTACCGCCGTACGTACATCTCATTGCCCCGCGGCGGCCGTCGCTCAATCACTCCGTCCGTTCTCCCGCCCGTTCTCCCACCTGTGCGCATACGCTGGCCGCACCCCATACGGAGACCCCGGAGTAGACGGTGCAATTCCACGATTCGATGATCAGTCTTGTAGGCAATACCCCGCTGGTGAGGCTGCGCAGCGTCACGGCCGGCATCCAGGCGACGGTTCTGGCCAAGGTCGAGTACTTCAACCCCGGCGGTTCGGTCAAGGACCGCATCGCCCTGCGCATGATCGAGGCGGCCGAGGAGAGCGGCGAGCTGCGGCCCGGCGGCACGATCGTCGAGCCGACGAGCGGCAACACGGGTGTCGGCCTGGCGATCGTCGCCCAGCAGAAGGGGTACAAGTGCATCTTCGTCTGCCCGGACAAGGTGTCCACGGACAAGATCAATGTACTGCGCGCCTACGGTGCCGAGGTGGTCGTCTGCCCCACGGCCGTCGACCCCGAACACCCTGACTCGTACTACAACGTCTCCGACCGGCTGGTCCGCGAGACGCCGGGGGCCTGGAAGCCCGACCAGTACTCCAACCCGAACAATCCGCGCTCGCACTACGAGACGACCGGTCCGGAGCTGTGGCAGCAGACGGACGGGAAGATCACCCACTTCGTCGCGGGTGTCGGCACCGGCGGCACGATCAGCGGCACCGGCCGCTACCTGAAGGAGGTCAGCGACGGCGCGGTCAAGGTCATCGGCGCGGACCCCGAGGGCTCGGTCTACTCCGGCGGCTCCGGACGCCCGTACCTCGTCGAGGGCGTCGGCGAGGACTTCTGGCCGACCGCCTACGACCGGACGGTCACGGACGAGATCGTCGCCGTGTCCGACAAGGACTCCTTCCAGATGACCCGCCGTCTCGCCAAGGAGGAGGGCCTGCTGGTCGGCGGCTCCTGCGGCATGGCGGTCGTCGCTGCCCTGGAGGTCGCCGGGCGGCTGGGCCCGGACGACGTGGTCGTCGTCCTGCTGCCGGACAGCGGACGCGGGTACCTCAGCAAGATCTTCAACGACGAGTGGATGGCCGACTACGGCTTCCTGGAGGACACGGGCCCGTCGGCCCGGGTCGGGGACGTGCTCGACCACAAGGACGGCCCGGTTCCGGCGCTCGTCCACATGCACCCCGAGGAGACCGTCGGCGAGGCGATCGAGGTGCTGCGCGAGTACGGCGTCTCGCAGATGCCGATCGTGAAGCCGGGTGCGGGCCACCCGGACGTGATGGCCGCCGAGGTCGTCGGTTCGGTGGTGGAACGGGAGCTGCTGAACGCGTTGTTCGCGCAGCGCGCCTCGCTCTCCGACCCGTTGGAGAAGCACATGTCGCCGCCGCTGCCGCAGGTCGGCTCCGGCGAACCGGTCGAGGACCTGATGGCGGTGCTCGGCGGCACGAACGCGGCGGACGCGGCGATCGTGCTGGTCGAGGGCAAGCCCAAGGGAGTGGTCAGCAGGCAGGACTTGCTGGCGTTCCTGGCCAAGGACGCGGCGGGCGGCAAGCCGTAGCACCCCCGGGCCTGCCGGGCACGGCTTCGCGAACGCGCCCGTGCGGGCTTCGCGAAAACGGTACGAGCGCGACACGTGCGCGCAGCACCGGCTTAACACGGGTCCGACACAGTGAGGGGTGTCGGCGGGGAAACCGGCCGACACCCGATACGGCGACACGGACTACGGAGCGGCTCCCGGACCTCCACCGTCGCCCGGACGCGGTGACCGGCCCCGACCCGGACCGTGTTCCTCGCGGGGACCGCCGTCGTCCCGCCCTCCGGACCCCGGGGGTGCGGCGGTCCCCGCGACACCGCCCGTGCCTCGCGTCCCGGGCCCCGTGCTTCCTTCTTCCGTTGCCTCCTCCGGGCCCGTCCGGTCCCGTTCTTCCGTTGCCCCCTCCGGGCCCGTCCGGCCCCGCGGCGGGCTCATTCGTCCCAGTCGGACTTCGAGTGGCCGGAACGCCGCCGGAACCAGGGCCAGTCGCGGGCCGCGTGCACGGCGTTGACGCCGATGACGCCGAGCCAGGCGATGATCAGGCCCTCGGTGTGCGAGGCCGCGGCGGCGATCGCCGACAGGGGAATGGCCAGGATCAGCGAGATGATCCCGAAGCCGTAGCGCTCTCCGAAACCGCCCAGGGGCTGCGGCTGACGAGCCCCTCTGGCGACGCTCACCTGCTGCTCGGCGAGATGACGCCGTACGCGCCGGTCCAGGGTGGTGTCGAGCCGTTGTTCCACCTTCTCCAGGAAGGACTCGACGAGCGCGGACTCGTAATCCGAACCCAGCTCGTTACGGGCGTGCAGGGTGGCATCGAGTTCGGTCTTGAGCTCCGGGTCTCGGGTTTCCATGACTCTCACGGTACGAACCGGCGGCTTTGCGGGCAGTGGGGCTATCCCCCCTGTTTTTCCTCCGGCCGTTCCACCGCGCGTACCGGCCCCGGGCGACGCCCGGCATCCGCTCGGAGCACCGGCCGGAACGGGACCGGTCGTAGAAGCCGGACGCGACGGCTATGAGGCGCGGCGCCGTCCTGTCCCACCACAGCTGTCGGCGTCCCGTCCGGGCCCTGCTGCATATGGACATGCAGGCGCCTTGCTGGCTGAATGGTTTTGTCGGCGCCGGACCGTGGTGCGACGGAACTACCGAGAGGACAGCATGAGCGGGAGCAACCCGGCCGCGCGGTTGCAGCAGCTCTTCGAAGGGCGTCGGCTCACCCCCACCCAGCGGCGGATCGCGCACTGGATGGTGCGCAGGGCCGGGGACGTTCCGTTCCTGTCGAGCGTGGAGCTGGCCGAGCTCGCCGGGGTCAGTCAGCCGTCCGTCACCCGGTTCGCGGTGGCGCTCGGCTTCGACGGCTATCCGGCGCTCCGCAAGCACCTGCGGGAAGTGGCCCCCGCCGGGCCCGGGCCGGGCGGCGGTGACGACACGTACAACGAGTACCAGCAGGCCGTCCTGGGCGAGATCGAGAACCTCCGGCACCTGGCCGATCTGCTCGCCGACCCCGCGCCCGTCGAACGCGCGGGCAGGATGCTTGCGGCCTCCCGGCCGCTGCCGGTGCTCGGGCTGCGGGCCGCGTCCTCGCAGGCCCGGGGATTCGGGTACTTCGCGGCCAAGGTCCACCCCGACGTCCGGGTGCTCGACGAGGGCGGCAGCATGCTGCACGACCGGATCGACGCGGCACGGCGGGCGGGCGCCACGGCCCTGATCTGCTTCGCGCTGCCCCGGCACCCGAAGGAGGTCGTCGACGCCCTCGGCTACGCGCGGGAACAGGGACTGGCCGTCGTGTCGGTCGCGGACTCCGCCTTCGCGCCCGTCGCGAAGTTCAGCGATCTGCTGATCCCGGCGGCCGTCGGCACCGGGCTCGCCTTCGACACCGCGTGCGCGCCCATGCTGCTGGGCCGGGTGCTGCTGGAGGCCATGTGCGACGACCTGCCCGACGCGCAGGCGCGGCTGGAGGAGTTCGACGCGCGGGCGGTGGCGCGGGGACTTTTCGTCGAGTGACGTCCCGACGCACTGCGCACCGGACGCCGGACGGCCAGGCGGTGCTCGAACTGCTGCCGGGAACGGGGGTGGCGCTGCCGGGCGGGGCCGGGGTGCTGCGGTTCGGGGCGGGCCCCGACGAAGCCCGTGCCCGGTTGTCGGCCGCCGCGTCCGAGACGTACCGCGGACTCCAGTGCGGGGCGCTGACCCTCGCGGACTACCCCGAACCACGCCACGCCCATGCCGCCTGGCTCGACGGCCATCTCTTCCAGCCCGGCTGGAACACCGTGGCCCTGTTCGACGGACTCCAAGTGACCCTGGCCGCAGGCGGCCCGGACGCGGTGGACAGGCTCGCCCGCGTCGAGGTCCGGCGGCTGACGTCACCGCGGTCGGCGTCGGGGGAGGGCGCCGCGTGCGTGGCGTGGGACGGAGTCGATCTGTTCGGGCACTCGGCCGAGGAGATCCTCTCCGTGCTCCCGGAAGCCGTCCCGCTGCCGGACCCGGGAGCGGGCGCGGCGGTGGGCGCGGTCGCGGACGTGGCGGTGCCGCGGCTCGGGCTGCGCCTCGGCGAGAACGGTCCGGGCAGTTCCGGATGGAGTCGCCTCACCCTGACGGCGGACGGGTTCGCGGGATGGTCGGGATGCTGCCCGGGACGTCTTCGCTGCGAGGCGGGCGGCGACGGCCTGGTGGGGATCCTGTACTGAACGGCGAGGGTCACGCATGGGGATCGCGTGGGCCGGACGCCCCGCCGGCCGTCGCGGTTTCTCAGGACCTCTTCATCCGCGGCCACTAGCCTCCAGGTCGGAAGGCCGGCAGGAGCCGTGAGCGAGAGGGGTACGGACGTGGGGCGCGGAGCGCAGTCGTTGGCGAGAGTGGCCGTGGTCGTACGGGCCGGGGCGGCGCCGCTGTGGTGGCCGGGGCTGGTCGCCGCGGCCGTCGGCGCCCTGGTGCCCGGGGTCACCGGGCGACGGATCGGGCTGCTGGCCGGAGCGGCGCTGTTCCTGATCACGGCGGCCGCGGTGGCGCTCGTTCGCGGTCGGCGCTACGCGGAACTGGCCGGGCGTGCCACCCGGGCCGGGCGGTCCGACTTCCTCCAGGACCGGGCCGTGACCGTGCGCGACTGGCGGCGTCGGCACCGGTGGTGGCTGCTCGGGGCGTTCCTGGTGGCGGTGGCGAGCGCGTTCCTGCTGCCCGGGGCAGGTGGGCTGGTGCTCGCCGGGGCGGGTGCCGGGCTCTGGATCAAGGCCCTCCGGATCGGGCGGCGCGAGCACCGCGACGACGTCCTGTACTGGGTCGGGACCGACCGGGTGGCGCGCGGGCGGCCCGCGGGCAGGCAGGTGGAGGAGTACCGGACGACCGGGCCGATGGCGGGCGACGCCCGGCCCGGCGGGGCGCGGCGGCGCCGCTGAGGCGGCGCGGCACGGGACGGGAGCGCCGGGCCGCCGGGCTGTCTCGCCGGGCCGCGCCGACCGGGCCCACCCGGGACTGTTGACTACGAGTATTCAGAACATCAGGATGTGAATAGGAGGCTTACAGTCACGAGGAGGCGTCGCCATGTCAGGATCCCGACCGGTACGGGCACCGCGCGGTACGGAGCTGAGCGCCCTGGGATGGCAGCAGGAGGCCGCCCTCCGAATGCTCCAGAACAACCTGGACCCCGAGGTCGCCGAGCACCCCGACAAGCTCGTCGTCTACGGTGGCACCGGCAAGGCGGCCCGCGACTGGCGCTCGTTCGATGCGATGGTGCGCACGCTGCGGACGCTCAAGCAGGACGAGACGATGCTCGTCCAGTCCGGACGCCCGGTCGGCGTCATGCAGACGCACGAGTGGGCGCCGCGCGTGCTGATCGCCAACTCCAACCTGGTGGGCGACTGGGCGAACTGGGAGGAGTTCCGCCGGCTGGAGGCCCTCGGGCTCACCATGTACGGCCAGATGACCGCCGGATCGTGGATCTACATCGGCACCCAGGGCATTCTCCAGGGCACCTACGAGACGTTCGCCGCCGTCGCCGCGAAGAAGTTCGGTGGAACGCTCGCGGGCACCATCACGCTCACCGCGGGGCTCGGCGGCATGGGCGGCGCCCAGCCGCTCGCCGTGACCATGAACGACGGCGTCGCGATCTGCGTCGACTGCGATCCGCGCGCCATCGAGCGCCGGATCGAGCACCGCTACCTGGATGTGCGCGCCGACTCCCTCGAACACGCGCTCCAGCTGGCCGTCGAGGCCCGCGACGCCCGCAGGCCGCTGTCCATCGGGCTGCTGGGCAACGCGGCGGAGCTGCTGCCGCGCATGCTGGCCGAGGGCGCGCCGATCGACATCGTCACCGACCAGACCAGCGCGCACGACCCGCTCTCGTACCTGCCGACCGGGGTCGACTTCGACGACATGGCCTCGTACGCGGCCAAGGACCCGGCGGGTTTCACCACCCGCGCCCGGGAGTCGATGGCCCGGCACGTCGAGGCGATGGTCGGGTTCATGGACGTCGGGGCCGAGGTCTTCGACTACGGCAACTCGATCCGCGGCGAGGCGCGACTCGCGGGCTACGAGCGGGCGTTCGCGTTCCCCGGTTTCGTGCCCGCCTACATCCGGCCGCTGTTCTGCGAGGGCAAGGGCCCGTTCCGCTGGGCCGCGCTGTCCGGCGAGGCGTCCGACATCCACAAGACCGACAAGGCGATCCTCGACCTCTTCCCGGAGAACGAGTCGCTGCGCCGCTGGATCACGATGGCCGGTGAACGCGTCCACTTCCAGGGACTGCCCGCCCGGATCTGCTGGCTCGGCTACGGCGAGCGCGACCGGGCCGGCGAGCGGTTCAACGACATGGTCGCCTCCGGTGAACTGGCCGCCCCGCTGGCGATCGGCCGCGACCACCTCGACTGCGGCTCGGTGGCCTCCCCGTACCGCGAGACCGAGGCCATGCTCGACGGCTCCGACGCGATCGCCGACTGGCCGCTGCTGAACGCCATGGTCAACGTGGCGTCCGGCGCGTCCTGGGTCTCCCTCCACCACGGCGGCGGTGTCGGCATGGGCCGCTCCATCCACGCCGGGCAGGTGACCGTCGCCGACGGCACCCCGCTGGCGGGCGAGAAGATCCGCCGGGTCCTCACCAATGACCCGGGCATGGGCGTCATCCGGCACGTCGACGCCGGTTACGACATCGCGGAGTCCGTCGCCGCCGAGAAGGGCGTGCGCGTGCCGATGACGGAGGGCGACCAGTGAACCGGCCCCCCGGCACCGAAGCCGGTACGGGAACGGGAGACGCGGGCACGGGTCCGGGCACAGGTACGGGTTCCGGTGCGGGGCCGGGTTCCGGTACGGGCGCGGGTACGGGTTCGGTTTCCGGGCCGGCCGTGACGGGGGCGCCGGGTGCGGCCCCTGTCGGCGCCTCGTCGTTCCATGCCATGTGGCGCGAGCTCCTGCCGGTCGGCCGGCACCCGGACAGCGGCGGCTACCGCCGCTACGCCTGGACCGGCGCCGACGTCGAGTGCCGTGCCTGGTTCCGGGCCCAGGCCGAGGCGCGCGGGCTGACCTACGAGGTCGACCGGAACGGCAACCAGTGGGCCTGGCTCGGCGACCCCCTGGCCGGGGACGCCGTCGTCACCGGGTCGCACCTCGACTCCGTGCCGGACGGCGGGGCCTTCGACGGGCCGCTCGGCGTCATCTCCTCCTTCGCCGCGCTCGACGAACTGCGCCGCAGGGGAGTGGAGTTCACCCGGCCGCTGGCCGTCACCAACTTCGGTGACGAGGAAGGGGCCCGCTTCGGGCTCGCCTGCGTGGGCTCCCGGCTCGCCGCCGGGCAGCTGACCGTCGAGGCGGCGCACCGGCTCCGCGACGGCGACGGCATCACTCTGCCGCAGGCCATGGAGGCGGCCGGACACGACCCCGGCACCATCGGCCCCGATCCCGAACGGCTCGCCCGTATCGGCGCGTTCGTCGAGCTCCACGTCGAGCAGGGGCGCGCCCTCGACCTCACCGGCGACCCGGTCGGCATCGCTTCCGCGATCTGGCCGCACGGGCGCTGGAGGTTCGACTTCCGCGGCGAGGCCAACCACGCGGGCACCACCCGGCTGGCCGACCGGCGCGATCCGATGCTCACGTACGCCGAGACCGTGCTGGCCGCCCGCCGTGAGGCGGAACTCGCCGGAGCCGTCGCCACCTTCGGCAAGGTCGCCGTCGAGCCGAACGGGGTCAACGCCATCCCCTCCCTCGTCCGGGGCTGGCTTGACTCCCGCGCCGCCGACCAGGACCACCTGGACGCCGTGGTCGAGGGCATCGAGCGCGCCGCCCGGGAACACGCCGAGCGGGCCGGTGTCGACCTCGACGTCGTGCGCGAGTCCTTCACGCCCGTCGTGGAGTTCGAGCACGCACTGCGCGACGAGCTCGGCAAGATCCTCGTGGAGCGCGGCGGCCAGGGGCGCCCTGCCGGGCGCGCCGTGCCCGTCCTCGGGACCGGCGCCGGACACGACGCGGGTATTTTGTCCGCTTCGGTCCCGACCGCCATGCTGTTCGTACGGAACCCTACCGGGATCTCGCACTCGCCGGCCGAGCACGCCGCCGAGGACGACTGCGTGGCCGGGGTGATCGCACTCGCCGACGTACTGGAGGGTCTCGCGTGCCGCTGACGACACGGCCGACGCAGCCGACGGGCGGACCCGTCACCGAGACGTACTGGCTGTCCCACGCCTGGCTCGGCACCCACGTCGAGCCGGACGTAGCGCTGGACGTGTCCGGCGGGGTCGTCGTGGGCGTCCGCACCGGCATCACCACCCCGCCGCCGGGCGCCACCGTCCTGCGCGGGCTCACCCTTCCCGGGCTCGCCAACACCCACTCGCACGCCTTCCACCGCGCCCTGCGCTCCACGGTCCAGGTCGGCTCCGGCACGTTCTGGACCTGGCGCGAGATCATGTACCAGGTCGCCTCCCGGCTCACCCCCGACTCGTATTTCGACCTGGCCCGCGCGGTGTACGCCGAGATGGCCCTGGCCGGGATCACCGCGGTCGGCGAATTCCACTATCTGCACCACGCGCCGGGCGGCACCCGCTACGACAACCCCAACGCGATGGGGGAGGCACTGATCGCGGCGGCGGGCGAGGCAGGCATCCGGATCACCCTGCTGGACACCGCGTACCTCGCCGCCGGGTTCGGCGACGGGCCCGAGCACTACCGGCAGCCCGACCCGCACCAGCTGCGGTTCTCCGACACCACCGCGGACGCCTGGGCCGAACGCGCCTCCCTCCTCGAGGGCGGCGACCACGCCCTGATCGGCGCGGCCGTCCACTCCGTGCGCGCCGTCCCCGCCGCGCAGCTCGCCACCGTGGCCGCCTGGGCCGAGGAACGACGGGCCCCGCTCCATGTCCACCTCTCCGAACAGCCTGCGGAGAACGAGGCGTGCCTCGCGGCCCACGGCCGCACGCCCGCCCGGCTCCTCGCCGACCACGGAGTGCTCGGCCCCCGGACCACCGGCATCCACAACACCCACCTCAGCGCCGAGGACATCACCCTCCTCGGTTCCTCGGCGACCGGCACCTGCATGTGCCCCACCACGGAACGCGACCTCGCCGACGGAATCGGCCCGGCCGTCGCCCTTCAGCGGGCCGGTTCGCCGCTCTCCCTCGGCAGCGACAGCCACGCCGTGATCGACCTCTTCGAGGAGGCCCGGGCGATGGAACTCGACGAGCGCCTGCGCACCCGGACCCGCGGCCACTGGACCGCCGCAGCCCTGCTGCGCGCGGCGACCGCCGACGGGCACGCCGCACTCGGCCGGCCCGAGGCGGGCATCCTCCAACCCGGCGCCCCCGCCGATCTGACGACGGTCGCCCTGGACTCCGTCAGAACGGCGGGACCGACACCGAGGCTGGCCGCCGAAGCGGTCGTATTCGCCGCCTCCGCAGCCGATGTGCGGCACACGGTCGTGGCGGGCCGGCACATCGTCCGCGACGGGCATCACACGCTGGTCGAGGACGTCCCCGGGGCGCTCGCCTCGGCGATCTCCGCACTGCACCGCTGAGCCCGGCGACCTCGGGGACGGCGGCTCCCGGAGCGCTCGCCACGGGCCCCGGGCCGTCGCCCCCGGAACCGTCGGCGGCCCCGCGAGCGGCCGGCTTCCCCGGGCCGCCGCCCGCGGGGACGGCGGCTCCCCCCGGACCGCCGCCGCTCCCGGGACCGCGGCGCGGGCCGCCCCGTACACCCGTCGGCCGGGTGTCCCGTGCGGCCCCCCGCCCGCCCGGCGCACCCCCCGACGAGCCGACCCGCACACCCATACAGAAGGAGAGCAGTCGCCCGATGACGACGACCGCCATCACCAACATCGCCGGCCTGGTCACCAACGACCCCTCCCTCGGTACGGATTCCCCCCTGGGCCTGATCCAGGACGCGGCCGTCGTCATCGACGGCGACCGGGTTGTCTGGACCGGTGGATCAAGCAAAGCACCCGCCACTGACAACGCGGTCGACGCGGGCGGCCGGGCCATGATCCCCGGCTTCGTCGACTCCCACTCCCACCTCGTGTTCGCGGGCGACCGCACCGAGGAGTTCAACGCCCGGATGTCCGGCCGCCCCTACAGCGCGGGCGGCATCAGGACCACGGTCGCCGCCACCCGCGCCGCCACCGACGACGAGCTCTCCGCCAACGTCGCCCGCTACCTCGCCGAGGCGCTGCGCCAGGGCACCACCACCTTCGAGACCAAGTCCGGCTACGGCCTCACCGTCGAGGACGAGGCCCGTGCCCTGCGCATCGCCGCCCGGCACACCGAGGAGGTCACCTTCCTCGGCGCCCACGTCGTCCCGGCGGACTACGCCGACGACCCCGCCGGTTACGTCGACCTGGTCACCGGGGCGATGCTCGACGCGTGCGCCCCGTACGCCCGCTGGGTCGACGTCTTCTGCGAGCGGGGCGCCTTCGACGGCGACCAGGCCCGCGCGATCCTCACCGCGGGCCGGGCCAGGGGCCTGCACCCCCGCGTCCACGCCAACCAGCTCGGGCACGGCCCCGGCGTCCAGCTCGCCGTGGAACTCGACGCCGCCTCCGCCGACCACTGCACCCACCTCACCGACGCGGACGTCGACGCCCTCGCCCACGGGAACACCGTCGCCACCCTGCTCCCCGGCGCCGAGTTCTCCACCCGCGCCGCCTGGCCGGACGCCCGCAGACTCCTCGACGCGGGGGCCACCGTCGCTCTCTCCACCGACTGCAACCCCGGCTCGTCGTTCACCTCGTCGCTGCCGTTCTGCATCGCCCTCGCCGTGCGCGACATGGGCATGACCCCGGACGAGGCGGTCTGGTCCGCCACCGCGGGCGGCGCCGCCGCGCTGCGCCGTACGGACATCGGCCGCATCGCCCCCGGTGCCCGCGCAGACCTGGTCCTCCTCGACGCCCCCAGCCATGTCCACCTCGCCTACCGGCCGGGCGTCCCGCTGACCCACGCGGTCTGGCGCCGCGGCGAACGCGTCGTCTGAGCGCCCCGCGCACGCCCCGCCGACCGGCCCCGGACATGCGGAAGGACCCGCCCGTGGCCGGGCGGGTCCTTCCGCCAACGACCTCGCTCACGATGGGCAGTGGGAGAAGGAGCGGTGTCTGGGGCCTTCGCATCCAAGGCGGAGGAGGGAGCCGACGCGGAGCGTCGGCAACTGACGACAACGCCGGAGGCGGAGGTCCCGGACACCGCGACGCCGCTGACAATCGTGGGCGAGGTCGTAAGGGGCCGCGGTGCGCCGTGCGGGCGCGCGGAACGGGCCTGCTCACTCCTCCAGTGTCAGGCCCTTCCGGAGCCTGAACAGCGTGCGGGAGAGCAGGCGCGAGACATGCATCTGGGAGATGCCCAGCTCCTCACCGATCTCCGACTGCGTCATGTTGGCGACGAACCGGAGCGAGAGGATCCTGCGGTCGCGGCAGGGCAGCGAGGCGATCATCGGTTTCAGGGACTCGACGTACTCGATGCCTTCGAGCCCGTGGTCCTCGTAGCCGATGCGGTCCGCCAGCGCGCCCTCGTGCTCGTCCTCCTCGGGCTTGGCGTCCAGTGAGCTCGCGGTGTACGCGTTGCTCGCGGCCATGCCCTCGACGACCTCGTCGTGGCTGATGCCGAGGCGGTCGGCGAGTTCGCCCACAGTCGGTGAGCGGTCCAGCTGCTGGGCGAGCTCGTCGCCCGCCTTGGCCAGGTCGAGCCGCAGCTCCTGAAGGCGGCGCGGGACGCGCACGGACCAACTGGTGTCGCGGAAGAAGCGCTTGATCTCGCCGACGATGGTCGGCATCGCGAACGTCGGGAACTCCACGCCCCGGCTGAGCTCGAAGCGGTCGATCGCCTTGATCAGGCCGATGGTGCCGACCTGGATGATGTCCTCCATCGGTTCGCTGCGGGAGCGGAACCGGGAGGCGGCGAACTTGACCAGGGCCAGGTTCAGTTCGACAAGGGTGTTGCGGACGTACGAGTACTCGTGGGTGCCCTCTTCGAGGGATTCGAGCCGCTCGAAGAGCGTCTTCGACAGGGCCCTGGCGTCCAGCGGCTCCACCTCGTCGAACGGCGGGATCTCGGGAAGTCCTTCGAGGCCGTCGGTGACGCGGTGGGGAGCGGCGGACCGGTGGTCGACGCGGTCGGTCCCGCTGCCGTCGACGGCGTCCGCGGTGCTGTCGGTGCTGTCGTCGCGCGTGCCGTTGGTGGCGATCGCGGCAGGGGAGTCTGAGTGGGTCGGTCCCACAGAAGGTGCTGACGTCGCGTCGGGGGTACGCGGTTCGTCGAGCCGGGGTGACATGGGTCTCCTCCATCGTTCTCGGCATATGGCTGCCGATGCCCATACGTGTTCCTGCGGTGAAGCGGCGCCTCCGAAGCCGTTCGTGTTTGCGGGTGTCCCTCTACCCTTACCCGGTTCGGATGGAGAGTTACAAGCGCCAATTGATGCTATATGTCCGAATTGTTGAGGTCTTCGGCTACCGCGTGGCGTACGGAACGCGTACTGTTTCAAGGACGTCGACGACGACTACGACGAATCTGCGCACGCGGAGATGCGAGCAGTGACCGCAGGCAGCGACGAACGGCGAAGAGGGACGGGCATGGACCGCGGGACGGTCGGCAGTGCGAACCGGGGTCGGCTTCAGGTCGAGACCCGCACCGAGGAAGACAGCGAAATCGTGACGCCGGTGGGTGAGCTGGATCACCACACGGCCGATCTGCTGCGGGAACCCCTGGAGAGCGCGGTCGAGCAGGGGCGTGCGCGCCTGGTGATCGACTGCTCGCGACTCGAATTCTGTGATTCCACCGGGCTCAACGTGCTGCTCGGTGCCCGGCTCAAGGCGGAGGCGGCCGGGGGAGGGGTCCATCTGGCCGGCATGCGGCCGGTGGTGGCGCGGGTCTTCGAGATCACCGGGGCCGAGGCGGTCTTCACCGTCCACGACTCCCTGGATGCGGCCCTGGGCAAGTGACCGCGGGGCGGGGCCGTCGGCGGAGTGTGTTCCCTGACGCGTCCTTCCGCCGGGTGTCGTTCCGTGATGTGTCGTTCCGTGATGTGTCGCTCCGCGGTGCCGTATTCCGCGGTGTTGTGTTCCACGGCGTGCCCTTCCGCGGTGTACCTGTCCACGGTGTGCGTGATGTGATACGTGCCACGGGGCCTCGGGGGGATTCATGTGTTGCCAGTGTCACGCGGTCCGCGTGAACGAAATGGGTGTTGTCACGATTCGGCCGGGCAGAAGACCCCTGGCGAAGCGGTACATGGCCTCGCGCACGGCATACGTGTAGGTGCTGCGGCCGTAGGTGCTGTATTTCTACGTGCTGTATCTCTCTGTATCCGTACGTGCTGCGACCGCTCGTGCTCGGTACTTGTAACTGTTCGATGGCGACATGGTGAATCGGTGAGGTGAAGCGCTGATGAGCACCACCCGGCAGCATCCGCCGGGCGACCTCGGCCGCGAGCCGGAGGGCGCCGGCGTGGACGCGGACGCGGGCGCCGGAGTGGCTTCCTCCGATCCGGCCGGACGGCAGTGGCGCACGTTGTCGCTGCGGGGGGTGGCCGGCGTCGTGCCGACGGCTCGCGACTTCGCCCGCCAGGCGCTCCACGAATGGGGCTGGCTGCCCGCGTCGAGCGCGGACGGACGGGCCGCCGCCGAGGACGTCCTGCTGGTCGTCTCCGAACTCGTCACCAACGCCTGCCTGCACGCGGACGGCCCGGAGGAGATCCGTATCGCCTGCGCGGCGAAGGTGCTGCGGGTGGAGGTCGTCGACGCGGGCGCCGGACAGCCCGCGCCGCGAACTCCGCACCGGGCCGGACGGCCTGGCGGGCACGGCATGTTCATCGTTCAGCGGCTCTGTCTGGACTGGGGCGTGCTGCGGGTGCCGGGGCGGCCAGGCAAGACGGTCTGGGCGGAACTGGCCGCCCCCGCCTGAGGCCGTGACGAGGCGGAAGCCGCCGGGTCGTCAGGTCTCCGCGGCGTTACGGGCCCCGCATCCGCACGACGAGAGCGCGCCGGATCGGCGCGCTCTTTGTCTTCCCTCCACAAGGCCCCCGGCGTACCTTGAGCGCCAATCTGATGTGTCGTCAGTAACTTGCGTCGAGTCGGAGACGACGCGCGGCGACTTCCGGCATGAGGGGAAGACAAGGTGTCCTACCAGAAGCGAGCAGCTCTCGCGCTGGCGTCCGCGCTGGCGGGCACGGTGGTGCTGATGGCCGCACCCGCCGCCCACGCCACGGTCGTCGACGTCGACTACCGGTGCAAGACCCCGATCGGTGACAAGGGGGCCGTGTCTCCCATCGACATCAAGGGCGTCAGGAGCGCCGGTGGTTACCGGCTCACGATGTCCTTCCAGAAGGGCGTGTCGTCCAGCCCCGTCGAACTCGGCAAGGGCGCGATGAACCCCAGCGCGGTGATCAAGGTGAGCGGGGCCGACCAGGGAGAGGTCCAGATGTCCGGGCCGCCGAACGCCGCGGCCATCCCCGCCAACTCCCCCATCAAGATCGGCGACTTGTCGGGCACGTACACCCCGAAGAAGAGCGGCAAGGTCGACTTCACCGCCGGTGTGCTCACCATCAAGGCGCTCGGTACGACCACGACCTGCACACCTTCCAACAGCCCGGGGCCCTCGCTCAGACTCGATGTGACGGCTGCGGGAAACGCGGGGAACTCCCCTGACAACGGTGGCCAGTTGCCGAAGACCGGGCCGCTCGACTCGGCGACGGCGCTCGGCATGCTCGGCGGCACCGTGCTGCTGACCGGTGCGGCCGGGGTGCTCTGGCTGACCCGGCGCGGGCAGGGAGCCGTCGGCCGCTAGGGCCGGGAGCGGCACTAGCGCCGTGACCGGCAAGGTTTGCCTGGAAGGGGCGTCGTCCGGCAGTTCGCTCACCGGTCCTGGCGCCGTGACCAGCGAACGTGGCCGGGAAGGCACCAGCGCCTCACCCGGTCGAGCCAGTCGCCCCGAGGGCTGCTCCGTCATCCGTGGCGGGCGCCCGACGACAGCCGCGGCACTTCGCCGCGTTGTCGGAACACCCGCATACATCCAGTACGCGGGCGCCCCTTCGCCTTGCGACGCACCACGTCCGACGCCGCGCGCTGATCCGCCACGGATGACGGGACAGCCCTTCGGCACCAGGGAGCCGCCATGCCGTCGTCGACCGGCCACGCCGCCCGACTCGCCCTCGCCGTACTGCTGTTCACCCTCGCCACGGTCCCGGCGGCCGGTGCGCAACCGCGCACACCGGCCGCGCCGCCGACCACGCCGGCGGGCGCCACCGCCTGGACGGCGCGGCCCGTGGCGGGCGGGTCCGGGGCGGGCGGCACAGGGAAGGGCGCGGGCAGGTCGTACTTCTACCTGGAGGGGCAGCCCGGAGCCGTCCTCCAGGACCGGCTCTCCGTCACCAACCCCGGCACGGCCCCGGTCACGGTACGGCTGCGCGGCGTCGACACCTACCGCGCCGAGGACGGCGGCCGTGCGGTACGCGACGGGGGCAAGCCCACCGCCGGAAGCGGGACCGGGCCCGGAGGCAGGGCCGGGAACGGCGCGCACGTCGGCGTGGGCGCCTGGCTGCGGACCGCCGCCGCGAAGGTGGTCGTGCCCGCCCGCACCCGCGCCGAGGTGCCGTTCTCCGTCACGGTGCCGACGGGCTCGGCGCCCGGTGAACGCTCCGGTGCGATCGTCGCGGAGAACGGGGGCCGTTCGGTGGGCGTACCGGTGCGACTGCGCGTCGGCGGGCCGACGTTGGCGGCGCTCACCGTCGAGGACGTCACCGTGTCCGGGAAAGCCGTCCACTACACGCTGGTCAACCGCGGCAACACCCTTCTGGTCCCGCGGATCACCGTGAGCGCCGACGGGGTGTTCGGGCCGCTGCTGCGGCGCGGCACCCGCACGCTGCCGGTGGAGCTGGCGCCCGGACGGAGCGTCACGCTCACCGAACCGTGGCGGGACGCCCCGGCCCTCGACTCGGTGACGGTACGGCTGCGCGTCACGGCGGCCGGCGGCGCGCACGACGAGGCATCGGCGCGCGCCCGCTTCGTCTCCTGGGCACCGCTGACGGGCGGGGCGCTGCCGCTCCTGGCCGCCGCGGCGGCGTACACGTACCGGCGGCGACGCGGGCAACGGCGTCCGTGGGGCGGGCGGCAGCGCACAGGCGCACCGGCCCCGGCCCCGTACGAGGCCGGTTCGCCCGGACGGCCTCCGGGCGGCCGACGGGCTTGTGACACACGCCGATTGACGAAGACGGGAACGGGAGGGGAATCGTGACCGGACGGGCCGGACCGGCGACACCTGGGGATCACCGGAGGGGCGGGCACCGGTGGGGTGGCGTGGCGCTCCTCGCGCTGCTTCCCTTCCTGCTGGTGCTCCCCACGGCTTCCGCGGCGACCGGGGCGGGCGGCAGCGCGGAGGCGAAACCCGCGGTCACCCTCTCCGAGCGGCAGGCGGGCAAGGGCGGGGACATCACCGTCAAGGGCAGCGGATGGCGTCCCGGCGCACTGCTGATGATGCTGGTCTGCGGCCGGTCCGCACCGGAACGCGGCGTGATCGGCGGCACCAACTCCTGTGCCAACGCCGAGGGCCGTGCCGTCACCACCGGGGCCGACGGCGGCTTCACCAAGAAGTTGCCGGTGGCCGAGCCGCCCGTGCCGTGTCCGTGCGTGGTGCACGTCGCCACCGTGACCGGTGAACAGGAGGCCGCCGACGCCGTGTTCGTGGTGGCCGGGCATCCGGTCGCCGCGCTGCCGAAGGAGACCGGCGGCAGGCTCGCGGTGCTGGCCGCCACCCGGCTGGAGGGTGACAGCGGAATCCTCACGTGGTTCGGCGCGCCGCCCGCCCGGCGCCTGGTCTTCACCGTGGGCAACCTCGGCACCGCCCCGGTCGAGGACCCGGTCTTCCGGATCGGCACCGCACACGGCGTGTTCGCCCCCCAGTGGGAGGAACGGGAGTGGCGCGGCACCGTCGGGCCCGGCCGCAAGGCGCGGATCGAGCTGCCGGTCGAACTGGCGGCGGGTGCCCACGGCGACTACCAGATCTCGCTGGAGTACGGCGGCAAGGTGCTGGCGGAGCAGCCGTGGGGGGTCGGCCGCCCCTGGGGTGTCACCCTCTTCTGGGTCCTGCTCTGCGTGGTGGTGCCGGCCGCCGTGTTCCGGATCGGCATGGCGGTCGTCGACAAGGTACGGCCCCGCCCCTCGCGCGCCCCGGCCCGCTCCCGGCGCCGCCGCCCGGCGCGTACGACCGGCCCGGCCAAGGGCGCACGAGCGCCGCGCCGCGTGCCGGGTCCCGGGCCGGACTCCGCGGACGCGCCCGCATCCGAGCCCGCGGCGGAGCACGCGTCCGCCTCCGGGCCCTCGCCCACCACCACGGCGGCGCTGCCGTGGTTCGCACCGGATTCCGCACCGTCGGACAACACATCGACGACGAAGGGACATTCGTGAGTACGCAACGGAGAACGGTCGCGGCGGGAGTCGCGATGATGCTCGGCGGCGCGGGCATGCTGATGGCCGCGAGTCCGGCCCGGGCCGCCGACATCTCGTACCGGACGGAGTGCATGCCCCCGCCCATCTCCGGCCTGCCGCCCGTGCAGGGCACCACCGTGGTGCAACTGACGGCGCCCGCGGAGGCCAAGGTCGGGGACACCGTCGAGGTGGTGTGGAAGACGGTCCAGGCCGCCTCCAAGAACCCCGACATACTCGACCTGGACAAGGACACGGTCAAACCGACCGGCACCGTCAAGGTGGGCGGCGCGGCCACCGGCACCCTGACCATGGAGGGGCCGCGTCAGAACCCGCCGATCCCGAAGAACAGCGCCATGATCCTGCCCGACATGAAGGGCACGCTGAAGCTGGAGAAGGCCGGTGAGATCACGCTCACCCCGGACGCGTACGCCATCAACGTCTCCAAGCCGCTCTCCACGGACACCAAGTGCACCCCCGAGGAGACGGTGCGGCCGGGCGCGACCATCAAGGTCACGGACGGCGGCTCGGGCACCACGGCGGGCGGCACGACCAGCGGTTCCACGAGCGGGACCACCGGTGGCACGACGAGCGGCACGACGAGTGGTTCCACCTCCGGCTCCACCACGGCGGGCGGTACGACCTCGTCCGGGACGTCCTCCGGCACCGCCTCCGGCACCTCCGCCGGGACGTCCACCGCGGGCGGCTCCACCTCGGGCTCCGGGGGCGGCGGCGGACAGACGGACTTCCCCGGCAAGGAGGTCGCCGTCCAGTTCGCCTGTACGTCCCCCGGCCCCGCCGCCATCTCCTCCAAGGTGACGATCGACGCCAGGAAGAACGGCGGCGGCTACGCGCTGACGGTCAGGACCGCCAAGGGCGTGATGGACAGTCCGGCCGCGTTGCCCGCCGGTGCGCTCAAGCCCTCGATGGACGTCGTCGTCGCGGGCGCGGACAAGGGTTCGGTGAAGGTCACGGGACCCGCCAACGCCGAACCGCTGGAGCAGGGAAAGCCGGTCGACCTGCCGAACATGACCGGTACGTACAAGCCGGGTGCCACCGGGAAGTCCACGCTCGGCCCCGGCACCCTGACCATCGACGTCACCCTGGGAGCCTCGAAGATCAGCATCCCGTGCAAGGTCAAGGGGGCGGCGACCCCGTCGCTGGAACTCGACACCACGGCTCAGGAGGGCGGGGTCTCCGGCTCGACCACCTCGGGTTCCTCGGGGTCCGGGAGCTCCGCCGGCACCACGTCCGGCGCCGCGGGTTCCGGCGGCGGGCTGGCGGCCACCGGGGCCGAGGACCAGGGCACGCTGCGGGCGCTCGGTCTGGTCGCGGGGACGGCGATCCTGCTGGGCGGCGCCGTGTTCACCTTCACCCCGTGGCGCAGGCTGCGCGGCACCAGGTGAGCCGCCCCGCACGGCACGGGGTGTGACCGCGCGCCGGACATGACCCGGCCCGTCGGCCACGACCTTCCGGCGGGCGGACACGACCGTGTCGTACGTCGTACGCGCACCGCGGCGGCGTACGACGCGAGGGCCGTCGCACCGGCATCGGCGGTGCGACGGCCCTCGTCGTGGAGCCGTGCGGTCGTCGGACGGTGCTCACCCTCCGACGACCCGCGGTCGCGGTGTCAGCGCACGTCGCCCATGAGCTGCGAGACCTTCTTGCGGTACATCCAGATGGAGATTCCCGCGACGAGCGCGAGGGTCGCCTCCAGACCCACGATGCCGGTCTTGTTCAGGTTGACGCCCGCCAGGGACAGCAGGCTGGTGGTGCAGTCGCCCGCGGTGACGGCGAGGAACCAGACACCCATCATCTGGCTGCCGTACTTCGCCGGGGCCATCTTCGTGGTGACCGACAGGCCGACCGGGGAGAGGCAGAGCTCACCGACGGTCTGCAGGAAGTAGATCGACACCAGCCACATCGGGCTGACCTTGTCGCCGTCCGACGTCATGGTCAGCGGCAGCATGAAGACGAGGAAGGAGACGCCGACCAGGAAGAGACCCGAGCCGAACTTGACGACCGTGCTCGGCTCCTTGCCCCGCCGGTTCAGCGCCAGCCATATCCAGGCGACGACCGGGGCCAGCGCCATGATGATGACGGGGTTGATCGTCTGGTACCAGGACGTCGGGAAGTGCAGCCCCAGCACGCTGTTGGTCGTGGACGACTCACCGAAGAGCGAGAGGGTGGAACCGCCCTGGTCGTAGATCATCCAGAACACGGCCGCGGCGACGAAGAACCAGATGTACCCGGACATCTTCGACTGCTCGGTCTTCGTCAGCTCCCGGTCGCGCTTGATCCGCACCAGCACGGCGACCGGGATGATCAGACCGGCGACAGTGATCGGGACGAGCGCCCAGTTCAGCGTGTACACATCGGTGGCGACCAGCACGCCGTAGAAGACGACGGCGGCGACCAGCCACAGCAGGCCCTTGCGCAGCGTCGAGGCCCGCTCCGCGGCCGACAGCGGCTCCGGCACGACGCTGCTGCGGGGGCTCAGGTGGCGCGTACCGATGAGGAACTGGATCAGGCCCAGCCCCATGCCGGCCGCGGCGAGGGCGAACCCGAGGTGCCAGTTCACCTTCTCGCCGATCGTGCCGATGACCAGCGGCGCGGCGAAGGCACCGAGGTTGATGCCCATGTAGAAGACGGTGAAGCCGCCGTCTCGGCGCGGGTCGTCGGGGCCGTCGTAGAGGTGGCCGACCATCGTCGAGATGTTGGCCTTCAGCAGACCGGAGCCGAGCGCCACCAGCGCCAGACCGGCGAAGAACGAACCGGAACCCGGCAGGGCCAGGGTGAGATGTCCCACCATGATGACCGAGGCCGCGACGGTCACCGTCCTGCGCGGGCCCCAGACCCGGTCGCCGAACCAGCCGCCGGGCATGGCGAGCAGGTACACCATCGCCATGTAGATGGAGTAGATCGCGGTGGCCGTGGTCACGTTCATGTCCAGGCCGGAGCCGGAGACCAGATACAGCGGAAGCAGGGCCCGCATGCCGTAGAAGCTGAAGCGCTCCCACATCTCGGTCATGAAGAGAGTGGCCAGGCCGCGGGGGTGGCCGAAGAAGGTCTTCTCGGATCCAGGAGTACTGGCCGGGTCCTTCGTCAGGCTGGACGCCATGGTCGATCCTTGCGTGCTCGGGACGCGACGCCTCGTGAGCGTGACGCGCCCGGTGGGGGGAGGCCGGCACCGACCCGGCCGAGAGTCCCACCCCACGCCTGACAGGGATTCGTCCCGGCGCCGGACTCACCGAGGAGCCGACCCACGGGGACGGGGACCGACCGCATCGGGATCCACGCCCGGTGCGCATGTGTCGCTCCGGGCCCGGCCACAGGTCGTTCACTGCAGTCACGACTGGCGGGGTACCAGCCGGCAGAACAAAAGAGACCCTCGGCGCTAAAAGCTGCCCAAGGGTCCTTGAGTCGTGCAACAGGCGTCGAGCCACCATACGCCACGACAGAGTCCGAAATGAATGGACTTGAGAGATGGATCACAGGCGAAGGCGGGATTACGCTCTCACATTCGAAGGTTCGCGCTCGCTTTCCGGACCGGCCCGCAGGGCTTTTCGATCACCTCACGACAGCCGTCCCGCGCGGACTACCATCACTGCATGACCCGTGTACTGCTCGCCGAGGACGACGCGTCCATCTCGGAGCCACTGGCCCGCGCTCTGCGTCGGGAGGGTTACGAGGTCGAGGTCCGTGAGGACGGTCCGACCGCATTCGACGCCGGTCTCCAGGGCGGGATCGACCTGGTCGTACTCGACCTGGGCCTGCCCGGGATGGACGGCCTCGAAGTCGCCCGCAGACTCCGTGCCGAGGGCCACACCGTGCCGATCCTGGTGCTGACCGCACGCGCCGACGAGGTGGACACCGTCGTCGGACTGGACGCCGGCGCCGACGACTACGTGACCAAGCCCTTCCGCCTGGCCGAACTGCTCGCCCGCGTCCGGGCCCTGCTGCGCCGCGGCGCGGCCGAGTCCGCGCCGCAGCCCGCCACCCACGGCGTCCGGATCGACGTCGAGTCGCACCGGGCGTGGATGGGCGACGAGGAACTCCAGCTCACGGCCAAGGAGTTCGACCTGTTGCGGGTCCTGGTCCGCGACGCCGGCCGGGTCGTCACCCGCGACCAGCTGATGCGCGAGGTCTGGGACACCACCTGGTGGTCGTCGACCAAGACCCTCGACATGCACATCTCCTGGCTCCGCAAGAAGCTCGGCGACGACGCGGCCAACCCCCGCTACATCGCGACCGTACGGGGCGTCGGCTTCCGCTTCGAGAAGAGCTGACGCGGGGCGGGGCTGACGCGGGCCGAGCCGACCCGCGACCAGCCGACCCACGACGAGCCGAACCACAGAGGCCCCCATGCGCCGAAGACTCATCAACTCCACACTCGCCGTGGTGCTCGTGGTGATCGCCGTCTTCGGCGTCTCCCTCGTCATCGTCGAGAGCCGCACCATCAGCAACAGCGCCCAGGAGAGCGTCGACTCCGAGGCACTGCGGCTGATCAGCGTCGTCGAGAGCCGGATACTGGGGGCCGAGCGGATCAACCCCGAGCTGCTGGGCCAGCAGCTCTCCGGCAACCGCTACGCACTGGTCGACATTCCCGGCCGTGCCCCGATCGAAGTGGGCACCCGCCCGGCGGGCAGCGTGATCAGCGGCAAGGCCGAGGGGGTGCACGGCGAGCGCGTCGTCGTCGAGGAGTCCAGCTCCGCCGTCACCCGTGAGGTCGGCCGCACCCTGGTGATCATCGGGGCGGTGGCGCTGCTGGCCATCGTGTCGGCCGTGCTCCTCGCCGTACGCCAGGCCAACAGGCTGGCCTCACCGCTGACCGACCTCGCGGAGACCGCCGAGCGCCTGGGCTCCGGCGACCCGCGCCCGCGCCACAAGCGGTACGGGGTGCCGGAGCTGGACCGGGTCGCCGACGTCCTGGACGCCTCGGCCGAGCGGATCGCCCGGATGCTGACGGCGGAACGCCGGCTGGCGGCGGACGCCTCGCACCAGCTCCGTACGCCGCTGACCGCGCTCTCCATGCGGATCGAGGAGATCTCCGTCACCGACGACCCGGAGACGGTGAAGGAGGAGGCGAACATCGCCCTCACCCAGGTCGAGCGGCTCACCGACGTGGTGGAACGGCTGCTGACCAACGCCCGCGACCCGCGTACCGGCTCCGCCGTCGTCTTCGACCTCGACGAGGTCGTCAAGCAGCAGATCGAGGAGTGGCGCCCGGCCTACCGGGGCGAGGGCCGGGCCATCGTCCGGTCCGGGAAACAGGGGCTGCGGGCCGTCGGCACCCCCGGCGCGGTCGCCCAGGTGCTGGCCGCGCTGATCGAGAACTCGCTGATGCACGGCGGCGGCACGGTCGCGCTGCGCACCCGCGTCACCGGCAACCAGGTGGTCATCGAGGTCACGGACGAGGGTCCGGGCGTACCGCCCGACCTGGGCGCCCGGATCTTCGAGCGGACGATCAGCGGCCGCAACTCCACCGGGATCGGCCTCGCCGTGGCACGGGACCTCGCGGAGGCGGACGGGGGCCGGCTCGAACTGCTCCAGCAGCAGCCGCCGGTCTTCGCGCTGTTCCTCAGCCGGGTGGCCCTGAAGCGGCAGGAGCCGGAACGCCCGGTGCGCTGAACCGTACGGCGGGGCTGGACCGTACGACGGGGGCCGAGTCGTACGCGGAGGGCGGTGACGTAGGAAGAGGCCGGTGGGTACCGGCTCCGTGACGTCAGCGGCGTGCTGATTCGGCCTCGACGCGCGACGCCCGCTCGCTGCGTCGTTCCTGCTTCAGGAAACCCTCCAGGGCCTCCGCCGCCGCGGGCTCGGCGGGCCCGGCGGGCTCCGGTGCGGGGAGCGCCTTGAAGACCCACGTCCGGTAGGACCAGAAGCGGAACAGCGTCGCGATGCCGATGCCGAGGATCTTGAAGACATTGCTCTGGAGCGGGGTGTCCCAGCCGAAGCCGTACGTCGCCACGTACAGCACGCCGTTCTCGATGACCGCGCCCACGCCACTGAACAGCAGGAACAGCGTCAGCTCCCGGGTCCGGCCGGTCTTGTCGCGGTCGCGGTACGTCCAGTAGCGGAAGCCGACGTAGTTGAAGAGGATGGCGATGAACGTGGCCAGCAGTCCGGCCCGCACCACCTGGAGTTCCGTGGTGCGCCAGAGCAGGTTCGACACCGCGATGTTGACCACCAGGCCGAGTGCGCCGACCGTGCCGAACTTGGCGACTTCCCGGGCCAGCTGATCCAGCCGGGTTCGCAGTGCGCCCCGTTCGCTCATGGTGATCGCTCAGCCTGTCTGTCGGTTACGTCAACCCGGTCATGCTAGCGACCCCTTTCGCGGGGCGCCCGGGGATGTCCGGACAGAAGCGGCCGGACGGGGACGGGGGGCGACGGGCAGGAAGAGGAGTGGTGACGGACGGGCGGACGGACGGTGCCGAGCGCGGGGACGGGTGTGGGGACGGACACACCGGACGGGGACGGGGACGAGTTCGACGAGGAGCGGCTCGCCCCGGCCGACAGGGCGCGCGGAGGCCGTCGTCGGGCGACCACCGGGGCGCCGGATACCCTGGACGGGTGACGTTCCCGGTAGTCGGCATGGTCGGCGGCGGTCAGCTCGCCCGTATGACCCACGAGGCGGGCATCCCCCTCGGCATCAAGTTCAAGCTCCTCAGCGACACCCCTCAGGACTCGGCGGCCCAGGTGGTGAACGAAGTCGTCGTCGGCGACTATCGCGACCTGGACACGCTGCGTGCCTTCGCGCGCGGTTGTGACGTGATCACCTTCGATCACGAGCACGTACCGACCGAACACCTGCGGGCCCTGGAGGCGGACGGCATACCCGTGCGTCCCGGCCCCGACGCGCTGGTGCACGCCCAGGACAAGGGGGTGATGCGCGCGAAGCTCGACGCGATCGGCGCGCCCTGCCCCCGCCACCGCATCGTGACGGACCCGGCGGACGCCGCGGTGTTCGCGGCCGAGGCCGGAGGCTTCCCCATCGTCCTCAAGACCGTGCGCGGCGGCTACGACGGCAAGGGCGTCTGGGTGGTCCGCTCCGAGGCCGACGCGGCCGAGCCCTTCCGGGCCGGGGTCCCGGTCCTCGCCGAGGAGAAGGTCGACTTCGTACGGGAACTGGCGGCCAACATCGTCCGCTCGCCGCACGGCCAGGCCGTCGCCTACCCGGTCGTCGAGTCGATCCAGGTCGACGGGGTCTGTGACACGGTCATCGCCCCGGCGCCCGAGCTGGACGAGCGGCTGGCCGGCGAGGCCCAGCAGCTCGCGCTCCGGATCGCCGCCGAACTCGGCGTCGTCGGTCATCTGGCCGTCGAACTCTTCGAGACGCGCGACGGCCGCATCCTCGTCAACGAGCTCGCGATGCGCCCGCACAACTCCGGCCACTGGACCCAGGACGGCGCGATCACCTCGCAGTTCGCCAACCACGTGCGGGCCGTTCTCGACCTGCCGCTCGGCGATCCGCGCCCCCGCGCCCCCTGGACGGTCATGTGCAACGTCCTCGGCGGTGACTATCCGGACATGTACCAGGGCTACCTGCACTGCATGGCCCGCGACCCGGAGCTCAAGATCCACATGTACGGCAAGGACGTGAAGCCCGGCCGCAAGGTCGGACACGTCAACACCTACGGCGACGACCTGGCGGACGTGCGCGAGCGCGCCCGGCACGCGGCCGACTACCTGCGAGGAACGATCACCGAATGACCCCTCCCGCCACCGCCGCGCCGGTCGTCGGCATCGTCATGGGCTCGGACTCCGACTGGCCCGTCATGGAGGCCGCGGCCAAGGCCCTCGACGAGTTCGAGATCCCCTACGAGGTCGACGTCGTCTCCGCCCACCGCATGCCGCGCGAGATGGTCGCGTACGGCGAGGAGGCGGCCGACCGGGGCCTCAAGGCGATCATCGCGGGCGCGGGCGGCGCCGCCCACCTGCCCGGAATGCTCGCCTCCGTCACCCCGCTGCCGGTGATCGGGGTGCCGGTCCCGCTGAAGTACCTGGACGGCATGGACAGCCTGCTCTCCATCGTCCAGATGCCCGCCGGTGTCCCCGTCGCGACCGTCTCCGTCGGCGGCGCGCGCAACGCGGGCCTGCTCGCCGCGCGCATCCTCGCCGCCCACGACGCCGACCTGCTGGCCCGCATGCGCGAGTTCCAGCAGGAGCTGAACGACCAGGCGACGGAGAAGGGCAAGCGGCTGCGCGCCAAGGTCGAGGGCTCCGACTCCTTCGGCTTCGGGAAGTAGCCTGCCGCGGAGCGGTGGCAGGGCGTGGAGGAACCGCGGAGCACAGAGGAACCGCGGAGCACAGAGGAACAGCAGAGTGCGGAGGAGCGGCGGCTCGTGGAGCGGCGGCTCGGGGAGGAGCTGATGGTGGAGGAGCTGATCGTGGCGGAGCGTCGGTCCGACGAACGGCAGCTGGAACGAGCGAGGGAACTCCTCGCCGAGCACCCCGTCGTCGACGGACACAACGACCTGCCGTGGGCGCTGCGCGAGCAGGTCCGTTACGACCTGGATGCCCGGGATATCGCCACCGACCAGTCCGCCCACCTGCACACCGACATCCCCCGGCTGCGCGCCGGGGGCGTCGGCGCCCAGTTCTGGTCGGTCTACGTACAGTCCGACATGGCGGGCGACGAGGCCGTCAGCGCCACCCTCGAACAGATCGACGTCGTCGCCGAGCTGCTGGCCCGCCACCCCGCCGACCTGCGGCGCGCCCTGACCGCCGACGAGATGGAGGCGGCCCGGACCGAGGGCCGCATCGCCTCCCTGATGGGTGCGGAGGGCGGCCACTCCATCAACAACTCGCTCGGCACCCTGCGGGGGCTGTACGCGCTCGGCGTCCGGTACATGACGCTCACCCACAACGACAACATCGCGTGGGCGGACTCGGCGACCGACGAACCGGGCGTAGGCGGTCTCTCGCCGTTCGGCCACGAAGTCGTACGGGAGATGAACCGCACCGGCATGCTCGTCGATCTCTCGCACGTGGCGGCCACGACCATGCGCGACGCGCTCGACACCTCCGTGGCGCCGGTGATGTTCTCGCACTCCTCCTCGCGCGCGATCTGCGACCACCCGCGCAACATCCCCGACGACGTGCTCGAACGGCTCCCGGCCAACGGCGGCATCGCCATGGCCACCTTCGTGCCGAAGTTCGTCCTCCCAGAGGCCGTCGCCTGGACCGAGGCCGCGGACGCGAACCTGCGCGCCCACGGTCTGCACCACCTCGACACCAGTGCGCGGGCCATGGAGCTCCACGCCGCGTTCGAGGCGGCCAACCCGCGCCCGGTGGCCACCGCGGCGACCATCGCCGACCACCTCGACCACATGCGCGAGGTCGCCGGGATCGACCACATCGGCATCGGCGGCGACTACGACGGCACGGCCTTCCTCCCGGACGGCCTCCAGGACGTCTCCGGCTACCCGAACCTGATCGCGGAACTGCTCGGCCGCGGCTGGTCCACCGCCGACCTCGCCAAGCTCACCTGGCGGAACGCGGTGCGGGTCCTGCGCGACGCCGAGGCCGTGGCGCGCGACCTGAGCGCCCGCCGGGGCCCGTCGCACGCGACCATCGAGCAGCTGGACACACCGGCCCAGGCCGGCTGAGCGGCCGGAACCGGCGAGTGCGGGGCGCCCCGGGGGGCACCCCGCACTTCGTCGTTCAGGCCCCGGGCCGTCGTTCATGCCCAGGGCCTTCGCCCGCGTACCTCGCGCGGGCGGTGCGCCGAGCGGACGGTCAGCCCCTGCACAGACAGAACGGGTGCCCCACGGGATCCGCGTAAACGCGGAAGCTCCGATTCCGGTCCTCCGCGTCCAGCGCGGTCGCGCCCAGGGCGAGCACCTCACGCTCCGCCGCGTCCAGATCCGGCACGGTCAGGTCCAGGTGGAACTGCTGCGCACCGTCCTCGCCCGGCCACTGCGGCGGCACGTGACCCGGTGCCGCCTGGAACGCGAGCAGCGTGCCCCCGGTCCCGGTCAGCTCCACCCAGCCGTCGCCGTCGTCCTCGACCGTTCCGCCGAGCAGCCCGGCGTAGAAGCCCGCGAGTGCGGCGGGGTCGGGGCAGTCCAGAACGACGGCACCCAGAGTGGCGACAGCCATGACACTTCCTCCTCGTAAGCGGTTCGGCACCGCTGAAAGCGGCTGGTCACCATCGGTCGTTACCGCTAAAGCGGGTCAACCGGTAACCGTTACTGCATGCTGCCGCAACGGAGGTAACGTCGCAACCATGAAAGCGAAGGATTCCGCACCATGAGCGCGAGGAACGCCGCGCCCGGCGGACTCGCGCTGATCGAGGCCCTGGTCAACACTCTGGACATCGAGACCGGTGCGGACACGCTCGACACGGCGGAAGGGCGCGCCGCCTTCGGCCTCGTGGAAGCGCACGTCCCGGACGCCCGTGCCCTGCGCGAGGCGCTTCGCGCCGCCTGTCTCGCCCATGCGGGCCATCGCCCGGCCGAGGAGGCGGAAGTCCCCGGCCTCGACCACCTCCTCGCCGCCGCGCCCCTGCGCGTGACGGTGGACGCGGCGGGCACGGCGGCGCTGCGGCCCGTCGAGGAACCGGCCGGGCTGACCGCCCGGGTCGCGCGGGCCATCGCGGAGGCGGCGGCCGACGGCACCTGGGCCCGGCTCAAGGTGTGCGAGGCCGATGACTGCCGGTGGGCGTACTACGACCGCAGCCCGGCGGGGCGGCGGCGCTGGTGTTCCATGTCGGTGTGCGGCGCCCGCGCCAAGATGCGCGCCTACCGCGCCAGACAGGGCTGAGCCCGGCCCGGTCCGGCGGCCCGGACACCGTCGTCGGACGGCGGCCTGGCGTCATGCGGCACGGGGCCGTGCGGGGGAGAGGCCGTGGCCGTGAAAGGGAGAAGCCGAAAGGGAGAAGCCGTACGGGGAGAAGCCGTACGGCCCGGCGGTCAGGCCGTCGGGCGTCCCATCGCCCGGTAGGTCCAGCCCGCGTCGCGCCACAGCTCGCCGTCGAGCGCGTTGCGGCCGTCCAGGATGATCCGGCGCGACGCGACCTCGCCGAGTGCCGCCGGGTCCAGCTCGCGGAACTCCCGCCACTCCGTCAGGTGCAGCACCACGTCCGCGCCGCGCACCGCGTCCAGCGCCGAGTCCGCGTAACCGAGGGTGGGGAAGAGCCGCCGGGCGTTCTCCATGCCCTTCGGGTCGAAGACCGTGACCTGGCCGCCCTGGAGGTGGATCTGCCCGGCCACGTTCAGCGCCGGCGAGTCCCGTACGTCGTCCGAGTCCGGCTTGAACGTCGCGCCCAGCACCGCCACCCGCTTGCCGAGGAACGAGTCGCCGCCCGCCGCCTCCCGGGCCAGCTCCACCATGTGACCGCGGCGGCGCATGTTGATCGAGTCGACCTCGCGCAGGAAGGTCAGCGCCTGGTCCGCGCCCAGCTCACCGGCGCGCGCCATGAACGCGCGGATGTCCTTGGGCAGACAGCCGCCGCCGAAGCCGATGCCGGCCCGCAGGAACTTGGACCCGATCCGCTCGTCGTGCCCGATCGCCTCGGCCAGCTTCTTCACGTCGCCGTCGGCGGCCTCGCAGACCTCCGCCATGGCATTGATGAACGAGATCTTCGTGGCCAGGAAGGAGTTGGCCGCGGTCTTCACGAGCTCCGCGGTCGGGAAGTCCGTCACCACGAACGGCGAGCCCTCGGCGAGCGGCACCGCGTACACCTCGCGCAACAGCTTCTCGGACCGCTCGCTCGCCACGCCGACGACGATCCGGTCCGGGTGCAGGGTGTCCTGCACGGCGAAGCCCTCACGCAGGAACTCCGGGTTCCAGGCCAGTTCGGCGTCCGCGCCCGCCGGGGCCAGCTCCGCCAGCCGGACCGCCAGCCGGGCGGCGGAGCCCACGGGCACGGTCGACTTGCCGACGACCAGGGCGGGCCGGGTCAGATGCGGGGCCAGCGACTCGAAGGCGCTGTCCACGTAGCTCATGTCGCAGGCGTACTCGCCGTGCTTCTGCGGAGTGTTCACACAGACGAAGTGCACATCGCCGAACTCCGCCACGTCCTGCCACGAGGTGGTGAACCGCAGCCGTCCCGTGGACCCCTCGATGCCCGCGACGTGCTTGCGGAGCAGCTCCTCCAGCCCCGGCTCGTACATCGGGACCCGGCCGGCGCCCAGCATCTCGATCTTCTCGGGCACGACGTCGAGGCCGAGGACCTCGAAGCCCAGTTCCGCCATGGCCGCGGCGTGGGTGGCGCCGAGATATCCGGTGCCGATCACAGTGATCCTGAGGGCCATGCGGTGCTCCTGGGAGGTGCGGGCAGACGTGCGGTCGGGACATGCGGTGGAACGTGCGGTGAACGAGCATAGTCGTGCCCCCACAGGCCCTGATTCCGGCCATCCGCGCAGGTCCCGGGACCCCTGTCACCAAGCTCACGCACGCATTGCATAGGCCAGGGCGGGCGGCTCGCTCTAAAATTGGGTTACTTAACGGTAGTTAGCTTCTTTGGGGAGTGAGCGCTTTGGCGGGTTCGACCGATTTCGACCTGTACCGTCCGGCCGAGGAGCACGAGATGCTCCGCGAGACGGTGCGTGCGCTCGCCGAGGCGAAGATCGCCCCGCACGCGGCGGCGGTCGACGAGGAGGCGCGTTTCCCGCAGGAGGCGCTGGACGCGCTGACCGGCGCGGACCTGCACGCCGTGCACGTACCGGAGGAGTACGGCGGCGCGGGTGCCGACGCCCTCGCCACGGTCATCGTGATCGAGGAGGTGGCCCGCGTCTGCGCCTCCTCCTCCCTCATCCCGGCCGTGAACAAGCTGGGTTCGCTCCCGGTGATCCTCTCCGGCTCCGAGGACCTGAAGAAGAAGTACCTGGGCCCGCTCGCCAAGGGCGACGCGATGTTCTCGTACTGCCTCTCCGAGCCCGACGCGGGTTCGGACGCGGCCGGCATGAAGACCCGCGCCGTGCGCGACGGCGACTCCTGGGTACTCAACGGCGTGAAGCGCTGGATCACCAACGCGGGCGTCTCCGATTACTACACGGTCATGGCCGTCACCGACCCGACCAAGCGCTCCAAGGGCATCTCCGCCTTCGTCGTCGAGAAGTCGGACGAGGGCGTCTCCTTCGGCGCCCCGGAGAAGAAGCTCGGCATCAAGGGCTCCCCGACCCGCGAGGTCTACTTCGACAACGTCCGTATCCCCGCCGACCGTATGATCGGCGAGGAGGGCACGGGCTTCGCCACCGCGATGAAGACCCTGGACCACACCCGCATCACCATCGCGGCCCAGGCCCTCGGCATCGCCCAGGGCGCCCTCGACTACGCCAAGGGCTACGTCCAGGAGCGCAAGCAGTTCGGCAAGCCGATCGCCGACTTCCAGGGCGTCCAGTTCATGCTCGCCGACATGGCCATGAAGCTGGAGGCGGCCCGCCAGCTCACCTACTCGGCCGCCGCCAAGTCCGAGCGCGTCGACGGCGACCTCACCTTCTTCGGCGCCGCGGCCAAGTGCTTCGCCTCCGATGTCGCCATGGAGATCACCACGGACGCGGTCCAGCTCCTCGGCGGCTACGGCTACACGCGGGACTACCCGGTGGAGCGGATGATGCGCGACGCGAAGATCACCCAGATTTATGAAGGCACGAACCAAGTTCAGCGGATCGTGATGGCGCGGAATCTGCCGTAGCAGGATTTTCGCAGGTCAGGACAGCCCCCGGCGTGATGCCGGGGGCTGTTGCCGTCTGTGGGTCACGCGCCCCCCGACGCCTCCGCGGGGCGTCGGCACCGGGCGCCGGCCCCGCGGCCGGGCCTCGGGCGCGGGTGGCGGATCCGGGTGGTCGGTTCTTCTGTTTCGCCCACCCCACAGCGACGAACTCGGCACACTGAGTGCATGGTTGATCACTATCAGGAGCATCCGGAGCACCTCGTCATCAACGTGGAGCACCGCGACGATCCGGTGTCCCTGGTCACCGAGGCGGATGCCTTCGCCGCGTCCCGGGAGTACGCGAAGATCGTGGTCCGCGGGCCGCTTTTCGGTGTCGCCGAGCAGCGTCGCGGCGAGCGGCCGCAGTGGCGGCTGCTGACGGACATGGACACCGGCTACCCGCAGGACGCCCGTGACGAGCTGAACTCCTATCTCTGGTTCAAGGCCAAGGACGAGACGGACGATCCTCGTGAGCGGCGGCTGCTGCTGGACGCGGTGGCGCGGCTGGAGACCGAGCCGGTGAACGAACTGACCGCGGGCGACACGCGTTACCGCGTCGTGCGTGCCGATGAGTTCGCCAGGATCGGCGGCGGGCGCCTGGAGCCGCCCAGGCCCACGGACGTGGACTGCGAGGGCTGGGACTTCCGGACGCGCACCCCCTCCACCACCAAGGGCTTCGTCGTCGACCACGCGGCGGCGGTGGGGCTGACGGAGGGGCTGGACCGGATGGGGCTGTTGCCGTACCAGTACACCTCGGACCGCTTCCCGCCCGATGTGCTGGCCGATTCGCGGCGGGCGCTGCGGACCCATCCGGGGCTGGTGCTGCTGCCGGTCGCCTTCCGGGTGATGGAGAAGAAGGATCATTCCTGGTCGATGGCGTCGGGCCAGCACCCGACCCCGCAGGACGCGCGGCGCTCCTTCGCCCACTACCTCAAGGAAGTCCGGCCGCTGATCGAGGAGTCGGACGAGCGGGAGACCGCCGCGTACGCGCGGGCCGCGGAGGCGTTCATGCGGCAGGTGCGGCCCAATGAGCTGAACGTGCACGGGCGTTGCTTCCAGATCGTCCGGATCGAGCGGATGATGCGGATCGGTCCCGCGGGGCCGGAGGGGCCCCGGCGTTCGGACATCGACATCCAGGAGCCCACTCAGATCCATCCCCGCATGGATGAGTCGGGCGACATCGACTACTCGAAATAGGCCCCGGGCCGGGCGTGACGTGGCCCCCCAGGCGGGAAGACGGCCGGGCGGGAAGACGGCCGGGCCCCGGCGGCGAACCGGTGAACCGGTGTGCCGCCGGGGCCCGTTCGCGTGCCGCCCGATGGTCCCGGGGCGCCGCTCGGCCGTGACCGTTCGCCCGGTCCCGCCGGCTCCCCGCCTTCTTACTTCTCGGAGACGGTGACCTTCTCGTCGTTGTTGAGCTGGTCCACGAGCTGCTTGACCTTGGCCTTGTCCCAGACCAGGTTGCCGCCGCTGGAGCCGGAGATCGGCATGTTCATCGACGTGCCGTCGCCGCCCGTGACGCCCTTCATGGCGAAGAACATCTGTCCCAGGGACCAGATCGACATGTCCTCGTCCACGATCAGGGTGTCCAGGCCGGCGCTCATCGTCGGGTACAGCTTGAACGGGTTGAGGATCGTGGAGGGCGTGGCCGTCTGGCTGGCGAGGGCCGCGAGGAACTTCTGCTGGTTCTTCGTACGGGCCAGGTCCGACTCGGCGAACGCGTACCGGGTGCGGACGAAGGCCAGCGACTGCTCGCCGTTCAACGTCTGCTTGCCCGCCTTGAAGTCGGCGCCGGACTTCTTGTCCTTGAACGCCTTGGGGATGTCCAGTTCCACGCCGCCGATCGCGTCCACGATGTTGGCGAAGCCGCCGAAGCCGATCTCGACGTAGTGGTCGATGTGCAGGCCGGTGTTGAACTCGACGGTGCGGACGAGGAGTTCGGGGCCGTCCTCGGCGTACGCGGCGTTCAGCTTGGTGAAACGGCCGCGGGCCGGATAGAGCTTGCCGGAGTCGGAGCCCTTGTACGAGGGGATCTCGACGTTCGAGTCGCGCGGCAGCGAGATCAGTGTCGGCCCGTTGGACCCGTCGTGCAGGATCATCATCGAGTCGGTCCGCTTGCCCTCGGCGGAGCCGGTGTGGAGGCGCTTCTTGTCCTCGTCCGTCATGCCCGCGCGACTGTCGGAGCCGACGATCAGGTAGTTGGTGCCGTCGCCCTCCTTCGGCCGCTCGATGACCTTGGAGAGGTCCACCTCGCGGTTGAGCTTGGAGTCGGCCCAGAAGTACGTGCCTATGGAGACCGCGAGCACCACGACGACCAGCGACAGCGCGCCCACCTTGATGCGGCGGCCCCAGTCGGGCGCCGGGCGCCCGTAGGCCGGTCCGCCGTCGCCCCGGCCGCCACCGGGGCCGTTGCTCCCGCCGCCGCCCCGGCCGCCACCGCCGTAGACCTGGCCCGTGTTGTAACCGCTGTCGTACCCCGCGCCGTCGGCGTACTGCGGCGGTGCCTGGCGGGGCCGGGGCGGGGCCGGGCGCTGCTGCGGCGGGGCGGGGTGCCGCTGGACGTGGCGCATCACACGGGCGCCTTCGGGCTGGTCGCTTCCGCTTCCCTGCCCGTAGCGGTTGCCGCGGTCACCGCCGCGGTTGTCGTCGGTCCAGCCCTCGGGCCAATCACTCATGCGGTCCAGTGTGCAGGCCGGGTGTGCTCCTCTTACAGGGTGTACGGAAAATCGCATCGGTGCTGTTGCGAAGCTGATGCATTGCCGTCGGCCGGAAGTCCCCGCATAAGGTGGACGGTATGACAGATCAGTCCCCGCGTCCGGAGGGCGACATTCCCGGTAAGTCGACCGCCGCATCCCGGACCACCCTCAGCCACATCATGACCGGCAGCGACACCAACCTGCTGGGCACGGTGCACGGTGGCGTGATCATGAAGCTGGTCGACGACGCGGCGGGCGCCGTGGCCGGACGGCACTCCGGCGGACCCGCGGTGACGGCGTCGATGGACGAGATGGTCTTCCTGGAGCCGGTTCGCGTGGGTGACCTTGTTCACGTCCGTGCCCAGGTGAACTGGACGGGCCGTTCCTCGATGGAGGTCGGCGTCCGGGTCATGGCCGAGCGGTGGAACGAATCCACCCCCGCCCAGCAGGTCGGCAGTGCGTACCTGGTGTTCGCCGCGGTGGACGCGGACGGCAGGCCGCGCCCCGTGCCGCCGGTCATACCGGAGACCGAGCGGGACAGAAGGCGTTACCAGGAGGCGCAGATCCGGCGCACCCACCGTCTGGCACGGCGTCGCGCGATCAAGGAGCTGCGCGAGAAGCGCGCCGCGGACGGCATCGACGACTGAGCCGTCGACGGCGGGCGCCCTGTGGGCCGGGTCATCGGCGGTGCGGCCTCCTGTCGGCCGGGTCGACGGGCGGGCCCCCGGGGCGTTCTCGGTTCCCGGTGTACTCGACCCGCCCCGGGCGGCGTCGGTCCCTCGGAGCGTTCTCGTACCGGCCCCGGTGCCGACCGGCCACGGACGTCACGGGCAGGTCACCTGGTCGCCCGTGACCGTGCCGAACTCCCCCCGCTCCTTCTTTTCGGCCCGTACCGGTCGCACCGCGTCGAAGTCCGTGCCCGCCGTCACCTTCAGCGTGGGGCCCTGCCCGGTCACCTCCCGCAGTTCGGCCCCGGGCAGTGCCTCGGCCAGGGACTTCGCGGACCGGTCCCAGCGCGGGTCGTAGGTGATCAGGGTGCGCCGCAGGTCGCGCGAGTCCGCGTTCAGCGGGGTGCGCGAGGTGTCGAAACCGGTGGCGTGCAGCGCGTCGTCGACCGTTCTGCCGAGCCCGTTCTTCGTCGTCCCGTTGTAGACCTGGACCCGGATCCGCTCCGGCGCGACGTCGACCGGCACGGCCTTCGGCCGGGGCGAGTCCGGGCGCTCGGGCGCGAGCGGCTTGTCGTCGCGCAGTGCCTGGAACAGCTTGTTCGCCTTCCGCTCGTCCCACTTCACCGTGGAGCCGATCCCCTTGACCGGGTGGGCGACGTCCGCCAGCGGCACGGAGGCGAACTCGGACGAGGCGGGGGAGAAGCCGCGCATCGCGCCTCCGAGCTCCAGCATCTGCTCCGTACCGAACCCCTCGTCGGCCCGGACCGAGCCCAGCATCGTCGAGGCGGCGTCGCGGAACCTCACCGGGTTCAGCAGCACGCCGCTGCTGGTCGCCCGCTCGATCAGCGAGGCGAGGAACTTCTGCTGGCGCTGCATCCGGCCCAGATCGGAGGCGCCGTCGACATGGCGGGACCGTACGAACTGGAGCGCCTGCCCGCCGTCGAGGTCGTGGGTGCCCGCCGCGAGGTCGAGACCGGTGTACGAGTCCTTCAGTGGCCGGGGCGTGCAGATCCGTACCCCGCCCAGGGTGTCCACGGTCTTCATGAAGCTGGTGAAGTCGACCTCCAGATAGTGGTCGATCTTGACGCCCGTCATGTGCTCCACGGTCCGCACGGTCAGCCCGGGGCCTCCCTCGGCGTAGGCGGCGTTCAGCTTCATCGGATGCGGGGAGTGGGTCCGTCCCGTGGTGAGGTCCTTGTGCTCGGGGACCTCGGCGTAGCTGTCGCGGGGCAGCGAGACGACGCTCGCGCGCTTCTTGTCCGCCGAGAGGTGGACCAGCATCAGGGTGTCGGTGCAGTTGCACGGGGCGCCGCCCAGCCGGTACTTCTCCTTCTCCTCCGGGGTGATCCGGTCACGGCCGTCGGTGCCGACCAGCAGCAGGTTCGTGCCGTAGCCGGCCCGGGGCCGGTTCTTCATGTCCTTGAACGGGTCGATCCGGTCGATCCCGGTTTCCAGACCGGTCACCATCGCGTGGCCGATGCCTCCGGCGCCGAGGACGAGGACCGAGAGACCGGTCACCATCCGCATGCCCCAGCGCGGTCGCCCGGTCCGTCCTCTCGGCCTGCGTGGCGGCGGGACGGCGCGGGGGCGCGGGGAACGGCGGGGGGAGGGGTGCGGCGTGGGCACGGGGGGACCTCCGCGGTGCGAGGGGGACCGTTCGCACAGTAGGCCCATATGATCGACTGCCCGCGAAGCGACCCGGTGGCGCGCGTCCGTGTCCCCCATTAGCGGTAACGTGGCGGCCGAATACCGTTGCCTGATGGGGTGCGAACCCCTCGCGCCCCCGAGGACCACCCGCCCACCCGAGGACCACCATGTCTGCCGCGCAGCACCCCGCCGTCTCCGTGATCATGCCGGTGCTCAATGAGGAACGTCATCTCAGGAACTCCGTCCGGCACATCCTGGAGCAGGAGTACGCCGGTGAGATGGAGGTGGTGATCGCGTTGGGCCCCTCCACCGACCGGACGGACGAGATCGCCGCGGAGCTGGTGCGTGAGGACCCCCGGGTCCACACCGTTCCGAACCCGTCCGGCCGCACCCCGGCCGCCCTGAACGCCGCGATCGAGGCGTCCAGCCACCCCGTGGTCGTACGGGTCGACGGTCACGGGATGCTGTCGCCGAACTACATCGCGACGGCCGTCCGGCTGCTGGAGGAGACGGGCGCGCAGAACGTCGGCGGCATCATGCACGCCGAGGGCGAGAACGCCTGGGAGGACGCGGTCGCCGCGGCCATGACGTCGAGGATCGGCGTCGGCAACGCGGCCTTCCACACCGGGGGTCAGGCCGGCCCGGCCGAGACCGTGTACCTCGGGGTCTTCCGCCGCGAGGCGCTGGAGAAGGCGGGCGGCTACAACGTGGAGTTCATCCGCGCCCAGGACTGGGAGCTGAACTTCCGCATCCGCGAGTCGGGCGGCCTGATCTGGTTCTCGCCCGAGCTGAAGGTGCAGTACCGGCCCCGGCCCTCGGTCCGGGCGCTCGCCAAGCAGTACAAGGACTACGGCCGCTGGCGGCACGTCGTCGCCCGCTTCCACTCCGGCTCGATCAACCTGCGCTACCTGGCGCCGCCCACCGCCGTCTGCGCGATCGCCGCGGGCATCGTGGCCGGTGTGGCCGTCACCCCGTGGGCCTTCGTCGTTCCCGCCGGGTACGTCGCCGCGATCGTCGCCGGGTCCGTGCCGGCGGGCAAGGGTCTGCCGCTGAAGGCGCGGGTCCGGATCCCGGTGGCGCTGGCGACCATGCACATGTCGTGGGGGTACGGCTTCCTGACCAGCCCGCGTTCGCTGGCGAAGAAGGTCATCGCCAGCCGCCGCCCGGCCGTCGCCGCGTAGCGCCGCACAGCTCGTCGGGGCCTTGTGCCCTCCGGCTCGCCGGAGGGCACAAGGCCCCGACGGTCTTCTTCCGCTACCAGCCGAAGCCCGGCTGGATGTCCATGCAGGCCCCCTCGTCCTCGCCGTTCAGGGCGCGGGCGCTCTCCGGGGTCTTCTCCTTCGCGGCGGGCGCGGCGTACTCCTTGTCGTCGCGCCAGTCGGCCCCCACGGTCAGCGTGATGCCCGTGACATCGGTCGATCGCTTCACCGAGGCCAGTGGGATGCCGAGCGCCTTGGCGACGGCCTGGGCGTTGCCCTCCATGTCCACGCTGGGGAAGAGCACCCCGGTCCGGGCTGCGGCCTGCGTGTTCTGCGAGTCGACGGTGGTCGAGGTGAAGCCCTTGTCCGTCAGCAGCTTCTGGACCGCCGAGGCGCGGCCCCTGGCCGGGTACTGGGTGTCGGTGCGCGTCCCGTTGCGGACGGTGACCGGGATCTCGGCGACGGGCGCCGTGGGCTCCTTGGCGACCGGGGCCTTGCGCTTGGACGCCTTGCCGTCCAGCGGGACGTCGTCGCGGACCATCTGGAAGAGCTGGTCGGCGTCGCCGGGCTTCGGGAGCACCCGTTCCCGGTTCACGCCCGTGCCGTACACGTTCGGCATCGTCGTCATGGTGATCCGGTCGGTGGGTATGCTCTTGAACTCCTCCGCCAGGTCGTACAGCTTCTTGACCGTGTCGATGCCCTTGTCGACGGTCAGCGCGTCGATCGCCGCGTCGGCGAGGTCCATCAGCTTGCCGGGATCGGTGAGCTTGGTGCCCTTGCGCAGCTCACGGACCATCGAGTTCATGTACATGTGCTGGGCGTGGGTACGGCCGAGGTCCGTGCCGTCCTCGAAGCCGTAGCGGGTGCGCAGCCACTGAAGGGCCTGCTTCCCCTTGATTTTGGTGGTGCCCTTCTCCAGCTTGAGTCCGGAGCCCTTGCCGGTGCTCGTGTGGGAGTAGACGTTGCCCTTGACGCAGACCGGGACGCCGCCTATCGCGTCGGCCATCGAGACCACACCCGCGAAGTCGATCATCATGAAGTGGTCGATGGTGATGCCGGTGAGCTCGTACCAGGTGGCCACGGTGCAGCCGGGGCCACCGCGGTCGAGCGTCTCGTTGGTCATCTCCAGGCGGGTGGAGGCGGGGTAGACCTTCCCCGACTTCGGGTCGGTGCACTTCGGGATCTTCAGCAGGGTGTCGCGCGGCATGCTGATCACCGACATGTTGCTGCGGTCCGCGGAGAGATGGACCAGCATCTGCACGTCCGCGAGGGGCGGGGCGCCGAAGGTGTTCTTGGCCCCGCCGAGCTTCTGGTTCTTCTTGGAGTCCCGCGCGTCCGAGCCGATGAGCAGGATGTTCAACGGGGTCTGCCCGGCGGCGTTGGCCTTGTGGTCGGCCATCTTCTTGTCGCCGAGCGTCAGGTCCTCCTTCTTGAGGTTCCCGTTGAGATGCTCGTAGTAGAAGTATCCGGCGCCCGCGCCGCCGAGTATGAGCACCGCGAGCACCGTGGCGCTCCAGCGCAGTACCCGGCGCTTGCCCTTCTTGTTCCGGCCCTTGCCCTTGCCGCCGCGCCGCTTCGCCCCGCCGCCCCGGTGACCGGCGCCCTCGGGCGCGCGCTGCCGGGCGCCGGGGCCCTGGCCCGGCCCTTGTTTCGGCTCCTCCGGCGCGTCCTCGTAGAGGCCCTCGTTCCAGCCGAGTTGGCCCGCGTCGCGGACGCGTGGTCGCGTCTCCCCACCGGGTGTGCTGCTCCGTCCCACCGGGACCCCCCTGCTGTTCAGACTCGTGGTGTGGCGCGGTGACCCGGTGTCACTTGGCGCATTCTGCCTTGGCGGCGTTGGCCTGCTGGACACCTTCCGGCGCCTTCGCCGGTGCCGCTATGGGAATGCCCGCGCCCTTGAAATCGGCGCCCAGGGTCAGGACCATCGCCTGAAGCCCCTCGGCGTCCGTGGTGCCTTGCTTCATCGCGGAGGAGGGCAGGCCCATCATGTCGGCGAGGGCACGGGCCTGGTCCGCCTGGTTCGGCGCGTACTCCAGCGTCGTCTTCGAGGTCTTCGCCGGGGCGTTGGCCTTGTTGGTGGACTTGAGCACGCCCTTGTTGTTCTGCAGCCAGACGACGGTCTGCTGGGCGGCGCCGCCGATTTCGCCGCCGTTGTACACGTCGACGCGTACGTCGGCCGCGTTCGCCCTGGGCCCCTTGAGGAGCGCGTCCTGCTTGCTCTTCGCGGCCTTGTTCTTCGACTTCACCTCGGTCAGCGAGGTGTCGTCGCGCATCATGGCGAACAGCGGTTCGGCCTTGGCCTCGTTCAGTATGACGGTGGCCTTGATCTTCTCGGCCGGGTTGTCGAGCACCGGCACCGTGGTGAAGGTGATGTTCTTGGTGTTGACCTTGCTGAGCTCCTGGGCCAGCGAGGCCAGCTTCGTCCCCGTGCCGATGCCGGTGTCGACGGTGAGCGCCTTGGTCGCGGCGTCCGCGAGCTTGTACAGCTTGGTCGGGCTGGTCAGGGTGTCGTCCGACTGCATCTGCCGGATCATCGAGGCGATGAACTGCTGCTGGATCTTGATCCGGTCCAGGTCGCCATGGTTGCCGAAGCTGTGCCGGGTCCGTACGAACGCCAGGGCGTCCTCGCCCTGGATGCGGTGCTCACCGGCCGGCAGGTCCAGGTGCGAGTCCGGGTCCTTGACCGGCTTGGCCAGGCAGATCTCGACCCCGCCGACCGCCGTGGACAGCTCCTTCACCGCGTTGAAGTCGACCATCATGAAGTGGTCGACCTTCAGGCCGGTGATCTCCCTGACCGTCTCCATGGTGCAGCCGGGGTTGCGGCCCTCCTGGCCGAGGCTCTGGTTGAAGCGGACGTTCGGCGTGCCCGGGATGACCTTCTCCGAGCCGTCCGGCTGCTTGGTCGTGCAGTCCGGGATGTCGGTGATCATGTCGCGCGGGATGCTGAGCGCCGTCGCGTTGGTGCGGTCCTCGGAGACGTGGAAGAGGATGTTGGTGTCTGCGTGGCCCACGCTGCCCTTGTCGCCGTAGCCCTCGTTGCCCTTACCGGTGCGCTTGTCGGTACCGATGATCAGGATGTTGATCGGGGCGTCGTTGTCGAAGACGTTCTTGTTGCCGGCCCCGCCCACGTCGACCGTGTTCAGGTTGCCGTTGAAGTGCTGGTACAGCGCGTACCCGCCCACCGACAGGCCGACCAGCACGAACGCCATCGTGCCGCCCGTCCACAGCAGGGCCTTCTTGCGGCGTGCCTTGGGCGCCTTGCGGCTGCGCCGGCCCGCCGCCTCGGCTTGGCCGGAACCCCCCTTGCCACGCGCGCCGCCCGTCGAACGGCGACCACGCTGTTCGGGTACCTCGTGGCGCGTGGAGGAGCCGCGCCGCTGCCCGTCACGGACCGATTCCCCGCGCTCGCCGCCGCGCGCCGATTCCTCGCGCCGGCCGCCGGTGTCACGAACGTCTTCCGCTTCTCTGCGACGGGGGACGCGCGGTCCCGGCGCCTGGGAAGCGGCGGCCGAATCCCCTCCGGAATTGTTCAGTCGCAGTTCGTAATCGCCGGTGTTCGGGTTGAGTACCCACTGGTCTGCGGGGTCGAATTCATCCGCCCGCCCACGGCTTTGCGCATCCACGGTTGTTTGAGTCCTCCGTCGGTGCCACGCGAGGCGCCTGCCCCGGTCGGGCGCCCGATCTTTCGCTCCAGAAGTGCGCGGCCTGACGGCCGGAAGCACCGGATCGCGTCACACTATCGGCCCAGTTCGGCGTCGAGCGACGTGCGTGACAAATTCCACGGTCCTTACAACTGGTCATTCTGGTCATTACACGCCGATCACCGGCTTCTGCTTGGGAATTGCTTTACCGCCGACACGGGTCCACCGCCGCGTTGTTGCCCGAATAGGTGGGGGTGGGGTTCGGGCTCGCGGCGCCCGGAGTATCGGCAGAGGCATTGTTTTTCCCGCTGTTCTTCCGGTTGTCACCGTTGAGGTTCTTCCGGTCGTCACGCTCGATCTGGTCCGTGGGGACCACGGTGACCGGGGCGTCCGCGCGCAGCCGGTCGAAGAGCCGTTTCGCATCGGGCTGGATGAGTTCGTCCCGGTTCGGGTCGGGTCCGTACGGCTGCCGGGGCACGGTCAGGAACTGCACCCCGTCGGTCGGTACGTCGCGCAGTTCGCGCACCAGGTCGTACAGGTCTGCGAGACTGTCCAGTCCCGGGTCCGTGGTCAGCGACTTCGTGGCCGCGTCCAGCACCGGGTACAGGCGGGTCGGATTGAGCAGGACGCCGTCGCTCTGCACCTTGTTCACCAGTGCGCCCAGGAACTGCTGCTGGCGGTCCATCCGCTCGGTGTCGCTGCCGTTGCCGATGGACTTGCGGGCCCGTACGTACCCCAGCGCCTGCTCGCCGTCGAGGTTCTGGCGCCCGGCGGGGAGTTTCAGACGCGCGTCGGGGTCGTCGACCGGTTTCTTCAGGCACACCTCGACCCCGCCGACGGCGTCGACCATGTCCTTGAACCCGTTGAAGTCGACGACCATCTGGTGGTCGATCCGGATGCCGGTCAGCTTCTCGACCGTGCGGATCGTGCAGGCGGTGCCGCCGAACTGGTAGGCCCAGTTGAACTGGGCGAACTGCTTCTTCGTGGCCGCGCCGCCCGGTCTGTGACAGACCGGGATCTCCACCATCAGGTCGCGCGGCAGGGAGATCGCGGTGACACTCTCCCGGTCCGCGGCCAGATGGAGCAGGATCGTGGTGTCCGAGCGCTGGCTGCCGCCGTCGTCACGGCCGTACGCGCGGTTGTCGCCGGCCCGGGTGTCGGAGCCGATGAGCAGGATGTTCTCCGCGTCGCGCACCACGGTGGCGGGCCGCTCCCGCTCGTACACGCGCAGCTCGGCGGCGGCCGAGGTGTCCGTTTTGATGTTGGCGTCGAGCTTCCGGTACAGCCACGAGCCGACGCCCGCGGCGGCCAGGACGACGAGCGCGGCGCCGAGCGCGGCCCAGCGCGGCCAGTGGCGTCCGCGCGGCGCGTCGGGGTCTGCCACCGGTCCGCCGTCGTCCGCGCCCGCCCTGCCGCCGTCCGCCCCGGGGCCCTCGGAGTTTCGGCCCGCGGCCGGGCCGTCCTTCCGGCCTGCCCCCGGGCCGTCGGAGTCGCCCGGCGGGTCGGCGCTTTCGCTCACGTCTGCGTCCATCCTTCACGGTCGGCGGCGCGCTGGGCCGCCGGTTGCAGGAGTAGACGGCTGAACCTCACGCTTGGTTGTGTCCCGGGTGGTCGGTATCGCCGATCATGTACCGGAGTTGACGAGCAGTCCTGAGGACTCGGCCCGGTATGGGCCGGATGAGTGACTATCAGGGCTCTTGTCATACCACGGTGTTGGTGACCCGCTCGCTCTCGACGCGCTTGGCCAGGCCGTCCTCGCCCAACTGCTCCAGGTGGCGGCACAGGACCACGGAGCCACCCGCGGCCAGCGGTGCGAACAGCCCCGCGCTCAGTCCCTCCCAGCTGTCGTACGGGCGCCCGGTCAGCAGCCGCGACCCCGCGGTCAGGCCGAGCCCGGCGGCGTCCTCGCGGGCCCGCGCCACCAACTCCGACGCCGTCAGCTCGGTGCCGCCCACCGCCAGCGCGGGGGCGTCCGGGTCCACGGGCGCGAACGGGGCGAACCGGTCGCCCTGGCCCGGCACCTCGACCGCGTAGTCCGCGAACCCCTCGGGGGTCTGCGGGAACCTGCCGCCCAGCGGGCGCAGCGCCAGCGCGACCCGCTCGCCGGAGCAGGCACGCGCGGCCTCCAGCGCGTCCGGGCCGCTGACGACGAGCTCGGCGTCGGCCGGGTCGCCCTGCACGTCGGCGATGACGCCGACCGAGGAGCAGGCGAGCAGCCACACCGCCGACTGCCAGTGCGCGGGCAGCAGCAGCGCGAGCCGGTCACCGGGCTCGGCGGCGAGGTCGCCCTGCAGCAGGTTGGCGGTCTTGGCCACCCAATTGGCGAAGGTGGCCACCGACAGTTCCACCCGTTCTCCGGTGGCGTCGTCGTAGAAGGTGACCAAGGGGCGGGCCGGGTCCGTGGCGAGCGCGGAACGCAGCAGGTCGGCGGGGGTGCGGTCGGTGGCGTTCATCCGCGCAAGGGTACGCGGCCGCGGGGCGCCGAGGGCGGGCGGACGGGAAGCGGGTACACCGGTTCGGCAGACGGGCCGTCAAGTGCGGGGGAGCGCACCGGTGGACGGAGTTGTCAGATTATGCCCAGGATTGTTCGCATGCGTGCCTTTCTTGCATCCTCGATCGGCGTCACCTGTGCGGCGGTGCTCGTGCTGCCCTCGGCCGGGCCCGCGAGTGCCGCCCCCGACACCGACTCCGCCCCCGCCGAGTCCGCCGAGTCCGCCGGGCCCTTCGGGGCGCCGGGGTCGACGCAGTCCCTGGCGATGGTGCCCCTGGCGGACCCCTCCGGCCCGGCCACCGACGACCCCACCCGGTCCGTCGGGGCCGCCGGACAGGGGCTCACCGAGCGCACGGTCCGCCCGTTCTCGCTGGTCGGCGTTGTATGGGACGACCCGGACACCGAACTGCACGGGACCGTCCAGGTCCGTACCCGCGCCCGGGGCACCGGCCGCTGGTCCGACTGGCAGGACCTGGAGACGCACAACGCCGAGCACGCCGCCGATCCCGGGAGCGCCGAGCGCGGGTCCGGCGGTGTCCGCGGCTCCACCGCCCCGCTCTGGGTCGGCGACTCGGACGGTGTCGCGGTGCGCGTCCGCCCGGGGGGCCCGGACTCCCATCGGCACGGCACTCATGACGCCCATGGCACTCATGAATCGCAGGACGCCCGTGAGTCCGACGACGGCCATGAGTCCGACGGTTCTCATGACTCGCACGGCCCTCGCGACCCGCACGGTGCTCGTGACCCCCAGGGCTCCCAGGACCGGGCCGGTTCAGCCGCGTCCCTGCCCACCGGCCTGCGCCTCGAACTCGTCGACCCCGGCCGGGAGACGCGGCGGGTCCCGGCCGAGACCGGCCGGAGCACCGAAGACACCGGGACCACCGGAAGCACCGGCACCACAGGGGCCGTCGGCACGACCGGGAGCGCCGAGGACGCGGACGACACGAACTTCGCGGGTCTCACGGACCTCACGGAGTCCGTCACGGCGGCGGCCGGTGCCCAGGCCGCAGCGGGTGCCGAGGCAGTCGGGGCCGCCCGGGACGCATGGGGCATCTGGGGCTCCGGAGACGGCCGTACCCCCCTCGACGCCGCTTCGCTCGGCGGGACCGTGCTTCCCGCCCTCGACAAGGCGGAGACCGAGGCGCGGAGCGAGGCGGAGTCCGGTCGCGCGCCCGGCGCCCAGCCGTACATCGGCCCCCGCCCGCGCATCATCACCCGCAAGGGCTGGGGAGCCGACGAGAAGCTCAGGGAACGCGCCTTCGTGTACACCAAGACCGTCAAGGCCGCGTTCATCCACCACAGCGCCACGGGCAACGGCTACACGTGCTCCCAGGCGCCCGCGGTCCTGCGCGGCATCTACCGGTACCACGTCAAGAGCAACGGCTGGCGGGACTTCGGCTACAACTTCGCCGTCGACAAGTGCGGCAACATCTACGAAGGGCGGGCGGGCGGCGTGACGAAGGCGGTCCTGGGAGCACACACCCTCGGTTTCAACAGCAACAGCATGGGCATCGCGGTGCTCGGCACCTTCAGCAACACGAACCCGTCCGCCGCCGCGGTGAACGCCGTCGCCAAGCTCACCGCGTGGAAGCTCGGCCTGTTCGGCGCCGATCCGAGCGGCAGGACCACGCTCGTCTCGGGCGGCGGCAACAAGTTCAAGAAGGGCGCGAAGGTCAGACTCGACGTCATCTCGGGCCATCGGGACGGCTTCGCAACCGAATGCCCCGGAGCGCGTCTTTACAAGAAGCTCGGCTCGGCGCGCACCAGCTCCGCGCGTCTCCAGGGGCGCTGACCCCGGGCGGCACCGGACGGTTTCCGAAAACGCGCCGCGGGACGGTCTCCGGGACCCGGACGGGACGCCGCCGAAAGGCCGCCGCGGACCTCGCGGGCCGACCGGGCACGACCGGGGCGGACCGGAGCCGGATGCGTACGAACCGGTCTGCATACACTGGCCAGCCGAACGAGGCAGGGCCCCACCAGGAAGCAGAGTCAGCGCTGTGACACAGGCAAGAGAAGCGATCCTCCTGGTGGGCGGCAAGGGCACCCGGCTGCGCCCGCTCACGGTGCGCACCCCCAAGCCCATGGTCCCGGCGGCGGGCGTCCCCTTCCTGACGCACCAGTTGGCGCGCGCCCGGGCCGCCGGGGTCGAGCACATCGTGCTCGCCACCTCGTATCTGGCGGAGGTCTTCGAGCCGTACTTCGGGGACGGTTCGAAGCTCGGTCTCCACATCGAGTACGTCACCGAACGCGAACCGCTGGGCACCGGCGGCGCGATACGCAACGTCGCGTCCCGGCTCACCTCGGGACCCGACGAACCGGTGCTCATCTTCAACGGCGACATCCTGACCGGCCTCGACATCCGGGCCCTGGTCGCCACGCACACCACCTCGGGAGCGGACGTCTCGCTCCACCTCACCCGCGTCGAGGACCCGCGCGCCTTCGGCCTCGTGCCGACGGACGGCAGCGGCAGGGTCACCGCGTTCCTGGAGAAACCCGAGACGCCCGAGCAGATCGTCACCGACCAGATCAACGCCGGGGCGTACATCTTCCGCCGCTCGGTCATCGACACCATCCCGGCCGGCCGCCCGGTCTCCGTCGAACGCGAGACCTTCCCCGGACTGCTGGCCTCCGGTGCCCATCTCCAGGGCATGGTCGACTCCACCTACTGGCTGGACCTCGGCACCCCGCGCGCCTTCGTGCGCGGCTCCGCCGACCTGGTGCTCGGCCGCGCCCCTTCCCCGGCCGTCCCCGGGCGCTGTGGCGAACGGCTCGTCCTGCCGACCGCCTCCGTGGCGGCCGACGCCAAACTCACCGGCGGAACGGTCGTCGGCGAGGGCGCCCTGATCGGCGAGGGAGCCCGGATAACCGGGTCCGCGGTGCTGGCCGGAGCGGTGATCGAACCCGGAGCGGTGATCACGGACTCGCTGGTCGGAGCCGGTGCCAGGATCGGCAGCCGGACGGTGGTCGACGACGCGGTGATCGGGGACGGGGCACGGGTCGGTGCCGACAACGAACTGCTGGGCGGCATGCGCGTCTGGTGCGGGGCGGTCCTGCCGGACGCGGCGGTGCGCTTCTCGTCCGACGAATAGCGGAACAGACGAATAGCGGAAGCAGAGGGAACGGAAGAAGAGGAAGAACGGGCGGACGGTGCCCCGAGCCGGGCACCCGTTCCCGCTGCCCACGGCCTGGGGACGACGTGCCCACGGCCCGGGTACCACAGGGAGTGGCCCAGAGGAACGTCGTCGTGCGGCTTCGATCGCAGGGCGGGGAGGAGTCGATGCGACGCACCGGCGACCGACGACGGCGCCGCAGGTGGAATCGCAGGGCGGGCGCGAGCCCGCTCCCTTTCGCTGCCCGGGCCGCTACCCTCGACAGGCACCCCGACGACCGAGGACCTCATCCGTGGCAGGACGATTCGCCCCCCGCACCGCCCCTCGCGCAGCCGTCGCGCGCCAGGCGGCGGCCCCGGCGAAGGACGCGCCGACCCGTGACTGGACCCCGCCCGGCCCGCTCGACCTGCGCCTCGTCCTCGGCCCGCTGCGCCGGGGGCCCGCCGACCCCACCTTCCGGATCACCCGGGACGGAACGGTCTGGCGGACCGGCCGCACGCCGACGGGACCCGGCACCCTCCGCCTGTCCGACCGGGGCGGCCGGATCGAGGCGGCTGCCTGGGGGCCGGGCGCACCCTGGCTGCTGGACCGCCTCCCGACCCTGCTCGGCGCGGAGGACGACCCGGACGCCTTCCGTCCGTACCACCGGCTGCTCGCCATGACCCGGCACCGGCGCCCCGGACTTCGTCTGCTGCGCACCGGCCTGGTCCTGGAGTCCCTGATCCCCTCGGTGCTGGAGCAGAAGGTCACCACGGACGAGGCGTACCGGGCCTGGCGCTACCTGGTCCGCGCCCACGGCACTCCGGCGCCCGGACCGACGGACGACGCCGCGTTCGCCGCCCTCGGTCTGTACGTCATGCCGGACCCCCGCACCTGGTCGCTGGTCCCGTCCTGGGAGTGGCACCGCGCGGGCGTCGACGCGAAGCGCTCGGCCACGATCCTGCGCGCGGTGCGGGTGGCCCGCCGCCTGGAGGAGGCGGCCGGCATGGACCTCCCGGAGGCCACGGCCCGGCTGTGCCTCGTGCCCGGCATCGGACCCTGGACCGCGGCCGAGACCCTCCAGAGGTCGAACGGCGCGGCGGACGCGGTGACGGTCGGCGACCTCCACCTCCCGGGCATCGTCGGCCATGCCCTGGCGGACAACCGGCACGCGGACGACGAGGAGATGCTGGCCCTGCTCGCCCCCTACGAGGGCCAGCGGCACCGGGCCACCCGCCTCATCCTGCTCTCCGGCCGCGTCCCGCCCCGCCGGGCCCCGCGCATGACCCGGGGCGACATCGCCCGCCTGTGAAGCGGCGCGGGACCGGGGACGGCCGAGGGCTGTCCGGAACAGCCCTCGGGGACACCCTGCGCATCCGGATGCTCGGTACATCCCGGCACCCGGACAGGAGACGGCGGGGGACCGCCCGCGCGAGCCCCGAGCCGTACGACAGGAACGCCGAGCCGGTGCGGCAGGGCTCCGGGCCGGGCAGAACACCGAGCCGCGCGCAGCCCATCGCGGCCCGCTCATCGCGCTCGTCCACCGCGGCTCGCTCGTCGCGCTCGCTCACCGCACCGTGATGAACGCCTCCGGATCCCGTGCGTCCCGTGCCGTGGGCGTGACCGCCGCCCGCCCGATCGCGACCGCGCCCAGCGGATCCCACGATTCCGGCAGGTCCAGCATCTCGCGCACCACGTCACGGCAGAACATCGTCGAGGACACCCATGCCGAGCCGAGCCGTTCGCCCGCCAGCGCCACCAGGAAGTTCTGGATCCCGGCCCCCGCGGCGACCACGAACATCTCGCGCTCCGCGGTGTCCCGCCGCTCGTCCCCGTAGGTGTGGGAGCCGTCCATCACCAGGCACGGCACCGCCAGATACGGCGCCCGGCGCAGCACATCGCCCCGCCGTACCCGCTTCGCGATCGACTCCTCGCTCTTCCCGTCCCCGCGCAGGTCCGCGATCCACGCCTGCCGCATCGCGTCGAGCAGTCGGGTCCGCGACTCCCCGGACTCCAGCAGCACGAACCGCCACGGCGTCGTGTGATGCGGAGCGGGCGCCGTCACCGCCGCGGCCACGGCCCGCCGGACCGCGCCCGGGTCCACCGGTTCGTCGGTGAACTCGCGCACCGTGCGCCGCAGGGTCAAAGCCTCCCGCACCGCCTCCGAGGTGCCGAGACGGAACATGTCGTCGGCGGCGTCGCGCACCAGCGCCCGCGCCCCGCCCGCGGAGTCCGGCGAGTCCGCGGGGGCCACGACATGGCCGAGCCCGCGCACCACCGCGACCGGCAGCCCCGACGCCTTGCCCTTGACCAGGTCACCGGCGGCGGCCAGTTCGTCGGCGGTGGCGACCACGGTCGCGCTGAGCGGATTGCCGTACGTGTCCGTCCCGCCGCGCAGATCGTCCAGCACCCGGACCCCGGCCGCCCCGATCGCGACATCGGTGAGCCCGCTGCGCCAGGGGCGTCCGAAAGTGTCCGTGACGACGACCCCGACCTCGACGCCGAGGGCGTCCCGCAGCCCGTCCCGGATCGCGCGTGCCGAGCGGTCCGGGTTCTCGGGCAGCAACAGCACCGTCCCGGCGGGCGTGTTCGAGGCATCGACCCCGGCCGCCGCCATGACGAGACCCTGCCGGTTCTCGACGATCCGCAGCGTGCCCCGCCGCGCCACCACCCGTACCGTCTCGGCGTCGATCGCCGCCTCCCGGTCGGCGGCCTCGACGATCCGGCCCTCCGCCTTGGAGACGATCTTCGACGTGACCAGCAGGACGTCTCCGTCGACCAGCCCCGGACCGGTGGCGGCGATGAGCTTCGCCAGGTCGTCACCGGCCCGCACCTCGGGAATCCCGGGCAGTGCCCGGACCTGGTACGAGGGCGCCTCGTCGAAGGCCGCACCGGTCGCCTCCGCGGGGAGCGCACCGGTCGCTATTCCGGAGCCCGCACCGGTCGCCTCGCCGAAGGCCGCGCCGCGGGCCGTCCCGGCGGCGCTCATGCCCGTACCTCCTCGGCAAGCACCAGAGCCTGCCGGGCCATCTCCGCCGCCGCGTCGACGTCCGTCATCATCAGCGGCACGGAACGGCAGCGGATGCCCGCCGCCTCCACCGCGTCGACCGCCCCGGCGTCCACCGTGTCGACGAGCCAGCCGTCCAGCAGCCCGGAGCCGTAGTGCTCGGCCACGGCCGCCGCCGTCGACTCGACACCCACCGCGGCGAGCACCTTGTCCGCCATCCCGCGCACGGGCGCGCCCCCGACGATGGGGGACAGACCCACGACCGGCACCCCGGCCTCGGCGATCGCCTCCCGGATCCCGGGCACCGCCAGGATCGTCCCCACCGACACGACGGGGTTGGACGGCGGGAAGAGGATGACATCGGCCTCCGCGAGGGCTTCCAGCACCCCCGGTGCCGGCTCGGCCTGCTCGGCGCCGACCGGCACGATCGCCTGCGCCTCGACCGAGGCGCGCAGCCTCACCCAGTACTCCTGGAAATGGATCGCCTTGCGTTCGCCGTCCAGATCGACGGCCACATGCGTCTCCACCCGGTCGTCGGACATCGGCAGCAGCCGGACGCCCGGCTTCCACCGCGCGCAGAGGGCCTCGGTGACGGCGCTCAGCGGATAGCCCGCTGCGAGCATCTGCGTACGGACGATGTGGGTGGCGAAGTCGCGGTCGCCGAGGCCGAACCAGTCGGGCCCGACCCCGTACGCCGCCAGTTCCTCCTTGACGTGGAAGCTCTCGTCCGCACGTCCCCAGCCCTGCTCCTCGTCGATGCCGCCGCCGAGGGTGTACATCACGGTGTCGAGGTCGGGGCAGACCTTCAGCCCGAACAGATGGATGTCGTCGCCGGTGTTGCCGATCACCGTGATGTCCGCGTCGGGCGCGGCCCGTTTGAGGCCGCGCAGGAAACGAGCACCACCGATACCGCCGGCCAGAACCACAATGCGCATGCCCGACAGTCTGTCAGGCGGAGCCTGATCCTTGTCAGGGCGACGGGCGACGGGCGACGGGCGACGGGCAGAGGATGGCCGTCCGCGAGTGAGGGCGGACGTCAGCCGCGTACGGCGTCCGCCACCGTGGGTACGGCGCTCGCGGCCACGGGCAAGGCGTTCGCGGTCACCGGGGTGCAGTGCGCCGTGTGCATCGGCATCTCGGTCAGGCCCGGGTAGTAGATGTGCAGGCTGACGGCCGGTTCGAGGGAGTCGTTGATCACCTCGTGCACGGAGCCGGGCGCGAAGACGCGCTGTGCTCCGGGGGCCAGCGCGCGGGCGCCGCGCTCGGTGTGCTCGGTCAGCCGGCCGTCGAGGACGGTCAGCAGCCCGGAGGACGGGCCGTGGTCGTGGCGCCCGCTGCCCTGACCGGGCAGCCAGCTCAGCAGCCAGACCTCGTAACCGGCCGAGGACTCCCCGGGGCGGGAGGAGCCGGGGGCCGGGGCAACGGCGCGCAGCCGGTGGTACCAGCGGGTGGTGGCGTCGTACTGGACGAGTGGCGCCCACTGCGTGCGGTCGGAGGCGATGCGGCGGGCGAGCCCGGCGAACTCGGCCACGGTGGACGGGTGCTCGCGTGCGGGCTGGAGGAGGTGCTGGACCTCAAGGATGTCGCCGGCGATCTGGAGGTCGCTGTCGCTGTTCATGGAAGCGGTCGGTTTCCTCGGCGTGGGGTGCGTGTGCGGGTGTCGCGGAGAGGTGGGAGAGCCACCGGAGGCCGTGCGAGCGTCGGAAGGGAGCCTCTGCGGACGGCTGAGGAGCCTTCTTGGTGGACACGCTCTGCGAAGACGCTCTGCGGCGGGAACCTCGCGGGAGGAGCTGGATCGGAGCCGGAGCCCTACGGCATCAACAGCTGTGACAGCTGGAACAGCAACAGCGGGCCTGGACAGCCGTGCGGAACCCACGGACGTGGGTGGCGTACGTCGCTGCGGTCGCTGGCATGGGACCAAGGAGACCGGTTGCCGCCTTCACCTGTCAACTTGATGTCCGTTTTGTGGGTAATGATTCACCCCAACTGGTTGCTTTGAGGTGCAGAAAGGTTTATTCGGCCACGGTGGCGGAGATGTGGCGCATCAACCGCGCCGGCAAACGTCGTTGGGACCTCGTGATCTATCTGTGATCTTGATCGCTTCGGCGGCCGGCCCGAAACGTGGAGGCGGTCCCGCTCGTCTCTCTCGATGAGGGGGTGTGATGCGGTCCACGTCAGATGTCAGTTTTTTGCTGATTTGCACACTTTCCGCATACCCTTGGTTCCGCAGAGTGAATACCGGAGCCAATAGCAGATCCTCGCTTGACTGGCCTGGAGATACACACTTGTAATTTCACTCGTGTCGTTCGGCCGTAATCAGCAACGGCTGCATCACGGGGACGCAAGAGACAGACGAGGGGCGCACATGACCGAGCTGTTCCAGCAACTGCTGGTCGAGGACGCGGACGAGGAACTCGGCTGGCAGGAGCGCGCACTGTGCGCCCAGACCGATCCCGAGTCCTTCTTCCCCGAGAAGGGCGGATCCACCCGCGAGGCCAAGAAGGTCTGTCTCGCCTGCGAAGTGCGGTCCGAATGCCTTGAGTACGCCCTTTCCAACGACGAACGCTTCGGTATCTGGGGCGGACTCTCCGAGCGTGAGCGGCGGCGCCTGAAGAAGGCCGCCGTCTGACGCCATCGCGCCCACCGTCCGCCCGGCCCGCCGCGTGCGCACCCGGCGGGCGGAGCGGATCGGTGAGGATCGGCGAGGGAGCGACGGCGTCGGAGCGCCGCGAGCGCGCGTGGGGCGGAGCCCGTACGGGACCCGCATACCGCGAAGACCGAACGACGGACGACCGGCAATCGAGAGCCGGTGGCCGACGACCGGCAACCAGGAACAAGCAACCGGCAACCGACGGCCGAACAGCCGGATGCGCCGTCACGACCATGGCCCGTCGCCCGCCACCCGCCCGCGGACGACGGGCCATCACCATGTGCGGCTGCCCGTTCTCGTGGCACCCGCCCCCGCCGGGCCGCCCGCTCGCGCGTCGCCCGGGGCTTGCCCGCCGCCGCTCCCGTGCACACCCGGGGCAGCCCGCCGCCCGCTCGCGCGTCCCCCGGCACCGCCCGTCGCGGCCCCCCGTCCGAGCGCTCGGCGCCACCGGGGTGAGCCGTACCGGTTAGTGTGGGGCCCCGTCCGAGACGCGCCAACGCCCCGACGGAGCGCGCGCGTACACCGATGCAGCCCCCGGGGGAATCGCCCCCGGACCCGGCCGGAGGGCCCGTACCTCGATGTCCGTGCACAGCCAAACGACGGCGCCGTACGCGGCTGCCGTCGCCCCCGAGTTCCCCCGGCATGTCGTCACCGCCGTGCTCGTCTCCCACGACGGCGCGCGCTGGCTGCCCGACGCGCTCGCCGGACTGCTCGGGCAGGAACGCCCCGTACAGAACGCCGTCGCCGCGGACACCGGCAGCGCCGACGACTCCGCCCGGCTGGTCACCGAGGCGCTCGGCGCCGACCGCGTCCTGCACCTCGCGCGGCGCACCGGTTTCGGCGCGGCCGTCGACGAGGCGGCCCGTACGGCCGGCGTCCTCACCCCCGAGGACCTGCCCTACCTGAAGCGGCCCGGCAACTGGGACCCCGTCACCAAGACCTGGCGCGACGACACTTACGACCTCCCCGAGCTCCCGCACGGCGAACCCGTGCAGTGGCTCTGGCTGCTCCACGACGACTGCGCGCCCGCGCCCGACGCGCTCGCCGAGCTGCTGCGGGTCGTCGACAACGACCCGCACGCCGCGATCGTCGGCCCCAAGCTCCGCGGCTGGTACGACCGCAAGCAGCTCCTCGAGGTCGGCGTCTCCATCGCCAACAGCGGCCGCCGCTGGACCGGCCTCGACCGGCGCGAACAGGACCAGGGACAGCACGACCAGGTCCGTACCGTGCTCTCCGTCTCCACCGCCGGGATGCTGATCCGCCGTGACGTCTGGGAGGAGCTCGGCGGTTTCGACCGCGCGCTCCCGCTGATGCGCGACGACGTCGACCTGTGCTGGCGCGCGCACGTCGCCGGACACCGGGTCCTGGTCGCCCCCGACGCCGTCCTCCGGCACGCCGAGGCGTCCGCCCGTGAGCGCCGCCCCATCGACTGCGTGGGGCGCTCAGTCGCCTCCCCGCACCGCGTCGACAAGGCCGGTGCCGTCTACACGATGCTGGCCAACGCCCGCGGCAAGGCGCTGCCCTGGGTGCTGCTGCGGCTCGTCGTCGGCAGCCTCCTGCGCGCCCTCGCCTACCTCGTCGGCAAGGTGCCCGGCCAGGCGCTCGACGAGATCACCGGGCTGGTCGGCACCCTGCTGCGCCCCGGACGGATCCTCGCCGCCCGCCGCGCCCGCGCCGGTGGCGTCGTCGACCAGGCCGAACTGCGCGGTCTGTTCCCGCCGCCCGGCGCCACCGTCCGGGCCACCGTCGACCAGATCGCCGGGAACCTCGGCAACCGGTCCGACGCCGATTCGGGCGGCTCGCGGCACGGCGCCGTGGAGTCCGGCCCCGGCGGCGACGACGCCGACTTCCTGGAGATCGAACAGTTCGCGCGGCTGAAGCGGATCGGGCGCAAGCCCGGCCCGGTGCTCTTCGCCGTCCTCCTCCTCGTCTCGCTCGTCGCCTGCCGCGGCCTGCTCGGCGGCGGTGCGCTCGCGGGCGGCGCCCTGTTGCCCGCGCCCGCCGACGTCTCCGACCTGTGGGGCCGGTACGCGGACGGCTGGCACCCGGTCGGTACCGGCGGCACCCAGACCGCACCGCCCTACCTCGCCGTGCTCTCGGCCTTGTCCGCGCTGTTCCTCGGCTCGACCGGCTTCGCGCTCACGCTGCTGCTGGTCTGCTCGGTCCCGCTCGCCGGACTCACCGCGTACTTCGCCTCCCGCCCGCTGCTCCCGTCCCGACTGCTGCGTGCCTGGGCGAGCGTCGCGTACGCCTTCCTGCCCGCCGCGACCGGCGCGCTCGCGACCGGCCGCCTCGGCACCGCCGTACTCGCCGTCCTGCTCCCGCTGATCGCCCGCGCCGCCGTCTCCGCGCACGGCATGCGCGCCACCGGCGACGCGCGCGGCAGCTGGCGCGCCACCTGGACGTACACCCTGCTCCTCACCGTCGCGATGGCGTTCACCCCCGTCGTGTGGCCGATGGCCGTGGTCCTCGGCATCGGTGTGCTCGTCCTGCGCCGCCAGGACATCGCCGCGTACGGCCTCCGCTTCCTCGCCGCGATCGGCACGCCGCTGCTGGTCCTCGCGCCGTGGTCGCTCTCGCTCCTCGCCGCCCCGTCCGGCTTCCTGAAGGAGGCGGGCCTCGACCTCGGTACGGGCACGGCCTCCGCGCTCGACCTGCTCGGCATCAGCCCCGGCGGCCCCAAGGCCGCGGGCGGCGTGCTGCTGCTCGGCGTCGTGCTGGCGGCGCTGGCCGCGCTGCTGCGCGCGGAGCGGCAGTTCGCGGTGCGCACCGCGTGGGCGGTGGCGCTGGTGGCGCTGTTCTTCGCCGCGCTCACCAACGGCTCCGCCTGGGCGGGCCCGGCCACGCTCGTCTACGGGATCGCGCTGATCGCCGCCGCGCTGGTCGGTGCGGACGGCGCCCGGGTACGCGTCGCCGAACTCAGCTTCGGCTGGCGCCAGCCCGTCGCCGCGCTGATCGCCCTCGCCGCGGGCCTCGCTCCGGTGCTGGCCGCCGCAGGGTGGATGATCGGCGGCGCCGCGGGCCCGCTGGAGCGCCGCGACCCGGTACAGGTGCCCGCGTTCGTCGCGGAGGAGAGCACCACCCGCGACCAGCCGCGCACCCTCGTCCTCGGCGGTACCTCGCCCGCCACCGTCTCGTACACCCTGGTGCGCGGCTCCGGCGCGCGGCTCGGCGACGCCGAACTGATCGAGGCGGGCGGCAGCAACAGCCACCTCGACAAGGTCGTCGCCAACCTCGTCGCGGGCTCCGGCGCCGACCAGGGCAGCCAGCTCAGCGGGTTCGCGATCCGTTACGTCCTGGTCCGCGACGGGGCCCCGAAGGAGATGAGCCGGGTCCTGGACACGACCCCCGGTCTCAGCAGGCTCAGCCAACTGGACGGCAGCGCGCTGTGGCGGGTCGACCGGCAGGTCGCGCGCATCATGATCGTCCCGTCCGGTGCCGACGGCGAGCAGCTGCCGGTGGGCTCCCTCCCCGTCGAGGCGCACACGAAGATTCCGGCGGGCGGCCCCGGCCGTCTGCTGCGGATCGCCGACGCCGCCGACCCGAACTGGCGCGCCACGCTCGACGGACGCGCCCTGACCCCGAAGACCGTCGACGGCTGGGCCCAGGGCTTCGAACTGCCCGCCGAGGGCGGCAGCCTGGACCTGACGTACGACGCGCCGTTCACCCACACCGCCTGGATCTGGGCCCAGTGCGCGCTGGCCGTGGTGCTGGTGGTCATGGCGCTGCCGGGCCGTCGCCGGGAGATCGACGACGACCTCCCGGAGGAGGGCATGGCCGCGGCCGCGGAACCGGCCGAGGGCGAGGGGCGCCGGTCCCGCAGGCTCCGCGCCGCCGCCCGCGCGGAGGCCGAGGCCGCCTCGGCCGGAGGCGTGGGCGGGAGCGCCGAGGACGCCGCGGGGGAATACGCCCCGGCCCAGCAGAACGCCGAACCGGGAACGGGACCCGAGCCCGGCCGGCCGGACGGTCAGGAGACCTACGCGCCCCGGGCGGACGGGCAGGACGGCTTCGCCCCGGACACCGACGGGACCCGGGACGGCTTCGCCCCCGGTGCCGAAGGCGACCCGTACGCCGTTCCGCAGCAGCAGTACGGCGAATGGGACGCGGGCCGGTACCAGGACGCGGGCCACCAGCCGTACCCGAACGCCCCCTACCAGGACGCCGGATACGGCACGCCGCAGGAGCACCGGCACACCGCTGACCCGTACCCGCAGAACGGCGCCCACGACCCGAACGTCTACGACCCGAACGCCTACACCACGCACACCTACGACCCGAACGCCTACACCACGCACACCTACGACCCGAACGCCTACGACCCGTACGGATACGACCCGCAGCACCAGCAGTACGACCCGCAGCACCAGCAGTACGACCCGCAGCACCAGCAGTACGACCCCCAGGTCCCGCAGTACGACCCGCAGGCGGCCTCCTACGACACCCGCGCCGGCTACGGCGGGCAGGGCGGGTACGAACCGCAGAACCCCGACGAGAACACCGCCCCGGGCCAGAACCCGTGGCCGACCGGTAACGCATCGCGAGGCGAGTCCGAGTGAAGTCCAGCAGCCTGTCCCTCATCGCGGGCACCGTAGCCCTCGCCGCCGTCACCGGATTCGCCGCGCTGGCCGCGCCTGGTGACACGAGCGCGGCGGAACCGAAGGCGGCCACCCGGCTGCCGGTCGAACGGTCCAGCCTGCTCTGCCCGGCGCCCGGCCGCTCGGACCTCGCCGAGACGACATACACCGCCTACACCCCGGCCGCGGACGTCGGAGGCGGCGGGGCCGGTACGGCCGAACTGACGCCGTCCACGGCGGCCACGGCCGACGGCACCACGGGCGGGACCGGAAAGGGTGACGCCGGTAAGGAGGAGGACAAGAAGAAGGACGACAAGGACGACGGCAAGGGCGACAGGAAGACGGACTCCCCGAAGCCCGTCCTCTCCCTGAAGGAGCCCGGCAAGCCGGTCACCGCCGAGGTCTCCGGGGCCGACGCCCCCGCATTGGTCGGCACCGCCACCGGGCGCCTGGCCCCCGGATGGGCCGCCCAGCAGACCACCGTGGTCGAGGCGGGCGCCCGCGGCCTGCTCGGCGTCAGCTGCACCTCGCCGGGCGCCGACTTCTGGTTCCCGGCCGTGAGCACCGCGAAGTCCCGCGAGGACTATGTCCACCTCACCAACCCGGACGACACCGCGGCCGTCGCCGACATCGAGTTGTACGGCCCGGACGGCAGCCTCAAGTCGGACGTCGGCGAGGGCATCACGGTGCCCGCCCGTTCCGGCGTCCGCGTCCTGATCTCGACGCTGACCAGCGAGGCGGTCGAGGACGTGACCGCCCACGTCACCACCCGCACTGGACGTGTCGGCGCCGCCGTGAGGACCGCGGACGATACGACCGGCAGCGACTGGCTGGCCGCCTCCGTCTCCCCGAACGGCACCCTGGTGCTCCCGGGCATCCCGGCAGACGCCACATCCGTCCGTCTGGTCGCCTTCGCGCCCGGCGACGACGACGCCGACCTGAAGGTCCAGCTGCTCAGCCCGGGCGGCCCGATCTCACCGGTCGGGAACGAGAGCCTGCACGTCAAGTCGCGGATGACGGCGGGCGTCGACCTGAAGGACGTCACCAGGGGCGAACCCGGCTCACTGCTGCTGAGCCCGACGAAGGGCGGCGAGGGCACCCCGGTGGTGGCCGCGCTGCGCGTGGTCCGCGGCAAGGGCGCCGGCCGGGAGGCCGGCTACATCCCGGCGGCCGGTCCGGTGGGGGCGCAGACGACGGCGGCGGACAACCGGGCCAAGGGGTCGACCCTCTCGCTCACCGCGCCCGGTGCCACCGGCACCGTGAAGGTGATCGCCTCGGCGGGCAGCAAGGGCGGCGAACAGGTCGTCAAGACGTACACGGTCAAGGGCGGTACGACCCTCGCGGTCACCCCACCCGTGCCGTCGGGCCTCAAGGGCGGCTACGCGCTGACGGTCCGTACGGAGTCGGGCGGACCGGTCCACGCCGCCCGCACGCTCAGCCTCCCGCAGGACGGCGTCCAGATGTTCACCGTGCAGACGCTGTCGGACGACCGCGGAACGGTGGCGGTGCCCGACGCGGTCCAGGACCTGTCGGTCCTGGACGACTGAACGCAACTGGACGACCGGACGCGGCGAGCGACCGGACGTGGCGGCGCGGTGGTCGGGGTGTCCCGGTGGGGGCGGCCCGGCCGCCGCGCCGTCCCGTTCCCGCCGACCCCTCTGATTTTTCCGCCCTCTCCGGTCCCGCCGTGCCCGCCGGCTCCGCTACTCCTGGCCGTACCGCGGATCCACCGACTCCGGCGAGAGCCCGAGCAGGTCCGCGACCTGCTCCACGACGACCTCGTGCACCAGCAGGGCACGTTCGTCACGGCTCTTGGCGCGGATCTCGACGGGCCGGCGGTAGACGACGATCTGCGCGGGCCGGTTCTTCTCCGCGGACGTCGCGCGTCCCAGAGGTACGGTCTCCGCCCGCACCTCCGAGGCATCGGCCGAGGGCACGTCCAGCACCATGAAGTCGACATCGGCCAGTTGCGGCCAGCGCCGTTCCAGCCGCTCCACGGAATCCTGCACGAGATCGCGGAAGCTCTCCGCCCTGCTCACCGACAGCGGCACCTGAGGCGGTGCCAGGGGCCCGCGCATGCCGCGGCCGTGACGGTCACGACGGCGTGGGCGGGGGTCGGAGGGGTGGGGAGGCACGGGACTGTCCATCACCGACGCAGCGTAACCCCCGCCGGGGCGTACGGATCGCCGCTTGCTGACGGAGCGTCGGCCTGTCCAATCATGAACAATCCGGCCAAACAGCAGGCCGTTTCAAGCCCGGCTCGCGACCGGTGTTCTCCTGCTGAATGACAGCTTTTGTGTCGAGGGGCGACCGGAATCGTTGCCGCCGTGACCTGCGTTTCTCTGTTTCCTCGCAGGTCAGAAGGTTGTCCGAAAGACAGTTGTGCCAGAGGTCACAGGGCGACACGGTGGGGTGACCTGGGGGAGAGTCGTCGCAGCCCGCTCAAGAGTGCGGTACCGTCCAACATCGTGAGCCCTGTACGTCGCTGTTCGCGCACCGCGTGCGGCCGCCCTGCCGTCGCGACACTGACGTACGTCTATGCCGACTCGACTGCGGTCCTCGGCCCGCTCGCCACCTACGCCGAGCCCCACTGCTACGACCTCTGTGCCGAGCACAGTGAGCGGCTGACCGCACCACGCGGCTGGGAAGTCGTCCGTCTCTCCGACCCCTCCGCCCCCACACGCCCCAGCGGCGACGACCTCGAAGCGCTCGCCAACGCCGTACGGGAAGCGGCGCGTCCGCACGACCGTGGCGGTGACGGCAGGAACGGCGGCCCGCAGACCGCCGACCCGATGGAGGTCGCGCGCCGCGGCCATCTGCGGGTGCTCCGCTCCCCGGACTCCTGACCGCTCCTCACCCCGGCCGGTTCTCCTGTCGGCCGGCTCCTTCCCGCCCGACCGTCGTTCCCGGACCCGGGGTCGTCATGGTCGTCGGGAAGGCTCTCGCGAAGTCGTCGCACCCGAGCCGTTTTGAGGCGCCGGATCCCCCGGGACCTGCTGGAACGGGCGCCGGGTAGTTTGGGCGGACCGCAGAGAACTCAGGAGGACCGGCCCGTGGCTGCTGACCTGTCGCAGATCGTGAAGGCGTACGACGTGCGCGGGGTGGTGCCCGACCAGTGGGACGAATCGCTCGCCGAATACTTCGGGGCGGCGTTCGTCGAGGTGACCGGCGCGGACGCGATCGTGATCGGTCACGACATGCGGCCCTCGTCGCCGGGCCTCTCGGCGGCCTTCGCCCGCGGCGCGGCGGCACGCGGCGCGGACGTCACCCTGATCGGTCTCTGCTCGACCGACCAGCTCTACTTCGCCTCCGGCAGCTTCGGTCTCCCCGGCGCGATGTTCACCGCCTCGCACAACCCGGCCCGGTACAACGGCATCAAGCTCTGCCGGGCGGGTGCCGCACCCGTGGGCCAGGACACCGGTCTCGCCGAGATCCGGACCCTGGTCGAGAAATGGTCCGAGGCCGGGGCACCGGAACCGGTCGTCACCCCCGGCACCGTCACCGAACGCGAGACACTGACCGACTACGCCGCGTACCTGCTGTCCCTCGTCGACCTCTCGTCGATGCGCCCGCTGAAGGTCGTCGTCGACGCGGGCAACGGCATGGGCGGCCACACGGTGCCGACCGTCCTCGGCGGCCTCCCGGTCGACCTCGTACCGATGTACTTCGAGCTCGACGGCACGTTCCCCAACCACGAGGCCAACCCCCTCGACCCGAAGAACCTCGTCGACCTCCAGGCCCGCGTCGTGGCCGAGGGCGCCGACCTGGGCCTCGCCTTCGACGGCGACGCGGACCGCTGCTTCGTCGTCGACGAACGCGGCAGGGGCGTCTCGCCGTCCGCGATCACCGCCCTGGTCGCCGCCCGGGAACTCGACCGCAACGGCGGCCGGGGCACTGTCATCCACAATCTGATCACCTCGCTCTCGGTCCCCGAGGTGATCCGCGAACACGGCGGCACCCCGGTCCGCACCCGTGTGGGCCACTCCTTCATCAAGGCGGAGATGGCCGCGCACGGAGCGATCTTCGGCGGCGAGCACTCCGCGCACTACTACTTCCGCGACTTCTGGAACGCCGACACGGGCATGCTCGCCGCGCTGCACGTCCTGGCCGCGCTCGGGAGCCGGCCCGGGCCGCTGTCCGAACTGGTCGCCCAGTACGACCGCTACACCGGCTCCGGCGAGATCAACTCCACGGTCGCCGACCAGCCGGGCCGTACGGCGGCGGTACGCGCGTCCTTCGCGCCCCGCGACGGCGTCACGACCGACGAGCTGGACGGCCTGACGGTCACGGGCCCGGACTGGTGGTTCAACCTGCGGGCCTCCAACACGGAACCGCTGCTGCGCCTGAACGTCGAGGCCCGCGACGAGCGGACGATGACCGCCGTACGGGACGAGGTGCTGGCCGTTGTCCGGGCCGTCCCCGGCCCGTCCGGCGACTGACGACCAGCGCCGGGGCACCGACACGCGCACTCGTGCGCGGCACCGACGGGCGAGCCCCGGCGAGCGGGGCCGCCGGAACCGGGCGGGGCCGCGCCACCCGGGCCGCGCCCACCGCACCCCGGCGGTAGGCTGACGTCGCCCGGTCCGCGCGCGGGCGAACCGCTTGACCGAATGCCCGAAGACGCCTGAAGGGACCCCGCCCATGCCGCTCGAAGCCGGCCTTCTGGAGATCCTCGCCTGCCCGGCCTGTCACTCCCCGCTCGACGACCGGTCGGCGGCCGACAGCCCCGAGCTGGTGTGCACCGGCGAGAACTGCGGCCTGGCCTACCCGGTCCGGGACGGCATCCCGGTCCTCCTCGTCGACGAGGCCCGTCGCCCCCGATGACGGGGTCCGCCCCGGGCGGCGGCATCCGCCCGGCGGTGGTGCACGTGGCCGCCTGAGCGGTACGCGTGCCCGAGTGAACGGCATCCGCGCCCCGCGGCGTCGGTGCCTTCACGGCATCCGTGCCCTCGTGGCATCCGTGCCCGAGGCCGCGCGGTGATCAGCAGGTGATCGTGATCAGCAGGTGATCGGAGGACCGTCCCCATGCTCGACGAGTCGCTGCTCGACGCCCCGGACGCCCTGGCACGGGCCGACCGCCGGGGTCTGCTCCGCGGCGCCGCCGAGGCCGGAGCTCGGGTCCGCACCGCCGCCCGGCACGCGGCCGAGGCCGGAATCGCCGGGCTGAACCCGGAGGGCCGCCCCCGTGCCGTGCTCCTCGCGGGCTCCGGCACCGCGGCGGCGGGCGTCGCCGACCTGATCACCGCCCTCGCGGGCGCCTCCGCGCCCGTCACCCGCATCCACCCCACCGGGGTCGCCCCCGCCGCGGGTGCCCTGCGCTGGGCGCTGCCCGGCTGGGCCGGCTCGGTGGACCTGCTGCTGATCGTCACGGCCGACGGTTCCGAGCCGGGCCTCTCCCTCCTCGCCGAACAGGCGTACCGGCGCGGCTGCAGCGTCGTCGCGGTCGCTCCGCGGCAGTCACCGCTGCGCGAGGCGATCGACGGCGCGCGCGGTCTCGTCGTACCGATGGCCACCGCCCCCTACGGCGAGTACGACGCGGAGACGTCGGCGGCCGGGCCGGGCACGCTCTGGGCACTGTTCACCCCGCTGCTCGCACTGCTCGACCAAGTCGGCCTGGTCACCGCGTCCGCCCAGGAACTCCAGGGCGTCGCCGACCGCCTCGACCGCACCGCGGAACGCTGTGGCCCGGCCATCGCCACGTACAGCAACCCGGCGAAGACCCTCGCCGCCGAGCTCGCCGACAGCCTCCCCCTCGTCTGGACCGAGGGGGACACGGCGGGCCCGGTGGGCCGCCGGTTCGCCGCGGTGCTTGCCGAACTGTCCGGCCGTCCGGCCCTCGCCGCCGAACTCCCCGAGGCCCTTCCCGCCCACGGCGCGCTGCTGGCGGGTGCCTTCGCGGCCGGCGCCGACCCCGACGACTTCTTCCGTGACCGGGTCGAGGAGCCGGAACCCCTGCACACCCGCGTCGTCCTGCTCCGGGACCGCCCGGCGGGCGGCCTCAGCGCCGCCCCCGCCGCCCGCGAACTGGCCCTCGGCCACGACACGGCGATCAGCGAACTCGAACCGGAGGACGGCACCGCACTCGAAGCCCTCGCCGAACTTCTCGCGGTCACCGACTTCGCCGCCGTCTACCTGGCGCTGGCGTCGTCAGCCCGCGCCTGACCCCTCCGCACCCCTCGCCCGGAGCACCGTCCCCGGACGAGGGGTGCGTCCCGACCCGGAAAACGGTCCACCCCCAGCCCTGGCATCCTGGAAAGCGCTTCCCGGAGAGCGGGGCCCCGGGCCCGGCCACCGCACCGTCCGATCACCGCACCCGCCCGTACAGCATCCGCACACCGCCCGGCCACCACCACGACACCATCCGAGCCGCCCCGCACACCACACTGCCCCAGACACCCCTGATCCGCGCACCCACGGGGATTCATACATCCCACGAGCACGAGGACGAACCATGGACCGGCTCTCCAACACCGTCCGCCCGTACGCCTGGGGCTCCACGACCGCCATCCCGGAGCTGCTCGGCGTCGCCCCCACCGGTGAACCCCAGGCCGAGATGTGGATGGGTGCCCACCCCGGCGCCCCCTCCCGCCTCACCCGCACCACCGGCGCCGCGGCGGGCCGAGAGCAGTCCCTCGCCGAGGTCATCGCCGCCGATCCGGAGGGCGAACTGGGCCGGGCCACCGTCGACAAGTTCGGCCCCCACCTGCCCTTCCTCCTCAAGCTCCTCGCCGCGGGTGCTCCGCTCTCCCTCCAGGTCCATCCCGACCTCGACCAGGCCCGGCGCGGCTACGCGGACGAGGAGCGCCGTTCCGTCCCGGTCGATGCCCCCCACCGCACATACAAGGACGCCAGCCACAAACCCGAGCTGATCTGCGCGCTCACCCCCTTCGCCGGTCTGTGCGGCTTCCGCAGGCCCGACGAGGCCGCCGCGACGATGGCGGCCCTCGGTGTCGACTCGCTCAAGCCGTACGCCGACCTTCTCGGCGCCCACCCCGAGGAAGCGGCCCTGCGCGAGGTCCTCACCGCGGTCCTCGGCGCCGACCCCGCGGAGACCGCCGAGACCGTGAACGAGGCAGCGGCCGCGGCGCAGCGCCTCGGCGGCGCCCTCACCCCGTACGCCCGGATCGCCCACCACTTCCCCGGCGACCCCGGCGTCATCGCCGCGATGCTGCTGAACTACGTGGAGCTCCAGCCCGGCGAGGCCCTGTTCCTCGGTGCCGGCGTCCCGCACGCCTACCTCGACGGCCTCGGCGTCGAGATCATGGCGAACTCGGACAACGTGCTGCGCTGCGGACTCACGCCCAAGCACGTCGACGTGCCCGAACTCCTGCGCGTCGTCCGCTTCGAGCCGACCGAACCGGGCATCCTGCGCCCCGAGGCGTCCCCGTCCGGCGAGGAACTGTACGAGACGCCCGTGGACGAGTTCCGGCTCTCGCGCTTCGACCTGTCGCCCGGGGCCGAACCCGTCGACCTGACCCGGAGCACCCCGCAGATCCTGCTGTGCACCGCGGGCGCCCCGAAGGCGGGCACGATCGGCCTCACCCCCGGCGCCTCGGTCTTCGTGCCTGCCGGCGAGAAGACCGAAGTGTCTGGTATGGGAACTCTGTTCCGGGCCACAGTGGTGGCCTGACGAACCTTCCGCACCGGCGGCTGCAACAATGTCCGGCCGTACCGCGGCGCCCAGGGCCGCAACACCGAAGAACCGACGAAGGGACATCAGGCACCCATGAGTGCGTCAGGCGGAACCAAGGCGATCGTGGCGGCACTCGGCGCCAACCTCGCGATCGCCGCGGCCAAGTTCGTCGCGTTCCTGTTCAGCGGCTCGTCGTCGATGCTCGCGGAGAGCGTCCACTCGGTCGCCGACTCGGGGAACCAGGGACTGCTGCTGCTCGGCGGCAAGAAGGCCCGGCGCGAGGCGACCCCCCAGCACCCCTTCGGCTACGGCCGCGAGCGTTACATCTACGCCTTCCTCGTCTCCATCGTGCTGTTCTCGGTCGGTGGCATGTTCGCGCTGTACGAGGGCTACGAGAAGATCAAGCACCCGCACGAGGTCGAGTCCTGGTACTGGCCGGTGGGCGTTCTCGTCTTCGCGATCATCGCCGAGGGCTTCTCCTTCCGCACCGCCATAAAGGAGTCCAACGAGACCCGCGGCTCGCTGTCGTGGAGGGAGTTCATCCGCCGGGCGAAGGCCCCCGAACTCCCCGTCGTGCTCCTGGAGGACTTCGGCGCACTGATCGGTCTGGTGCTCGCCCTCGGTGGTGTCGGAATGGCGCTCGCGACCGGCGACGGCGTCTGGGACGGCATCGGCACCCTCTGCATCGGCGCCCTGCTGATCATCATCGCGATCGTGCTCGCCGCCGAGACCAAGTCCCTGCTGCTCGGCGAGGCCGCCGGCGCCGACCAGGTCGAGAAGATCAAGGCAGCGGCCGTCGACGGCGACACCGTCACCCGCGTCATCCACATGCGCACGCTCCACCTCGGCCCGGAGGAACTGCTGGTCGCCGCCAAGATCGCGGTGCGGCACGACGACACCGCCTCCGAGGTCGCCCATGCCATCAACGCCGCCGAGGCACGCATCCGCGAAGCCGTCCCGATCGCCCGCGTCATCTATCTGGAGCCGGACATCTACAGCGCGGCGGCCGCCGCGGCCGGCGCCAACCCTGGCAAGACCCCGGGCGGGGCACCGGAGGCCGGCCCGGGTACGCCCTCCGGGAAGACCCCGGACACCCCGGCGAATTCCGGCCACTGACCCGTCCAGCGGCCCATCCGCTGTCCCCTTCCGGCCCGTCCCGCGGTCTTCGGGCCGCATCCATGGTTCTTCGGACACACGGTCTTCGGACACACGGTCTTCGGACGCACGGTCTTCGAGCTGCCTGCCCGCTGCCTCGGCCCCTGCCGCAGCCGCAGGCGGGCCCCGCCCCGTGTTCCCGCTCCGCCCCTCTCCGGCCTCTTCTTGATCCCTCCCGGATCCCCATCCGGTCTTTCCCGGTCCCTTCCGGTCCGTTTCTTTCGGCCGTTCCCTGTCCGTTTCCGGCCTGGCCCGGCCGTGTCCACGGCCCGCTTCCGGCCACTCGCGATTTCGGGCGGGCTGGGAGCGCCCGGGGCGATCGGTGTAGATTCGACGGCAGTGTCAGACGTCGCTGCTGATGGCGGTCGATCGGTCCGCGCACGCGGGCCGGCCGAGGGAGAGAGGGCCTCCGACGGACTGCGCTGCGAATGCCCGGGCATCCGTGTGCCCGCGTGCCCGCAGAGCCAGCCGCCCACCTCGACACCCACCACGAGGAGCAGCCCGTTATGACAACGGTCGCCAACCAGCAGGACTTCAAGGTCGCCGACCTCTCCCTCGCGGCGTTCGGCCGCAAGGAGATCACCCTCGCCGAGCACGAGATGCCCGGCCTGATGTCGATCCGCAAGGAGTACGCCGCCGCCCAGCCGCTGGCCGGTGCCCGCATCACCGGTTCGCTGCACATGACCGTGCAGACGGCCGTGCTGATCGAGACCCTGGTCGCCCTCGGCGCCCAGGTCCGCTGGGCCTCCTGCAACATCTTCTCCACCCAGGACCATGCCGCCGCCGCCATCGCCGTCGGCCCGAACGGCACCCCGGACGCCCCCCAGGGCGTCCCGGTCTTCGCCTGGAAGGGCGAGACGCTCGAGGAGTACTGGTGGTGCACGGAGCAGGCTCTGACCTGGCCGAACACCGCCACCGGCGGCCCGAACATGATCCTCGACGACGGTGGTGACGCCACCCTCCTCGTCCACAAGGGCGTCGAGTTCGAGAAGGCCGGCGCGGTCCCGGACCCGTCGACGGCGGACAGCGAGGAGTACGGCCACATCCTCGCCCTGCTGACCCGCACCCTCGGTGAGTCCCCGCAGAAGTGGACCCAGCTGGCGTCCGAGATCCGCGGCGTCACCGAGGAGACCACGACCGGTGTCCACCGGCTCTACGAGATGCACCGCGACGGCACCCTCCTCTTCCCGGCGATCAACGTCAACGACGCCGTCACCAAGTCCAAGTTCGACAACAAGTACGGCTGCCGCCACTCCCTGATCGACGGCATCAACCGCGCCACGGACGTCCTCATCGGCGGCAAGACCGCGGTCGTCTGCGGCTACGGCGATGTCGGCAAGGGCTGCGCGGAGTCGCTGCGCGGCCAGGGCGCCCGCGTGATCATCACCGAGATCGACCCGATCTGCGCCCTCCAGGCGGCGATGGACGGCTACCAGGTGACCACCCTCGACGAGGTCGTCGACAAGGCCGACATCTTCGTCACCACCACGGGCAACAAGGACATCATCATGGCTACCGACATGGCCAGGATGAAGCACCAGGCCATCGTCGGGAACATCGGCCACTTCGACAACGAGATCGACATGGCCGGCCTCGCGAAGATCCCGGGCATCATCAAGGACGAGGTCAAGCCGCAGGTTCACACCTGGACGTTCCCCGACGGCAAGGTCCTCATCGTGCTGTCCGAGGGCCGCCTGCTCAACCTGGGCAACGCCACCGGCCACCCCTCGTTCGTGATGTCCAACTCGTTCGCGGACCAGACCCTGGCCCAGATCGAGCTGTACACCAAGCCGGAGGAGTACCCGACCGACGTCTACGTGCTGCCCAAGCACCTGGACGAGAAGGTCGCCCGCCTCCACCTCGACGCGCTCGGCGTCAAGCTGACGACGCTCCGTCCTGAGCAGGCCGCCTACATCGGCGTCCAGGTCGAGGGCCCGTACAAGCCGGACCACTACCGCTACTGAGCCGCCTCGCTCCGGCCGGTCGGCGACCGCGTACGCGCACACCGTCACCGGCCGGCCGCGGCACCACCGGCCGCCGATGACCTGGGCCGCCGACAGACGGAACAGCCCCAGCAGCGGTTACGAGCGCAGGCCCCCGCACCCCCGTGTCGGGGGCCTGCCCCGTACCGCGGCGGCTCAGCCCGAGGAACCCCGAAGGACCCCATGCCCCGCGGTCGATATTCGCTTCACGATCTCCACGACCACACCCTCCTCGGTGAAGAACACTTCCAGTGCGCCCCCGGCCCCTCCGGCTGGCGCTATGTCTCCCGGACCACCGCTCCTTCCGGCGACCCCCTCGGCTCCGTCGACCTGACCCTCGACGACCTGGGCCGCCCCATCCGTCTCGAACTCCATGCCGCGAGCTGGCAGGTCCGTGGCGCCGCCCTGGACGGCGTCACCTGGGTCCGTACCGACCCGACCGGCGTCCATGCCACGGAAGGCAATGTGCGCGCCCACTCCTTCACCGGCACGTCCCCCGCTTTCTACGTCGCGACATCGCGACTGCTGCGCCTCACCCCCGATTCCCCCGCGGCCCGTGTCCGCCTCGTCGCCTTCACGGATCCGGTCCTCGCCCCCCGCACCGTCGACCAGTCCTGGGCCCTGGTGAACAGTGAAGCGCACGCCACTGACAACGGCCCCCTGACCGTGGACGAATACCAGGTCAGCGCCCTGGACACGGGCGAGCGGCACACCGTTCACATCGCGGGTGACGTCGTGCTCTCGGCCCCCGGCATCGAACTCGAGGACCTCGACTCCCCACCCTCACAGCGTTAGAGCCGGAGCACATCGCGCCTCGCACGGGCTCACCGCGCGTCGGGGCACACACTCCACCACGTCAGGCAGGCGGGGCGAACCCTGTCGGGGCGGATCCCCGCCCGTCCTTCTCCATCACCGGGGCCGCGGGAGCACCCGTCTTCGCATCGCTCCCGGGCGACATCGGTCCGGGCGGCGCATGCGGTACGGCCACGCCCATCGAGCTCGCGCTCTCCGTAGGCCCCACCTGCCCCGTGTACCCGGCCACTCGCTCCGCATGTACGGCCGAACCAACCGCCGCGCTCGTCGCCCCCGACGCGCCCGGCCCACCCCGGGCCGTCCTGGGGACGGCCCGGGGCTGTGCGGTAGCGGTCACCACCCGCCGTGCGTCCCGCGCCTGCCGTTCGTTCACCACCGCCGCCAGATATGCCCCAGCGGGCACCCCCGCGGGCACGGGAACGCCGGTCCGCGTCGACAGCTCCCCGGCCAGCCGCTCCGCCATCGACTGGCCGATCTGCGCGTCGAGCTGGTGCATCCGCGTCAGGTACTGCCGTATCGCCAGCCACAGACCGTCCGGCACGGCCGACAGATCCAACGCGGAGAATCGGCCGACCAGCCACGGCGGCGGAGGCGGCACAACGGTCCCACGCCCCGCCGATATCCGCTCCCGCACGACGAGCGTGCCCGCGAACACGTCCCCCAGGCGACGCCCCCGTTCCGACACCAACGAGGCGATGCAGGCGACGACCCCGAATGTCAGCAGGATCTCGACGAACCCCATGGCCCCACGCATCAACGCGTGCCGGAAGCGAATCGGCCCCCCGTCGTCCCGGACCACTCGCAGCCCGCACGCCAGCTTTCCCAGCGAGCGACCACGGCTGAGCGTCTCCACCGCGATCGGCCCACCGATCAGCACCAGCAGGAACGCGGCGACGGATATCGCCGCGAAAGCCGCCTCGTCCAGCGTCGCCGTCGCCACGGTCAGTCCGATCGACACCAAGAAGAACGCCGCGCCCACCACGACGAGATCGATGGCCAAAGCTAGTGCCCGACTTGGCAGTCTCGCCGGCTGCAGACCCAGTACGACCGCGTCCCCGGTCACCAGTTGACTCATCCCAGCCCCATCCCTCGCCGGTCTTCCCTGCCCCTCGGGCTCTCAGTCTGCCAAGCTGACCCGCAACACGCCGCCGCGGTACGAACCCGAACACACCCTTGCCTGGAGCAGCAGCCGACCATGGACCTCGACGTCTTTGTGAACGCCCATCGCGCGGAGTGGGACCGTCTGGACCACCTCCTGCGCCGGGGACGCCGGCTCACCGGCGAGGAGGCCGACGAACTCGTCGAGCTCTATCAGCGCACGGCCACCCACCTCTCCCTCGTCCAGTCCAGCGCTCCGGACGCTGCGCTCATCGCGCGCCTCACCCAGCTCGTGGCCCGCGCCCGGTCCACGGTGACGGGCGCCCGCCGAGCCTCGTGGCGCGACGCCACCCGCTTCCTGACCGCCGGATTCCCGGCCGCGGTCCACCGCTCCCGGCACTGGTGGATACCGACGGCGGTGCTCTCCACGCTGCTGGCCGTGATCATCGGCTGGTGGATCGGCACGCACCCCGAAGTCCAGGCGGCCATCGCAGCCCCGGACGAGCTCCGCCGCCTGACCAGCCCCGGCGGGGAGTACGAGACCTACTACTCCAGCCACCCCGCTGCGTCGTTCGCGGCCCAGGTCTGGACGAACAACGCCAGAGCCGCCGCCATGTGCCTGGTCCTGGGCGCGTTCCTGGGCATCCCGGTGATCTGGATCCTCTTCGTCAACGTGCTCAACCTCGGAGTGGGCATCGGGCTGATGTCGTCGGCCGGCCGGCTGGACGTCTTCCTGGGGCTGATCCTCCCGCACGGTCTCCTCGAACTCACTGCTGTCTTCGTCGCGGCGGGCACCGGTCTCCGCCTGGGCTGGACGGTCATCGACCCGGGCCCGTACAGCCGCCGCTCGGCCCTCGCCCAGCAGGGCCGGGCGGCGATCGGCATGGCCATCGGCCTCGCCCTGATCCTGTTCGTCTCGGGTGTCATCGAAGGCTTCGTCACGCCTTCCGGCCTACCGACCTGGACCCGTATCGCCATCGGCATCGCGGCCGAGGCGGCCTTCCTCGTGTACGTCTACGTCCTGGGCGGCCGAGCATCGCGAGCAGGGGACCGGGGCGACATCGACGTCTCTGAACGCAGCGCCGAGCTGCCGGTCGCAGCCTGATGTGCATGCACCCCCGCTGACCTGCTAGTCTGCTCATCTCCCCAGGAGGCTGTTGACACGGTCGGCGTGGGGAGGTAGATTCTAACGGTTGCCACGGACTGGACAGGTCCGGGCCAGGCGGTTAGCCTCTACAATCGCATCTCTGCGGGAATGTAATTTCTGCAGGATCTTTGATTCTCTCAATTCGGATCGCATAACCGTCCAGAACGGTCGGATGCTTCTGATAAAGTCGAATCAGCCGAAAGGTGAAGGCCTTCCAGCGGCCACCGGAATTGAAATTCGGACCGGAAACGGAACGGAAAAGAATCTGGTAAGGTTGGAAAAGCCGAAAGGGAAAAGCGCGAAAGCGTGGGACCCGGAAGGTGAACCCGCTTCGACCGGGAATCGGACACGAAAGAGTCTGATAGAGTCGGAAACGCAAGACCGAAGGGAAAAGCCCGGAGGAAAGCCTGGACCGGA
>NZ_JBIAUE010000008.1:209101-295480 GCF_042892615.1 Streptomyces sp. NPDC001750 | reverse complement strand
GCCAACGGCATCATGCACGTCACCGCCAAGGACCTCGGCACCGGCAAGGAGCAGAAGATGACCGTCACCGGCGGCTCCTCGCTGCCGAAGGACGACATCGACCGCATGGTGCGCGAGGCGGAGCAGCACGCGGAGGAGGACCGGCAGCGCAAGGAGACCGCCGAGACCCGCAACCGCGCGGAGACCCTGCTCTACCAGACCGAGAAACTGATGAAGGACAACGCCGACAAGATCCCGGACGATGTGCGCACGGAGACCGAGGAGGCGCTCACCGAGGTCAGGGAGAAGCTCAAGGGCGACGACACCGCCGCGCTCCGTACCGCCACCGAGCGTGCGAGCACGGCCGCGCAGCGGATCGGCTCCGCCCTGTACGCGCAGGCCCGGGGCGGGGCGGACGGCGCCTCCCCCGATGGCTCCGGACCGGGTGCCGGCGCGGGCACGCCCGCCGGCGGTGAGGACGAGGTCGTCGATGCGGAGATCGTCGACGACGAGCGGAAGGAGGACGGCGGGTGACGGACGCCCGCGCGTCTGCGTCCCTCGCCTCTCCGGCACATGCTCCGCCCCGCCGCGCCGATCAGCCGATGACGAGCGGGAGTCGAGCGGCCGTCTCGCCCAGTTCGGCTCGCTGAGCGTCGGTCGGGGCACGCCGTCCGGTACCGATGAGCAACGTGTCCGTGTCGGAGAACGACGCGGGGAACGGGGACCCGGCGATCACCTCCAGCATCGCGCGGGACCGGGCGAGTCCCGCGGCCGGCGGCTGCGCCGCGTGCGGCAGACACGCGATCAGATCGAGGTGGTGCAGCGTCCATTCCAGGACGTACGCGGAGAGGAAGTCGCCCGCGGTGAGCACCTTGTCCTGCGTGGCCACCCGGAGGCCCGGGTCGGCGAGTCCGGCGGCCCGGCCCGCGGCGGAGCCGACGTCGTCGAGGTGGTGCTTCAGCAGCCGGGGTTCCTCGTACGCGGCGGCCAGCCGGACGGTCAGCGCGTCGAGCGGGTCGGCACCGGTCGGTGGCGTACGGGCCACGTCCCAGTACGTCACCGCGTCGTGGGTCGGCTGCGTGTCGGCGGGGGTCGCGAGGGTGATCAGGACGTCCTGGGCGTCGATGATCAGATGGCACGCCAGATCCCGTACGAGCCAGCCGGAGCAGCCGGACGGCCGCGCGAAGTACTCGTCCGTGAGTGCGACGACGGCCGTGCGCAACGCCGTCCAGGAACGCGAGAAGAGATCCATGTCGGCACGGTAGTGCGGCGCGATGAAGGCGTACAAGCAATACCGGTGTGCGGGCGGCTCGCGCGCTCCGACCGCCAACTCACCAGTCGGAGGCCGGGTTCGCGCCCTCGGGGGAAACGGTCCCCGGCCCTGTCCCGCCCGTGTCGCGGACGCGAACACCGCGGGTTTCAATTCAGTTTTTTCCATGATTTTCAGGCGTTACGATCCGAACGGTGACGAGCGAAGACCCAACAGTTCGATCGTGGCCGAGGCGATGACCGCTCGGCGCGACCCCCTGTGGAACACGCGGCCTCCACGCCCGCTCCCATGTCGGACCGCCGCCGCAGCGGTCCCACGGCGTACGGCCGGTGCCGAGAAAGGAACCCAGTGAGCGGGACACCGCATCACGGCCCCGAAACCCGCGCACTGCGCGACCGGGTGACCGCCCCTTCGACCATCGCCCTGCCCACGGCCGGTGACGGGCTCGTCTGGAGACCGGTCACCGCGGCCGACATCGATCTGGTCCTCGACCTGAAGCGTGCCGCCGGGAAGGTCGATCACCCGCGCTGGCTGGTGATGAGGGACGAGTTGGAGGAGGAGTTCGCCGGCGAGACCTTCGTCCCCGAGCGCGACGCGGTGATCGCCGTCGATTCCGGCGGTCGCGCGGTCGCCTACGGCTCGGCCGTGGCCCCGGCGAGCCCGGAGACGATCTTCTGGGTGGAACTCGACGGAACGGTGGCGCCGGACCGTCGTGGCGAGGGCATCGGCAGCGCGCTGCTGGCGTGGCAGGAGGCCCGTGGCCTCCAGCATCTCGCTTCGTGCGACGCCGCCCTGCCCGGGTGGCTGGCCTCGGGCACGGACGACCGTGCCACCCGTACGATCCGGCTCCTGGAGGCGCACGGCTACGAGCGCGCCCGGTGGTGGCTGGAGCTGGAACGCGACCTCATGGCGCCGCTCGCCGAGCCGCCTTCCCCTTCGGGGGTGCGGCTCGTGCCCTACGGCGAGGAGTGGAGGGAGCGGGCCAGGACCGCGCTGAACGACGCCTTCCGCGACCACTGGGGCAGCCAGCCGGTCACCGTCGCGGAATGGGCCGCCGGTGGCCGCCTGAAGGCGTTCCGACCGGACCTGTCCGTGCTCGCCGTCGCCCCCGGCACGTCCGGCGCATCCGAGGACGAGCGCGTCGTCGGCCTCGTCCTCGTGGACGTGTCACCGGAGGAATGGCCTCTGCGCGGGGGCCCGTTCGGATACATCTCGGCCGTGGGGGTACGACGGGAGGCACGGGGGCAGGGGCTGGCCCGCGCCATGCTGGCCCATGTGCTGCGGGCACTGCGGACCGACGGTCTCGGCCGCGCCGTGCTGGACGTCGACTCCGAGAGCCCCACCGGCGCCCTGGGCCTGTACCGGAGTCTGGGATTCACCGTCACCGACCGCTCGGTCAGTCTCGTCAAGCGCTTCTGACCTCACGGACCCCTGACACCCCTGATGCCCTGGGACTCGTCCGCCCCCGGATCGTCGACCTCACGGCAGGGCCGCCACCGACCGCGCCTCCCGAGGCATCCGGCGACACGGCCCCGGTGCGGCCTCCGCGGCCGCCTGACCACGCAAACCCGATCCACCCGACCACGCAGACCCGATCAGACGAACGGAAAGCACCCGACATGTTCGCTTCCACCGTCACCGACTTCTGGCTCGCCCCCTCCCCGACGAGCCGGTTCCTCTGCGGCGACGACGCCTTCGCCGTCACCACCGACGCCGCGCTCGACGAGGACGAACGGCTCACCGTCCTCACGACGACCGACGGGAGGACGCGTGTCCTGCTCACTCCCGCTCTCGCCGGGGAGATGGGTCTGGAGGAAGGACAGCCGGTCGACGAGGCGGGCTTCCGGCGGCGGCTGGAGGTGTCCGGCATCTCGCTGCACGGAGCCGACAACCTCTTCTACTTCACCCACGAGGCCCGCAAGGCGTTGCTCGATGAGCCGGACGACCCCTCGGTCCGCCCGCTCACCGCGGCCGACGCGCGGGCGTTCGAGCGGTTCGAGGCGGCAGCCCCGGAACAGGATCTCGACGACGCGTTCGTCGCGCTGGACCACTGGGCGGTCCACGGCGCCTTCGAGGACGGGCAGTTGGTGTGCGTGGCGAGCATGTACCCGTGGGACGACGCGCCGCTGGCCGACCTCGGCGTACTGACGCTGCCGCCCTACCGGGGCAGGGGCCACGCCCGCCGCCTCGTGCGCGCGATCTCCCGGCACGCCCTCGCGCGGGACCACGAGCCTCAGTACCGGTGCCAACTCGACAACCACGCCTCGGTGGCGGCGGCCACGTCGGCCGGGCTGACCCGGTTCGGAACCTGGGACGTCGTCTCGCCGCAGTCGGCCGGGTAGGGGTACTCACCGGCCTTGTTCCCCGGTGCCGTTCCGCCCGCCGCCGTGCAGCCCCGGGGTGTGTCACCACGGGTCGGCGCGTTCGTCCCGCGGGCTCGTCGGCTCGCGGTGGCCGACCCGTCGGGCTCGTGGTCGCAGGTCCGTCGGCTCACGGTGGCGGGCCCCTCAGCTCGCGGCCGCGTGCTCGTCGGCCGTGGTCCCGATCCTGGCGGTCCTGCTGACCCACTGGGAGAGGGTGAGCTGCGTGGTCCCGGCCGAGTGTGCCCGAACGCGTCGGCAGGGTGCGCCCCGGCGCTGTCCGGCCCCGCCACCGGTGCCCGCCCCCTGGTCGCGGACGGCGCGGTCGGCCAGCGCGTCGCGGAGGAGCAGCAGGTGTGCGGGCGGGGCGCGGAAGTCGTCCTTGGCCCGGTGCGTGAGGGGGGGCGCCGGGTGGCCGTGGCCGCCGGACGTGTCGGGCGCGGGAACCTTGGGGGCGGGCGCCTCGGCCGGTCGTTCGTCGATCGTGCTGCGCTTCTTGGTGGCAGTGAACATGGGAGGGGGTCCTTCCTGTGCTGCGGTGCCGGTCGCGCGGCCGTCATGGCAGTGGTCCGGGCGCGGGAATCGCGCATGGGGGTCGTGGTGGAGGGGGGCCTGATCACCGGGCGCGAACGACGGTTCCGGGAGACGCCTCCCGGTGGCCGTGCGTCCAGCGGACGGTGTCGGAGGCGCGCCCGTGTCGCTGTGGGTCCGCAGGTCGGATACCCCGGAACCGAGGAGTGACACTCCGTACGCGGTGCGCCGCCCGGACGGGCGGACGCGATCGGTGGCGTCCGGCGACGGGGCCGCCCGACCGGTCGGGACGGGCTGGGCGCCCATCGGGGTCGCCTCGATCGCCGGGCCGGTGGAGCGGCCGACGGGAGCGGATCCCGTGCCGGTGAAGCGGCGTACGGCAGTGGATGCCGGGCCGGTGACACCGGTCGCTTCATCCGCCTCGTACCGTTCGGCCGGGCCGTGGGCTTCGATCATGGCGACACCTCCGTTCGCCATCCCACTGTCGCCCGGAGGAGGCCCCTCGCGCGTCGTCCCGCCGCAGCGATTCCGACTACCACGGCTGCGGTATCCGGTCTCCCCCGCCTACCACCGGCCGGAACGGCCCCGGCGGCAGGGCATCACGCCGGCGTCCGCGCCCGGGTCCACGACCTCGCCCGCGCCCGGCCCCCGCCCACTCCCGGAAATGCGACTACGACTGCATGGACGGCTGCGAAGGCCCCGATTCCGTCGTGGGACTCACCAGACCGCACTGGTACGCGATGACGACGAGCTGGGCCCGGTCCCGGGCCGCCAGCTTGGTCATGGCCCGGTTGACATGAGTCTTGGCGGTCAGCGGACTGACGAACAGGTGCGCCGCGATCTCGTCGTTCGACAGCCCCAGTGCCACCAGCCCCACGACGTCGCGTTCCCGGCGCGTCAGGCACTCCAGCCGCTCGTGCACGCCCGCCGGGCACGGATCCGGCTGGGCGAGGAAGCGCCCGATCAGCGCACGCGTCGCCGACGGGGACAGCAGGGCCTCGCCCGCGGCGATCGTACGGACGGCGTCGAGCAGTTCCTCGGGCCGGGCGCCCTTGCCGAGAAAGCCGCTCGCACCTGCGCGCAGCGCCTCGGCCACGTGCTCGTCGTCCTCGAAGGTGGTGAGGATGAGCACCTTCACCTCGGTGAGGTCGTCGGACTCGCTGATGAGCCGAGTGGCTTCGAGACCGTCCATCTCCGGCATGCGGATGTCCATCAGGACCACGTCGGGGCTCTGCGCACGGGTCAGGTCCAGCGCCTCCTGCCCGTTGGACGCCTCCCCCACCGTCTCCATGTCGTCCGTGGAGTCGAACAGCATCCTGAACGTGCCCCGCAGCAGGGCCTGGTCATCGACAAGCAGCACGCGGATCGTCATGCCCGTCCCTTCTCTGTGGTTCGCCCATGACCGCGCCGGGGCGCAACGGCAGCTCGGCCGTCACGGTGAAGCCGCCCTCCGGACGGGCGCCCGCGTACAGCCGCCCACCCACCGTGGAGGCGCGCTCGCGCATCCCGATGAGCCCGTGTCCCGTCCCCGGACGGGTCGGGTCCGCTCCGGTCAGGCCGTCGTTCTCGACGGTGATCGTCAGCCGCTCGGGGCGGTAGTGCAGGAACAGCCGGGCGTGGTCGGCCCCCGCGTGTTTGTGCACGTTGGTCAGGGCCTCCTGCACGATGCGGTACGCGGCCAGGTCGACCGCCGGAGCGAGCGGTTCGGCGACGCCGTGCCAGCTGTGGCTCACGTTCAGTCCGGCCCGCTCGAACGATGCCAGGAGCGCCGGTACGCGGGCCAGGCCGGGCATCGGGTCGCGGGGCGTCACCGGGTCGCCGGACTGCCGCAGCAGCCCCACGGTCACGCGCAGTTCGTCGAGTGCGGAGCGGCTGGTGTCCCGGATGTCCTCCAGTGCGGCCAGGATCTTCTCGGGCCGCCGTTCCACGAGGTGGACCGCCACGCCCGCCTGGGCGTTGATGAGGGCGATGTGGTGAGCGACGATGTCGTGCAGTTCGCGCGCGATCCGCACCCGCTCGGCCGCCACCCGCTGCTGCGCCTCCTGTTCGCGCGTGCGCTCCGCGTGTTCCGCCCGTTCCTCCACCGCGGCCACATAGGCGCGGCGCGAGCGCACCCCGTCACCGATGGCAGCGGGCAGCACCGTCCACGCCAGCATCGCCGCGTTGTCGGGGGCCAGCCAGGATCGCGGATCCCACAGCACGGCGACGCCCACCAGAATGGCGACCGACGACACCGCCGCGAGCAAGGTCACTCGCCGGTCGGTGCGCGCGGCGACCGTGTAGACCGACACCAGGACGGGGCTGATGACCAGCGGACTCTCGCGGAATCCCAGCACCTGGAAGGCCACCCCGCAGCCGACCGCCACGGCCAGTACACCGACCGGGTGACGGCGCCGCCACACCAGCGCGGAACAACCGGTGCCCGCCAGCACCACCGCCTGCCAGCGCAAGGAGAACTCGCGCTCGTGCGGCACGATCGAGGCGGCCACGACGGACAGGACGAACAGCACGACCAGGACCAGTGCGTCCATCACACCGAACCCGGACCGTTCCCCCCTTCTCCGACCACTGCTCACCGCCATGGCACCACCGTAGGGTCGACGACCGCATCGGGCATCGTCACGCGGGACGGCCCCGCGGCCTCCGGCATCCGTTCCCCGCCCCCGGCCGCCGTCCCCGGAATCCGGTGTCCGCCCACGCCCGAGGCCTCCGAAGCGCGGTTGCCGCCCGTACGCCGAACCGCCGCCGGCGCCCCGGCCGAGGCGCCGGCCCCGTCGTCACGATCGCCCGGCCGGACGGCCCGACGACTCCATTCGGCCGACGCCCGACCGGCATGGCGACGGACGGCCGACATGACGACGGACGGCGGCGGTCCCGAGCGTCCGACCGCCCGTCACGCCCCCGCGCCGACCACTCCCCCGCGGGCCGTCGGTCCCTCCCGCACCGCTTCTTGTCGGTTCAGACGCCCTTCGCCGGCGCGACCCGTCCCGCCCCGGGCGACAGTTCGGCCGTCAGCCAGCGGAAGACCTGGGGCACCTGGCGCTTCCACAGGCCGATGGTGTGCGGCCCGGTCACCCGGGCCACCACCACCCGTGTCGGGGGTGCCGCCGCGCGCCGCAGCGCGAGGCCGTCGCGGTAGCCGTCGTCGCGTCCGCCCGAGAGATACAGCGCGACGCGCGGAGGGGTGGTCGCATGGCGCAGGATCCACAGCGGGTTGTTGGCCCGCCGCAGCTCCGGGGCGCGGGCCGTGAGCGAGACCCGTTCGGCGGCCGGGTCGTTGTAGCCGGACAGGCCCACCGCGGCCCGGTACCGGTCGGGGTGGGCGAGTGCCAGCTTCACGGCACAGTGCGCCCCGGCCGAGTAGCCGGCCACCGCCCACCCCTTCGCGCCGCCCCGTGCGCGGAAGGTGTCGATCACCATCTGCCGGACGTCCACGCTGAGCCATGACTCGGCGTCCACGACGCCCGGCACATTGGCGCATCCGGTGTCCTGACCGGCCAGCAGATTGGTGCGCGGTTCGACGAGAATGAACGGGGCGATCTCGCCGCTCCGCATCCCGGCCTCCAGCTGCGCCTGGACCCGCAGGCTGCTGAACCACGCCTTCGCCGAACCGGGGAAGCCGCCGAGGAGTTCGACCACGGGGAACCTCTGGTGCCGGAAGGCCGGCTGGTCGTACTGCGGCGGCAGCCATACGTACACCTCGCCGCGCACCCCCGACACCCGGCCGCGCAGTTGGGTGACGCGGACGTTGCGCCCCATCCGGGCGTCGTGCACCGGGTCGAACTCCTGGACGACCTTCGGCTCGTTCGCCAGGTCCTTGTGACTTCCGAGTCCGTCGCGTCCGAGGTCCGGGGCCGCGACGACATGGTGTCCGGTGCCGAGCAGATCGGCCCAGCTGTCGTACAGGCCGTTGGTGTTGTTGACCACCACGAAGACACTCAGCACGGCCGCCCCCTGCGCGAGGACGACCATCGCGAGGCGGCTCGCGCCTCGTACCACGGCGGGACCCCGTACCCGCCCCCACAGCAACAGAGGAAGCAGCACGCTGACCATGACCAGCGCGATCGTGGCCAGGAAGAAGGGTGTCCCCGTCAGGCTCATCACGCCAGTGAGGATGTCGCACACAGCACGATGGTTTACCCTCTTTTCCACCTTTTTACGTCGACCGCGAGACACCAGGAACCTCGTGTTGACGCCGGTCACTCCCGTGCCTTCGGTGACCGGCCCCCGCACCTTCGATGCCGGTCGCCCTCGGCCTCCCGCATCGCGCCCCCCGGCCGCGCCGGGAAGGGGCGGGGACGGCCGGGAGACGGGCCCGGGTTCCTCGGCGTGCGATCACTCACATGGGCGCCCTTTGTGCGCCGACGTCGGACAACCGTAATATCGGCAGGTCATCGCCGCGACGGGAGACAGGAAGCCGGTGCGAATCCGGCACGGTCCCGCCACTGTGACCGGGGAGTGCAACCCTTCGACATGCCACTGCGCGCCGCGCGGGAAGGCGGGGGGAACGTCGATCCGGGAGTCAGGACACTGGCCTGTCGCGGGCCCGTTTTGAGGAGCGCGGACTCCCCAGGAGGCTCTACGTGTATTTCGGCATACCCCGCCGCCGCCCCTGCTCTCCCTCTGCCCGCAGCCTGCGCGCCCCGCGCGTCGTCGCCGGGGTCATGGCCCTGGCCACCGTCCTGTCGGCCGCCGGTTGCGGCACCGCCGGCTCACCCCGGAAACCGGAGGCCGGTGCGTCGTCGGTCGAGGGCTTCCCGGTCACCGTGGACAACTGCGGTGTGAGAACGACGTACGACAAACCGCCCTCGCGCGTGGTCACCATCCATCAGCACCCCGCCGAACTGCTGCTCGCCCTGGGACTGAAGGACCGCATGGTCGGTACCGCCTTCCCGGACTCGGCCGTCCTGCCCGAGCTGCGGAAGGACTTCGCGGCCGTACCCGAACTGGCGAAGCGGGAGCCGTCCTTCGAAACCGTCCTGGACGCGGAGCCGGACTTCGTCTACGGCGGCTACGGCAGCGCGTTCGCCGAGAACGAGGGCCGGTCGCGCAAGGCGTTCGCCGAGGCGGGCATCGACACCTACCTCAACCGCGAGTACTGCGGCAAGAAGCGGGTGACGATGCGGGACACCTACGACGAGATCACCACCATCGGCGACGTCTTCGGCGTCCCGGACCGCGCCTCCGCGCTGGTGGCCGATCTGAGGGGGCGCGTGGACAAGGCCGTCGCGGCCGTGGGGAAGAGGCCCGACGTGCCCGTCTTCGTCTACGACAGCGGCGAGAAGACCGCCTTCACCGCGGGTGGGAAGGGGCTCGGCAACGACCTGATCGGGCTGGCGGGCGGCCGGAACATCTTCGCGGACCTCGACGACGTCTTCGGGGACGTCTCCTGGGAACAGGTCGTGGCCCGCAAGCCCGAGGTCGTGATGATCTACGACTACGCGGGCTCCGGCAGCGTCGAGCAGAAGAAGCGGTTCCTGCTCTCGCAGCCCGCCCTCGCCGACGTCCCGGCCATCAGGAACAAGCGGTTCGTGGTCCTGCCGCTGACCGCGACCCTCGTCGGCATCCGGTCGGCGTACGCGGTCGACGGCCTGGCACGCGGCCTGCATCCCGAGAGCTTCCGGTGACGGGGGCGGGTACGGGAGCGCCCGTGAGGGCCGCCCCGCCCGACGGGACGACCGAGGGGGCGGCCGACGGAGCGGGGGCGTGGCTCCCGCGCCGCGGCGGCCGGTCGCGGCGCGTGCCCCTCCCCCTCGTGCTGACCGTCCTCGCGCTGCTGCTGGTGGGCTCCGCCACCGCCGGCCTGGCCATCGGCTCGGTGCACGTGCCGCCCGGCCAGGTGTGGGGCATCGTGACGCACGCGCTGGGCGCCGACTGGCAGGAGCCGTCCTGGACCCGCGCCCGGGAGACGATCGTCCTCGACGTGCGGGCACCGCGGGTGCTGCTCGGTGCCGTGACCGGCGCCGGGCTGGCCGTGGTGGGCACCGCCATGCAGGCCCTCATCCGCAACCCGCTGGCCGAGCCGTACCTGCTGGGCGTGTCCTCCGGCGCGTCGCTGGGCGCGGTCACGGTGATCGTGCTCGGCATGGGCGCGCTCGGGCCCGTCTCGCTGCCGGCCGCCGCGTTCGCCGGCGCCCTGGGCGCGCTGCTGGTGGTGTACGCGACCGCGCGCACCGGCGGACGCATCACCTCGGTGCGGCTCGTGCTGTCCGGTGTGGCGACGGCGTCGGTGCTCACCGCGGTGACGAACCTGCTGCTGCTCACCACCGGCCGGGGCCACGAGGCCCGTGCCGTCCTCGCCTGGACCCTCGGCGGCCTCGGCGGCGTCGGCTGGGACACGCTCTGGCTGCCGGGTGCCGCCCTGCTGCTCGGCATCGCCGTCCTGCTGGTACAGGCACGGCACCTGAACCTGCTGCTGGCCGGCGAGGAGTCCGCGGGCACGATGGGACTCGACGTGGCCCGGTTCCGGGTCCGCATGTTCGTCCTGCTGTCCCTCGTCACCGGGGTCCTGGTCGCGGCGACCGGGCCGATCGGTTTCGTCGGGCTGATGCTGCCGCACACCGTGCGGCTCGTCGTCGGCGGCGACCACCGTCGCGTGCTGCCGACGGCCGCCCTCGGCGGAGCCGTCTTCCTGATCTGGGCCGACATCGCCGCCCGCACGGTCGCGGCGCCGTTGGAACTTCCCGTCGGGGTGCTCACGGCGCTGTGCGGAGGCCCCTTCTTCCTCTGGCTCATGCGCCGTGACGCCCGGCGGAACGGCGAACGGGGAGCGGCATGAGCGACCCGGTCGAACGCGCCGTCGACGGCGGCGCCCTGTCCGTCGACGGGGTCACCCTGTCCGCCGGTGCGCACCGCCTGGTCCGGGACGTCTCCCTGACCGCCCGCCCCGGCGAGGTCGTGGGGCTGGTCGGCCCCAATGGCAGCGGCAAGTCCAGTCTGCTGCGCGCCGTCTACCGCGTGCTGCGACCCGACACCGGACACGTACGGGTCGACGGGACCGATGTCTGGCGCCTGCCCGTGCGCACACTGGCCCGTACCCTGGCCGCGGTGGTCCAGGAGCCCGTCGCCGACTTCGACCTGACGGTCCGTGAGGTGGTCGCCATGGGGCGTACTCCGCACAAGGGCCTGTTCGACGGCGACACCGCACAGGACGCCCGGCTGATCGCGTCCGCCCTCGCGTCCGTGGACGCGGCCTCGCTCGCCGACCGTTCCTTCGACCGGCTCTCCGGCGGCGAGCGCCAACGTGTGCTCATCGCCCGCGCCCTCGTCCAACAGCCCTCGCTGCTCGTCCTCGACGAACCCACCAACCATCTGGACATACGCCACCAGCTCGACGTCCTCGGCATCCTGCGCCGGCTCCCCGCCGCCGTTCTGGTCGCGCTTCACGACCTCAACCTCGCGGCGTACTACTGCGATCGCCTCTACGTGCTGCGCGGGGGCGAGGTCGTCGCGTCCGGCCAGCCCGCAGAGGTGATCACCGCGGAACTGCTGCGCGAGGTCTACGAGGTGGCGGGCGAGGTCGTCGTCCACCCCCGCACGGGAGCGCCCCATGTGACGTTCCTGCCCGGGGAAATGGAACCCCGCCGGGCCGTGACAGCCCGGGGGGACGGGCCCGTTCCGTGAGCGGGCGGGGTCGTGCGAGACGGCCGCGCTCCCGCCTTCGGCACGGCGGCGAACGACCTTCGCGGCCGCCTGTTGTCGCACGGCCCATCCACCCTTCCTCCAGGGCGTGTTCGCCGTTCGGCCGATTACCGTTCACCAAGCGGAAGCTGACTGTCAGTCACCGTGCATACAATTCCTGTCGAACACCGAGTCCCGGCAGTCCGCTCGGTCCGCACCAACACGCCCGACCGGGCCGAGTGTCTGGTCGCGGCGTGCGCAGTACTTCCTGACCCGATCCGGTTGTCCGGGGACACCCTCGCGGCCGGCCGACAGTATGGAGCACTTTCCGTGATGGATCGTACGAGGCGGTCGAGCACTCTGATCGTCGGGGGAATGACAGCGGTGCTGCTGACGGGTTGCGGCTCCGAGGACCAGATCTGGCCGTCCGAGAGCAAGGACAGGATCGTCGTCGGAATGTCCGACGGCATCCTCGCCACGGACCCGGCCTCGGGGTACGACCCGGGGTCCTGGCTTTTGTTCAACAACGTGTTCCAGTCCCTGCTGAGCTTCCCGCCCGCTTCCTCCACCCCCGTGCCGGAGGCCGCGGAGGAGTGCGGGTTCTCGAACGGCAGCAAGACCTACACCTGCACGCTGCGCGACGGATTGAAGTTCAGCAACGGCCACAGTCTCACGTCGAAGGACGTGAAGTTCTCCTTCGACCGTACGATCGCGATCGACGACCCGGCCGGTCCGTCGCCGATGCTGTCCACCATCAAGTCGATCGACACCCCGGACGACAAGACCGTGGTGTTCCACCTCAAGGTGCCCGACGCGACGTTCCCCAGCAAGATCGCGTCGGGTGCCGGCTCCATCGTGGACCACCAGGTCTATCCGAAGGACCGCCTGCTCGGGGGCGGCAAGACGGTGGGCTCGGGACCTTACAAGCTGGACTCCATCGACAAGTCCGAAGCCGACTTCTCGGTCTATTCCGGCTACCACGGAAACGCCGAGGTGAAGAACTCCGGGGTGACGCTGAAGCTGTTCCGCGGCGATCAGCAGGCGCTGAGGTCGTCCTTGGAGAAGGACGACGTCGACATCGCCTACCGCGGTCTCACCGCCAAGGCGATAGCCGCCCTGGACTCCTCGGCCACCGCGAAGAAGGATGGCATCACGGTGGTGCAGGGCAGCAGCGCCGAGGTCCAGCACCTGGTCTTCAACGTCGCCGATCCCGTCGTCGGCAAGCTCGCCGTGCGCAAGGCCATCGCCCATCTCGTCGACCGGTACTCCCTGGTCAGCAAGGTGTACCAGGACACGGCGACGCCGCTCTACTCGGCGGTCCCGGTCGGCATCACCGGCCACGGCACCTCGTTCTTCGACGTGTACGGCGACAGTCCGAAGCCGGACAAGGCGCGGAACGTCCTGCGCGAATCCGGAATCACCGAGAAGGTGAAGCTCACGCTCTGGTCCACCCCGAGTCGATATGGTCCCGCCACGGATGACGAACTGCGCACCATAGCGGACCAGTTGAACCGGAGCGGGCTGTTCGAGGCCGACATGAAGTCCGTCCCGTTCGGCCAGTACGAGAAGAACATCGCCGCAGGCAAGTACGGCGTCTACGTCAAGGGCTGGGTGCCGGACTATCCCGACCCCGACAACTTCACCCAGCCGTTCTTCGGCGAGAACAACGTGCTGTCGAACAACTACGAGAACAAGGAGATATCGGACCAGATCATCCCGCGCACCTCCTCCGTGACCGACCGCGCCGAAACCCGGCAGGACTTCATCAAGCTGCAGGACATCGTGGCGCGGGAGCTGCCGTTCCTGCCGCTCTGGCAGGGCCAGCAGTACGCGGTCGCCCACGAGAGCGTCCGGGGGCTGCAGAACTGCCTGGACACCTCGACGGTCTTCCGCTTCTGGGAGCTCGGCACCGCGGAGTGACTCCGGCGCCGCGGAACGCGGACGGGCGATCGTCTCCGGGAGGAACGGCGTTCGCGCGAGTGGGGCGGGGTGCCCGGTGCACTCCCGCCCCCTTCGCCGGAAACCTGAGGACATCGGATCCCTTCTCGGGGACGCCGGGGCGCTTTCCCGGGGACATCGGTCTCGGCGCCGCGGGGAAGGCCGCCACACCGATGGCGCACTTCCGCCTGATCGACATCGCCTTCTCCGCCGACGCGCACGCCCCGCTCGTCGCGCGTCCCGGACGGCCCGCGCCGAACCGCCCCCACCGGCGGCGGTCCCCCCTGACGGCGGCGCATCGAAGGGCGGGGAATTCGTCCGCATTTCTTGGACATTAGCCCCGCTTGCGGCATACGTGGCATCGCGATTTGGTGGAGGGAAACCGTCGCCGTACCAGGAGCTGCCATGTCGATGTCGTCATTCGGTTTCGGCTCGTCCGACCCGTTCAGCGATCTGCTGAACCGGTTCTTCGGTATGTCGCCCGCGTCGTCGCCCCCGGCGGTGCAGCGAGTCCCGATCGGACGGCTGCTGACCGAGTCCTCGCTGCGCCTCCTCAATCTGGCCGGGCAGCGGGCGATGGAGGACGGGACGTCCGACCTCGACACGGAGCACCTGCTGTGGGCGGCCACCAACGTCGACCCGGCGCGTACGCTGCTCGCCCAGGCGGGCACGGACCCGGAGGCGCTCGCGTCCCGGATCGCGGAGATCCTTCCCCGGGAATCGGGCGAACCGTCCGCGGAACCGGGTCTCACCCCCGCCGCCAAGCGCACCCTCACCGCCGCGTACGCCCGCTCGCAGGCGGCCGGTGTGTCCTACATCGGTCCCGAGCACATCCTCGGCGCGCTGCTGGACGACCCCGACTCGGGCGCCTCGCGCCTGCTGGGGGCGGAGGGCCAGGACGTCGGAAAGCTGGTGGACCTCACGGAGCACACGGCCCGGGCGAACGGGGCGCCGGCCGAGGCAAAGAAACCCGCCACCACCCTCGACGAGTACGGACGCGACCTGACGGAGGAGGCGAAGACGGGGAAGCTCGACCCGGTGGTCGGGCGGGCCGAGGAGATCGAGCAGACCGTCGAGATCCTCTCGCGGCGGTCCAAGAACAATCCCGTGCTCATCGGGGAACCGGGGGTCGGCAAGACCGCGATCGTCGAGGGGCTGGCCCAGCGCATCGTGGCCGGCGAGGTCCCCGAGGCCCTGAAGGACAAGAGGGTGGTCTCGCTCGATCTGTCGGGTCTGGTGGCCGGGGCGCAGTACCGGGGCCAGTTCGAGGAACGTCTGAAGAAGGTCATCGAGGACGTCCGGACGGCGGGCGGGGACATCATCCTGTTCATCGACGAACTGCACACGGTCGTCGGCGCGGGCGCGACGGGCGAGGGTTCCATGGACGCGGGCAACATGCTCAAGCCCGCCCTCGCGCGCGGCGAACTGCACGTGGTGGGTGCGACGACGATCGACGAGTACCGCAAGCACGTCGAGAAGGACGCCGCGCTCGAACGGCGCTTCCAGCCGGTGTTGGTGCCGGAGCCGACCGTGGAGGAGACGGTGCAGATCCTGGAGGGGCTGCGCGACGCGTACGAGGCGCACCACCAGGTCCGGTTCGCCGACGGCGCGCTGGCCGCCGCGGCGGAGCTCTCCGACCGCTACATCAGCGACCGGTTCCTGCCCGACAAGGCGATCGACGTGATGGACCAGACGGGCGCGCGGGTGCGGCTGCGCAGCGCGAGCCGTTCCACCGAGGTCGTCAGCCGCGAGGACCGGATCGCCAAGCTGCGGCGGGAACAGGATCAGGCCGTGTCGGCCGAGGACTTCGACAGGGCGGCGGAGCTGAAGAGGGAGATCGCCGAGGTCGAGGGCGAGCTCGCGGGCATCGAGGAACGCCGCGAGGGCGTCGTCTCCGTCACCGCCCGCGACATCGCGGACGTGGTCTCCCGGCGCACCGGCATCCCGGTCTCCCAGCTCACGGCCGGTGAGAAGGAGAAGCTCCTCAAGCTGGAGGAGGAGATGCACTCCCGCATCGTCGGCCAGGACGAGGCGGTCACCGCGGTCTCGCAGGCGGTGCGCCGCAGCCGGTCGGGCATGGGCGACCCGAATCGCCCCGTGGGTTCCTTCCTCTTCCTCGGCCCCACCGGCGTGGGCAAGACCGAACTGGCCAAGACACTCGCGGAGCTGCTGTTCGGTGACGAGAACCGTATGGTCCGCTTCGACATGAGCGAGTTCCAGGAGAAGCACACGGTCGCCCGGCTGGTCGGTGCGCCGCCGGGATACGTCGGGTACGAGGAGGCGGGCCAGCTCACCGAGAAGGTCCGGCGCCGGCCCTACAGCGTGGTCCTGTTCGACGAGGTGGAGAAGGCGCACCCCGATGTCTTCAACACGCTGCTGCAGATCCTCGACGACGGACGGCTGACGGACGCCCAGGGCCGCACCGTCGACTTCCGGCACTGTGTCGTCATCATGACGTCCAACATCGGTGCGCATCGCATCCTCGATCACAGGGGCGATGTGTCGGAGCTCAGGGACGAGTTGATGGGCGAGCTGCGGACGCGGTTCCTGCCCGAGTTCCTCAACCGCATCGACGACATCATCATCTTCCACGGTCTCGGTGAGGACGACCTGGCACGGATCGTGGACCACCTGCTCGAGCAGAGCAGGCGCCGGGTCCACGCGCAGGGCTTGGAGCTGGAGGTGACGGAGGCCGCCAAGAAGCTGCTGATCGCCCACGGCCACCAGCCGGAGTTCGGCGCCCGCCCGCTCAGGCGCACGATCCAGTCGGAGCTCGACAACCGCATCGCGTCGCTGCTGCTGGGCGGCGATGCCGGACCCGGCGACACGATCGTGGCCGATGTGCTGGACAACTCGCTGCACTGCACGGTCGTCGGCGGCGGCTCGGACGAGGCGGGCGACGGGCCGGGCGGCGCCACACGGGCGGGGACACGGCAGGGCGACGAGAAATCCTGAAGCCGACCCGAAGGGGTTGCATCGCTGTGGCCCGTCCGGAGACGACCGCGCAGGCATCGAGCTGCGCCTGCCTCCGGGTGGGAGGAGAATGGACATCAGCGGTCGGTCGTGTTCGCGACCTCCCCGCCCGCACTCGACACCGGCGAGATGCCTGTGGGCGGACCTCCTGGGCACGAGCCCACGCGGCCCGGCTCCGCCATCCCGGCGGATGGGTCCGGAGGACGGTGGGAAGCGGCCACGTGAGCCGCTGCTGGAACAGGACATCGAGCGGTGCGAGACGCGAACGACGGCGGGAGGAAGTCCCCCCACCATACGCCCTGGCCACACCGAACTCCCGCGCACCGATGTGCCGCCCGCATCCGAGGGCACCACCATGGAACGACGTGCCCAACGTGGAGCTGAGACGAGGTGGCGCAGTATGCCATCCGTGGATCTGTTCCGCGATATCGGCGACATCCGGCTGAACGACGCCACGCTGGGCTTCGTCACGACGGCGGACGCCGAACCGACCGCCGCCCGGTTCCCGGGACATGTCCTCGTGGCCGGAAACATCTACGACAGGACGACCCGCCTCGGGTCGGTTGTCCCGGGACTTCGGCCCCGGTCTCTTCGACACCGATGGACCACGGCGACCTCGTTCGACCACCCCGACGTCGCCACCGCGAACGATCATCTAGGAGAGAGCGATGAAAGCCGGCAGGATTCTGCGCAACCCCGACGCGCCCCGGACCCCGCCCCGGCCGAGAGCCGGCCGGGACCTGGATCGCGCGGACGAAGAGCGGTTGGAGGAGATCCGGCAGTACTTCAAGGACCAGTACGCCCGGCGCGAGGCCGTCGCCCGCACCACGACGGCCGACGGGGACGAACTCGACTGGGTCCCTGCCGACTGCCGCGGCGAACCACCCGACGTCGAACCGCCGGAGCGGCCGTACGACTCCGACCGTCCCGGGCTCTCGCAGCCGTTCGAATCGCCCGACCCTGACGCCGAGACCGGCCCGCCCGGCACCGTCCCGATGCTGCGCAAGCCGCTGGACCGCATCACCCCGGTCGGTACCCTGCAGGACTATCTGGCGAAGGGGTCCTACGCGAAGCGGACCACTCCGCCGGACGACCTCGGCTTCACCTCGCCCGCCGTCGCCCCCGACGTGCACAAGTACGCACACGCCCGCCAGCCGGTGTTCCACTACGGCACGGAGGGCGTCATCAACACATGGCGACCCTACGTCCAGTGGTCGAACGAGTTCTCCCTGGGCCAGCTGTGGGTGGTGGGGGGATCAGGGGTCGGAACCGACGTGCAGACCGTCGAGGTGGGCGTGCAGACCTACTACGACCTCTACGGCGACTGGTATCCGCATCTGTTCATCTTCTACACCACCAACAACTACACGCAGAGCGGCGACTACCTCGGCGGCTACAACCGGGACGTCAAGGGCTGGGAGCAACTGTCGAGCACGGTCTACCCCGGCATACGGATGGCGGAGAGCGTCTACGGCGGCGACCAGTACGAACTGTCCATCAAGGTCATGCTGTACCTGGACAAGTGGTGGGTCCGCATCGGCAACGAATGGATGGGCGGCTACCCGCGCAGCCTGTTCAACGCCTCGGGGCTGTACAACCAGGCGGGGGTCGTCGACTGGGGCGGTGAGATCGACGACGACCTCGTCCACCACCCCGAAGCCACCTGGACCCAGATGGGCAGCGGGCACTTCCCGTACGAGGGCTGGAGCCACGCCGCCTACATGCGCAACATGGCCTACCAGTCCGACGCGGCCGGCACGATGCAGCCGCTGGTGGGCTATCCCTCGCAGACCAACCCGAACGCCTATCAGATCGCGGCCGACTTCTCCGGGACGACGACCTGGGGATCGAACTTCTACTGGGGAGGACCAGGTGGCGTCGAGTGACAACCCGGCGAGGGACGACCGCCCCGAGGTGATTCCCTCCGAGGTGGATCCGGACGTCGAGTGCGTCCGGATCGACCTGGTGAGGGATCGCACCGCGGCGCCACCGCCGCCCGACGCACCGATGCCCCCGCCGTCCCCGGCCTCGGAGGCCGTGGCGGGCCGAAGGCTCTGCCCCGAGGGCTACACGCCCCGGCGGCGGCACCGCGACTACACCCTGGACGGCAAGCGGATCGTCAGCGAGTCCCCTCCGGTCCCCAACCCCGAGGAGCCGCCCACCGGTTAGGGCCCGTACGGCCGCCGTTCCCCGTCCGGCAGCGGAAGCATCGCGGTGCACGGGCGGTGCTCGCCGTCCCCTTCGTACGCGACGACGACCTCCCGGACGCCCCTCGGCACGGCCGCCGTGCGCAGGCTCGCCAGGCCCACCTCGTCCAGGGGGACCGTGCCGAGGAGCCGCCCGTCCGTCGTGAAGGTCACGTTGCCGCGGGGCGCCGGTCCGCCGGGCACCGTGCGGGCGATCCGGACCGTCACGGCCGTCGCGAGGCCGACGGTCCTGGCGCCGTAGGAATCGGCGTCCGCCGGATCGACGCTCAGGGTGCCGTCGCGGGCGACGCGGAAGCCGCTGCACACGCCGTGCACGGTACGCGGCTGATAGCCCTTCGCCGGCACGAGGACGGCGGTCAGTTCGCGGGGGGCGCGGGGCGCCGGATCCGGCCGGCCGTCGAGGGCCGCGAGACCGAGGAGGTCGCTGTCCGCATCGGCCGCGGACAGGACCACCGGGAAGCCGCCCACGACGAGGGTGTCCGTGCCGCGCCCCGTCAGGAACCGGTCGCAGGACATGTCGTAGTCCACCGTCCCGTCGGGACGGACCGTGTACGAGAAGTCGGCCGGCACGCCGGGGCCCGCGTGGAAGACGTACCCGGCGGCCGGGAGCAGCGTGAGCCGGTGCACGGTGACCGGGGGAAGAAAGGCCCCCGCGGCGGCGTCCGGAACGCCGACCGGCAGCAGGCCGTGGGAGAGGCCGCGACCATCGATGGTGACGGTGCGTCCCCGGACCGTCAGGGTGTTCTCGACGGCCTGGGCAAAACCAGCCGATTCGGGCGTGAGCCGGACCTTTCCACCGGATGTGACGGAGAAGCCGAGGCCGCCCTCGGCGGTGCCCGCCTCGACCCGCAGCCGGTACCCCGGAGCAGGCAGCAGCCGCAGCTCGTGCGTCCGGTCCGACGCCAGCGGAGCCGCGCCCGGCAGGTCCGGGGTGAGCGGATGGTCCAGGCCCCGGGCGTCGACGAGGACCGGCACCCCGCGTACGGCCAGCCGCCGCGTGCCGCGGCCGGCGAGGAAGGCGTCGTACTCCGGAGCGAAGTCCAGCGTGCCGTTGCCGCGTACGTCGAAGACGACGGCGGCGGTCGTGCCTTCGCCGAGCCGCAGCCGGTAACCCGAGCCGACGGGCAGCCGTACCTCGGGCGGCGGATCGGCCGCCCCGTCGACGAGACCGTCCCGAAGTCCGTGCCGGGCCCCGCCGCCGGCTCCGGAGACGGCGACGAAGGGGTAGGTCAACTGCGAGGTGTCGATGGAGATGGCCGGCATCGAGGCTCCCGTCGAAACAGAGGAGAGGGGTCAGAAGGGCGTACTGCCACGGAGCTCCATGCGCGGCACGGACTCGATCCGGGTCTCCGCCCGCGCCGGCCGGAGCGGCACCCCCGCGATCCGCTCCCATCGCAGGATGATCGTGTCCCAGCCGGCCGTGATCAGCTCGGACTCGTCCGGCGTCGTCGCCATGGCCCAGATGGCGTCGCCGTGGGCCTGGAGGACCGCTCCGACGAGTTGTCCGTTCGCGTCCCATCGGTGCAGAGTGCCATCGGCGCAGCCGGCGATGATCTCGCCGTCCGCGGTCAGCACGAGCGACCGCACCGGTGAGCCCGTCACCAGCGGGCCACCGACCTGCCGCCCGGTGTCGCGGTCCCAGCGGCGCACCGTGCCGTCGATGCCGCCGGAGGCGAACCGCCGCCCGGCGGAGCCCGCCGAGAGGACCTGGGCGGGACCGCCGTGGCCGAGCAGCGGCCCGCCGATCGGTGTGCCGGATGTCCGGTCCCAGCGTCGTACGGTGCCGTCCACCCCGCCCGAGACGATCTCTTCGTCGTCGGGGGTGACGGCGACCGCCTGCACCGTGCCGGTGTGTCCGCGCAGCGGCTCGCCGAGCGGCGCTCCGGTGGACCGTTGCCAGCGGCGGACCGTGCCGTCCTGGGAGGCGGAGACGATCTCGTCGCCGTCGCGGGTACGGGCCAGGGCCAGGACCGGGCCCTCGTGGGCGGCGATCGGCGCGGCCACGGAGAGGCCGGTCAGCCGGTCCCAGCGGCCCACCATGCCGTCGCTGGACGCGGTGACGACCTCCCGGTCGTCGGGCGTCAGCACCATGCCCCAGATCGTGTGGGGCACCAGGGGCACCGGACCGGCCAGGAGGGTCTCGCCCACCCGGTCCCAGCGAAACAGCCGTCCGGTGGAGTCCGTCGCGACGATCTCCACCGCGTCGGAGGTCACGGCCATCGCCATCGCGTACATGTTCGCCTTCATCCCGACGTCCCCCCGGGTGGTACGGCGCCGTCGAACGCGAGTGCGCTGGACGCCTCGCCCCGGCCGGCCCTGACCCGTCGGCCCACCCACGGGTAGGTCCGGCCGTCCTCGCCGCGCGCCACCACCGGCACCCGGCCGGCCGTCACTCCGGAGCGCGGGACCTCCTCGTCGCGGAAGAACACCCGTTTCGCCTCCGGCTCCAGGATCCGGCCGGCCGCCTTGAGCTGCGGCAGCCGGGTGCCGTCCGGACCGAACCGGGGGATCTGTCCGCGTCGCAGGCACACCGCCGCGGAGCCCGTCGCCAGCGGCACCGGCACCAGCGGGATCCAGTGCGCCGGGACCGCCGTGACCAGCCGGTAGGCGAGCGCCGTCGGGTCGGTCGGCGGCACCTGTGGATCGTCGTCGGGTGGTTCGTCGCCGCGCGCCCGCGGCCGGCCGGTGGCGCTCTGCACCGTCCGCTCGATCGCGAACCCCAGGTTGGCCATCTCGTCGCGGGCGAACAGCACCTCCTCCACGGCGGTGCCCTCCAGGCGCGCCGAGGCGGACGGCAGCAGCGGAAGCAACGGCGGTCCGGGCGTGCCGTCCTGGGCGTTCGTCAGCCGGAACACCGACCAGTGGTCGTCCTCGACGGGGTGGACGGTCGTCTCGTCCTCGAAGGTGTCGACGACCGTGAGCCCGGCGATCCGGTGCAGCGCGCTCGTGGCCAGTTCCACCGGGACCATCCAGTGGTCGTTGCCGTAGATGTTCGCGAACTCGACGACCAGCAGCCGTGCCAGGTCCGGCACGCCCGCCCCGATGGCGGGCAGATTGACCGTCGTGTCCTCGAACTCCCACCAGCGCTCGGCCGGCATGCCCGGATACGTGACCCGGGTGGGCAGCACCTCCGCGGGCGTGCCGCCGTCCGGTTCGGGCAGCGGTGTCGTACCGACGTCGAGGTCGAACTGGTATGTGTCGGCGGTGCCGCCGGTGTACTCGGGCGCCGTCAGCGTCACGGGCCGCCCGCCCGGCGCCGCCGTGACCGCGAAGCGGTGCTCCAGCCGTTCCCGTACCCAGCTCGACGCCACCGGCGGCTGGTACCGGGCCCGGAACCAGTCCCGCCACAGCTGTGCCGCCTGGTCGAAGGCGGTCCGCTGGGCGCCGGTGAGCCCCGGCGGGCGCCAGCCGCCGTCCAGGTACCCGGCGAGCGCGACGCCGTCGGGCGCCCGCTCGGCGAGCACGTCGCGCAGGGCCCGCCCGCCCGGGTCGCGCCGCAGCGGATCGTCGTCCGGGTTCGCGGGCGGCCCGGGCAGCGGCGCTTTGGCGAGCACCGCCGCGTCGATCTGGTCCAGGACGGTGCCCGGAAGGCTCTGGGTGCGCAACGTGTCGAGGAAGCGCCGGCCGGCCCGGGCGGCGGCTCGCAGCGGCAGCCCCTGGAGGGCCTCGCCCGGTGCGGCCCCGGCCTCCGCCAGGTACTCCAGCGGCATGCCCTTCGGCAGGCTGACGCCCGGCGCGTCGCCGCCCGCGCGGAACGCGTCGAGCGGGGTGCTCTCGGCACTGATCCGGCACCTGACGGGCGAACCGGTGTCCTCGCCCGCGAACTCCGCCAGTTGCCACTGCCGGGCGAGCAGGAAGAGCGGGTCGGCGACCCGGGCGGCGAGGGCCTCGTCGAGCTGACCGCCGGTGCCGCTCGGCCGGACCACCGGTTCCACGCGGTGGAACTGGCCGAAGGCCATGACGTCGAACGTCATCAGGACTCCTTCTTGATCAGCTGCGCCATGACCGTGGCCAGATCCGGCCGCATCATCAGGTCCTTCATGTGCACGCTGGGCGCCGTCCCCATCGCCGACTCGGGCAGATAGGCGGCGGGCAGGTAGCGCCCCAGCCAGCCGAGCGCGTCCAGGTCCACCAGACGCAGCTTCGCCAGGTCGAGCGCTTCACCGATGGTGTCGGCGAGCACGTCCGGGGTCCAGGGCCGGCCGACCACCGGCGGTACGGCCAGGAGTACGGCCTGTGGGGCGCGCGCACCGGGCGCGTCGAAGTGGAAGGTGGCGCCCGCCGTGTGCTGCTGAGCGGGGATCAGGTCCGACCAGGCATCGACCACGAGTACGGCGGCGCTTCCCGAGGCGAGCGACTGGGCCGGGCCGTGCACCACCAGACCGGTGGCCGGTTTCTCCTCGTCGTCGTCGGAGGTGCGCGGGGCGCCCACCCAGCGGTCGTCGGGCGCGAAGGGCATCTGGCCGATGCGCAGGGTGTGGCCGATGCCGGTCGCCGCGGCCCCGGTGTGCAGCAGCAGGTCGGCGAGGGCGCCGGTACCCGCACGGACCGTGCCCATCAGTTCCGCCCAGTCGCCCGGCACGAGCGTGGGATCGCCGCCGCGGTCGAGTCCGGTGCCGAAGGAGGCGTCGAGCGCCGCCGCGTCGGGCGGCGTCACCAGGCTCACGGCACGGAAGCCGGACCCGAAGACCGCCTCCAGGACCGCGCTGTCGGCCCGCGGCCCGGCGGGCGTCGCCGCCGCGTCCGCCGCCGCCAGCCGCGTCCGGCCCTCGCGCAGCGCGGCGGCCAGTTGATCGGCCCGCTCCTCCGCGGTTCCGGCCGGCGGCCCGGTCACCCCGAACGCGGCGAGCTCGTCCAGGTCCTGCGCGGTCACGGCGGCCTGGAGGGCGACGCGAGCCTGCTCCGCCCGGGCGTGCAACTCCGGGTCCACCGCGTCCGACGGTGCGGTGTACGCGTGGGCCAGGTCGGCCGCGGTGCCGGGCCGGCCGGCCGCGAGCACCCCGGCGACCGCCGAGCCGAGCGCTTCCGTCTGGAGGATGTCCAGGGTCGTCCGAGACCAGCCCGCGCCCCGGTCCGTGCGCAGGACGGGAAGGGCGTCGGCGGGCACGTTCGGCGGCCGCTGCGGGAGGAGCGCGGAGGTGAGCGCGGCCCGCAGCCTGCCCCCGGCGGCGAGCGCCACCACGTCGAGCGCGCAGTGCCCGGTGAGGGGCCAGGCGTGCTCGGTGACGGTGGCCACCCCCGGCGCGTCCTCCTGGCCGGGGCGCAGCCAGGCGGCCCGGAGTCTGATCCGGTCGGTGGTGCCGAGCTGGTGCCCGGCCCAGGTGTCGAGCCGCGGCTCGGCCTGCGCCCGTGGCCGGTCGGTCTGCGGTGTGCTGTCCCAGCCCGTCGCACGCGGCGCCCCCTCCGGCACGACGACCAGGACTCGGTGGGCCACCGAGACGCCCCGGCGCGGTGTGTCGAGCACCTGGGGCCGCGGTGGCGGCTGTCCGCCGGCGGCCAGCGACTCCAGGGTGGCGCCGGCCCGGTCCGGGTTGCCCTGGGTCAGCTGGTGGACGCTCTCGGCGAGCAGCAGGTCCCCGACGGCGTCGAGGTCGTCGCGCAGCGCCGCGAGGTTCCGCCGGACGGCCTGCTCCTCCGGGCCGCTCATCCGCGGGTCGCCCGAGTTCGCCCGCAGATACGCGATGACGTCGTCCTCGGGCACGTCGGCGAGCCGCGCGCCGTCGGTGACGTCGTGGGCGCCGATGAACTCCTGGGCTCCCGTGCCCGGGTGCTGCACGCCCTGCACCGACCACTTGGCGCGCAGCGGGGCGACGAACCGGTCGAGCACCAGCGTCGAGCCGGGCGCCTCGCCCTCGTCGTGCAGCCGTCGCTCCAGCCGGTAGCCGAGCAGTGCCCCGAAGGGCTGCCCCTGGGCGACCCCGTCGAGGACGCTCATGGCCACCCGCATCCGCCGTGAGGAGAGGTCGACCGCGAAGGCGCCGGGGTCGGTGGGATGCGACAGGGCGCCGCTGCGCAGGACGGCGGCGGTGGCGGCCTGCGGGAGCGAGGGCGCGAGCACCCAGCCCCGGCTGAGCGGTTCGGTGCGCGGCGAGAGGTTCTCCACCCAGCCGTAGGCGCCCAGTTGCACCCCGGTCGGGCGTCTCTCGCGCAGCGCGGCGAGCCGGGCGGTGGCCAGGGAGCCGATCCAGGCGTCGAGGCGGTGGGAGACCAGGTCGAGGCATTCGCCGAGCAGCCGCTCCAGGGGGCCGAAGGCGTCCCCGCGGGCGTTCCAGTCCGTCACCCGTCCCGCGAGGTATTGCAGGGCCGCGTCGATCTCCGCGAGCCGGACGCTCCAGGGCCGTTCGGTGCCGGTCAGGGTGAGCACCCCGCGGTTCCGGGTCACCGCCTCGATGACCTGACCGGCCATGGCCGTGCGGGCGTCGAGGATGGTCTGGAAAACCGTCGGAGCCGGATCGACGCCCTGCCCCCCGTCGGTCGCGGGCCCGGTCGTGTGTGCGGGCGCGGGCCTGGTCGTGGATGCGGGCGCGGGCCTGGTCGTGGATGCGGGCGCGGGCAGCTGCATGATCGTGCCGAGGGTGAAGGGCTTCGCCTTCAGGCCGGACGCGCTGAGTGTGGGCAGCAACTTGTCGGGATTGAACAGCACCTGGGCGAACCGCAACCGGGCCTGGACCTCCTCCGGGTCCTTGACCCCGGCGGCGGCCCGCCCGTACTCCAGGTTGGCGGTGTGCTTCAGCAGCGCCTCCAGGAGGGTGCGCGCCTCCTGGTTGCCGACGACCAGTTTGAGCGTGTCGAAGCGTGTGACGACCCCGTTCAGGAAGTCCGTCAGCGCCGCGACCGGGTCCTGGCCCTCGGGCAGGTTCGGCCGCACGGAGGGCAGCCAGAGCCGGGTGGCCGCGCCGTTGACGTGGTGACTGATCCGCGGCCGGTAGGTGATGCCCAGGGCCTCGTCGAGGGCGCGGGACTGCACGTCCTCCGGGGTGTCGCCCATGCAGAAGCCGGTGGTGGTGAAGTCGAGGCCGGCCAGACCGAGTCCGATGTCCTTGAAGCAGGCGAGCAGCCCGCCCTGGACGGACCGGACCGACACCGTCTGCGACACCGGGGCCATGCCCAGGGCGCGCAGGACGTCGCGCTCGGGCTTGGGGAGCGGCAGGGTGTCCCCGGGCTGGTCGGGGCCGCCGACCCGGGGCAGGGTGCCGACGCCCGCCTCCCAGAACGGGCGCAGCACGCCGAGCACGCGGTGCAGTCCGGCGAGGCCCGATGGCTCGAGGGCGTCCGCCTGCCACCGCGCGGTGGCGGTGACCGGCAGCAGGCCGTACGGCTGTCTGCCGATCCGCAGAACCGGCAGCGGGCCGCGGGCCCGAACGTGCTCGATGTGGTGGCGGCGCAGCCAGCTCCGGTCGACGGGGAGTTCCGTGGTTCCCTGGTCGCTCTCCAGGAGTTCGTCGAGGTAGAAGTCGCCGGTGGCGCTCCACAGGGCGATCTGCAGGGCGCGCGCGTCGGCCTGCTCCGGTTCGTCGCCGCCGGGCAGCGCGGCGAGGGGGCCGGCCGGCACGCCGAGCGCGGCGGCGGTACGGGCGCTGTTGGCCCAGGGGTCGGGCGCGGCGACGGGGGTGGCGCCGAGCAGCCGGTCGACGTCGGGCGGCGCGGGCGACGCCCTCTCGTCGCCCGCGAGGAGGTTGGTGGCCGTGCCCTGCGGCACGAAGGCGGCCTCGCCGTCGCCGTCGCGCCCGGACAGCAGGCGGGCGAGCCGGTCGGCGGACGCCTCGGGCGTGAGGGTGGCGGACACGCCGAACACGACCACGCGGGTGAGCAGGGGTTCCCGGGTCCGGTCGTAGCCCCGGTCGGCGCGCAGTGGCACGGTGACGGCGAGCCCGTTTGCCTCCGCCTCGGTGTACTCCGTCAGCCAGCGCAGCCCCGGGTCGAGGGGCAGGCCGCTCGACGGGGGCACGGCGTCCGGGTCGGGGCCCATCTGCACCACGTCCGGGACCGGTTTGCCCTGCTCCTCGCCGACCAGCACGTCGCCCTGGTAGGCCCGTACGACGAACTGGTCCGGCAGGGTCGAGGCGGTCGCCGCCCGGTTCCAGCCCCGCGCGCGCACCGGTACGGCCGGCCAGTCCGGCTCCGGCACCGGATCGGTGCCCGGAACCGGTGCCTGCGGCCGGGTGTCCGACAGCGGGGTGAGCAGCCGGACTAGCCACCGGGCCCGCTCGACGCCGAGCGTCCCGGCCACCTGTCCCCAGGCGGCGAGCAGCAGCCGCGCGCGGTCGCCGTCCGCGTTCTCCGTGCGGCCGGCCCGCCACACGGTCCGCCAGTAGCGGCGGCCCTCCTGAACCTCTGCGTCGGTCGGCAGGGGTTCGTGGGAGTCGACGTGGATGTCGTCGGGGAAGACACGGACGAGCAGTGTGTCTCCCGCCGTACCGTCGGTCGCCGTCCCGTCGGCCCGCCGCCGGTGCGCCCGGTGCCCTTGGCCGTGCGCCCCGTGTCCGTGCGCCGTCGGGCCGGCGGTTTCCGGCCCGTGCGCCGCCGGTACGTCCGTCCCTCCGCCGCCGAGCCGCAGCCTCGTCTCCAGCCGAACGGGCATGAGCACGAGCGGCACCTCGGGGTCGAGCCCGGCGAGGAGCGGGGCGAAGCCCTGCCCGGCGAAGGCGCGCACCTCCGCGTCCAGGGCCCGCCGGGCCTTCTCCAGCCGGATGTAGGCGGCCCGGCGGTCGTCGGCGGTGGCGTGAGCGCCGAGCAGCGCACGGTGCTCCTCGGCCTCGGCCACGGCCCGGCGCAGCGCGCCGAGTTCTGTCATCGGTCGTTCTCCTCGGGATGCAGCAGTCGCTCGGCGGGCAGCACGATCCTGACGGGCTGTTGGAAGCACTGTCGGGCGGTCCCCGCGGCGCTGGTGCCCCACACGAGACCGTTGTAGGCGACGTTGGGACGCACGGCGCCCGGGGCGTGGGTGGCGGCCAGGTACGCCGTCTCGGAGTCGAAGAGGTGGGTCCAGCTGAGGTTGTTCCAGTCGTCCGCCTCGTCCCCCGGGGTGTCCGGCGCCTGGTAGGTGCTGCCCCAGCCGTAGGCGGGATTGGGATCGTCGAGCCCGAACCGGGGCTCGGTCGGCTGCTCGGCGATCACGAAGCACCACGGGGATGCCGTGAGTTCGGCCTCGGTGAGGTCGAAGCCCAGCATGGCCGTGTCGGGGTCCAGGCCGCCGCGGAAGATCGGATGGCGGGCATGGTCCTCGTCGGGGTCGGTGCCGTTCAGCGGCGCCGCGTAGATGATCGCCCCGGGGTAGCGGCGCAGCAGCGCGCTGCGCAGGAGCAGCACGACGCGGTCGGGCGGGGCGGTCAGGTGCGCCCCCAGCGGCAGGTCGAGCTGCCAGGTGTGCAGCGGCGGCAGGTCCGTTCCGTACCCCCAGAACGAGGCGAAGTACGTGCCGCGCTGGTCGGTCGGATATTCGCGCCAGCGCAGCTCGCGGGCGAACTCGTGGTTGAGGCCGACCATGTACGCGGCGACGAAGGCGGCGTTGGTGAGCGCGAGGACCGCCGTGTCCGCCGGGACGTGGTCCAGCCCGCCGAACATCCACTCGGTGGACCGCGCCGACAGCGGGGGCCACATGGCGTCGGTGAAGACCGGCGCCCACTGCACCGGGGTCTCCGGGTCGCCGCCGTCCGGCCGGTCCACGCGCGCGCCCACGACCGCGGGCACGGTGACGGCGGGGTCCGTGAGGTCCACGATCGTCTGCTGGGTCTGCTGGGCGGGGAAGCTGTCCCGGTGCGGGACCGGTGGCGCGTCCGAGGGCTTGAGCACCCGGTCGTGCGCCGAGACGACCATGTCCCTCAGGTCCTCGGGCCCGGCGCCGACCACGACGGGGACGGGCAGCTGGTCCTGCTGCCCGGCGAGGACGTCCGGGTCGGTGAAGACGCCGAGACCGAGCTTTCCGGATTCGCCCCACTGGTCGACGAGGCCCTTGATGACGGAGGTGTCCCAGGGATCCTGTTCCCCTCCCGGGCCGTCGCCGGTCATCTGGAGGGTGCCGAAGCAGTCCGCCCACCACTGGCCGCTGTCGCCGCTCGGGACCCAGTCCCAGGTGCCCGGGCAGCTGCCCCGGAACGTGCCATGGCGGACGGTGGACCGCCAGGTCCCGGTGAAGACGCCGTCGGAGGTGTTGTTGCCCTCGGTCCACGTTCCGGTGCACACACCGCGCCAGGTCCCGCTCTCCGCATCGGACTCCCACGTCCCCGTGTACAGCGCGAGCCAGGTGGGGTCGCCGCCGTCCGCACCGGACTTGACGCTCCAGGCGCCCACGTAGTCGCCCTTCCAACTGCCCGACCTGCCGCCCCCCATGTCCCAGTTGCCGTGGCAGGAGCCCTTCCAGTAGCCCGCGGCGTCCCCGTGGGCCACCGAGTCCCACGGCCCGATCCACTGGCCGGTGAAGCTCCCCCGCGTCGTGACGGGGTCCGGCTGCTCGGTGAACAGGCCGAGGCCGGCCGGACCGGTCCGGCCGCTGGGGAAGACCAGGTCGCCCTCCGGGGTCACCGTGGTCCGGGCCAGGAAGTCCGCGGGAGCCTCGGCCTCGGGCAGGTCCGGGATGCGGAACGCGCGGTTGAGCGCGACGGCGGGCACCGGCGGCGTGGCGGCGAGTTGTTCGGTGGTCACCTGCCGTTTCAGGAAACGTCCGGCCGCGTCGGTGGCGATCTGCTTCCAGGCGTCCGGTGCCCCGTCCGCGGGCGCGAAGACCTTCCGTACGGCGTCCAGCCGCTCGGGGGCCACGACCTGCTCGGGCGCCACGCTGAAGCCCACCGCGCCGTCCGGGTCCCGGGGGGTGACGGCGAGTCCGGTGGGGGACGCCGCGACCGAGGTCAGCACGGTGGCGAACGGCGGCGGCTGTGAGGCGTCCACCGCCCGTCCGGCCGCGAGCCCAGCGGAGCGCGCCACCCGCCTGCTGAGCACTCCCATCGGGCGCACCGTGCGGAAGAAGGAGGTGGTGGCCATGGCGTTGGGGAGCAGACTCGACCGGATCGAGGACCACAGGGTGGTGTCCGCGGCCAGCGGGAGCCGGCTCTGCAGCGGGGTGACCAGGCGCAGTACCTCGTCGGCGGAGAGCGGCTTGACATGCTTCAGGTGCAGCCGGCTGGCGATCAGCCGGGCGAACCGGCCCAGGTCGATCACCCGGTTCGCGGCGCGGACGTCGGCGAGCTGCCGCCACGCCGAGGCCATGAGGGCCTCCTGGTCGGCCTGGACGGCGCGGGCGCCGAGCCCGGCCGCGACCCGGCACCGCGGGTCGAGGTTGAGGGTGTCGAGCCAGCCCTGCGACGCGGGGTCGGCGCGCTTGCGCAGCGCGTGGAAGCCTCCGTACAGCGGGGGCAGGACGTCGGGGTCCTCGTCGCCCGTGCCGTCCGCGATCGGCACGAGTGCGTCGGCGAGCCGCTGCTGCCACTGCGCGCTCTGCGGGCCGACGGGCCAGGGGTCCGGCGCCGGGGTGGCGGGGGCGCGCAGGGCACTCTCCACCTCCTGGACGACCGGCCCGGGGCCGGTGGCGAACAGTCCCGGGCGGCTGATGTCGAGCGGCCTGCGGCCCGCGTGCGCGGGCAGCGGGCGGGCCCGCAACCGGTCGGCCAGTGTCTCGAAGTCGCCGCCCTCGGCGGTGGCGAACGTCCAGGAGAAGTAGACCGGCAGATCGCGCGTCTCCGCCCCGGGGCCCCAGGCGGGTGCCAGGCCCGCACCGTCCAGGGGCTGCCCGAGCCCGGCCAGCCGCCCGGCCTCGAAGGCGGGTACGAGACAGGCGGTGTAGCTGGTGTACGGCAGCAGGCGGCGCGGGGCGAGCAGCCGGGACACGGACCGCCGGGGGTCGGTCTCGTGGCCCGGCAGCGTCTGGGCGTGCGCCCAGAGGTGGAGGGTCGCCGGGTCGGGCAGTTCGCCGCCCTCGACGCGCAGGACGGGCAGCGGGACGCCGGGGCCGTGCCGGGGCCGGCCCTTCGACTGCGGCACGCAGACCAGCGCGAGCCAGGGGCGCAGGGCCCCGGTGGGTCCCTGCGTCAGCGGGGTGAACAGCCAGGGCAGTTCGGTCCGTTCGAACTCCACCATCGGAAAGCGGGTGGTCTCGGCGTCCGGTGTTCCCGGCAACGGGAAGAGCCGCACGATCTCCTTGGGGTCGATCGCCCGTACGTCGCCGGGCCCGTACAACTGCAGCGTCGGGACCGGCACCGATCGCCCGGGCCTGCCGTTCACCGAGGCGGTGGCCGCCAGCGCGCCCCGTACCGGCGTGGTGCGGCCCAGGTCGTCCGGGTCGGCCAGGGAGGCGGCGGCGCCGGCCCGGGCCCAGGACGCGAAGGTGTACGTGGTCATGGCCTCACCTCGTATGCGGGCACGACCTGGTGCAGCGCGGACCGGCCCGACACGGTCTTCAGCTGGGCGGTGGCTTCGGTGAAGGTGGACGTCCGCAGGAATCCGGCGTCCTTGAGGGTGCCGGTCCGGACGATCGCGTACGAGCGGTCCTTGAGGACCGGTTTGTCCGGTGTCGTGATGGGCGGCGCGACATAACGGCCGGCCAGCGCGTGTACGAGGCTGCGGCCCACGGCCCCGAAGGGGAGTGCCGCGGTGAAGGCCGCGTCGGTGATCCGCCACGGGGGTTTGGGGGTGCTGACCGGGCCGCCGAGCCACTTGGTCTCGTACTCCACCGGCACCGAGTACTGGGGGGCGGTCACCGCGGGTGCGGGCGGGGTCAGTTCGCTGCCCGAGCAGAGCTGTTCGAAGGCCGGCTGGGTGAGCTTCTCGTCGTCCGTGAGATCGAAGAAGTCGGCGCGCGCGAAGTCCTCCTCGACCGGCCGCGCGGTGCCCGCCCCGCCGGCGAACGTCACGGCGACGCCGAACGTGGTCGGCTGGGGCAGCCGGCCCGGCCCGTACCGGACCACCTCGATGCCCAGCGGGACCGTGCGCTGGCTGAACCGGAGTCGGCCGAGCGGATGCAGCAGCCGCCCGCCGGCCGCGTCGTCGGCGCGCAGCGACACCATCGTGCGCGTCCCCTCCGGCAGGACCGGCTCCCAGCTGCGCGGGTCGTCCAGCGCCTGCTCCAGGAGCCGGCAGACGTCCGGGGGCGGCGCAAGGGCGGTCTCGCCGGTGCAGTCCCAGCGCTCGTCGAAGGGGAAGCTGACGTCGAAGAAGAGAAGGGACACGCTGGCCCGGCCGGCGACGTGCCAGCACGGCGTCGGTCCGTCCACGTGGACGCGCAGCCCGACCGAGCACAGGGTCCGGGAGGCGAAGCGCAGTTCGAAGGAGCCGCCCAGGTCGAGCTGGACGCCGAAGCTGGGCTCCCAGCGCACCAGCGCGTCGAAGGACAGCCGTCCGGTGACACCGGTGCTGCGGGAGCCGATGACGGCGGACAGCTCCGCGCCCGCCTGGACGGTGCCCGGGGTGACGGCGAAGTAGCCGGAGAACACGACCCGCAGCAGGGGGCTGTTCGCGATCGCGATGGTCAGGCGCTTCGGGGTCGGGAAGCCGGCGGGCGGGGTGAAGCGGGGGTGGAAGCCGCCGGCGCTGAGGATGAAGGTCGCGTCCTGCCCGCTCTTCACGCGCAGCGCGAGACCGCCCTCGACGGAGGCGGTGAGAAGCCGGGAGCCGGCCAGGTCGGCGATGATCTCGATGAGGCCGTTCGCGGCGTCGACGACGCCCGCGACCGAGGCCCGCAGGTCGAGGACCGGTGCCTGGGGAGCGGGCAGGGCGACCCGGAGTCGGCCGAGGATACCCACCACGCCACTGGGAAGTTCGAGCACCACCCCGATGTCGGCGGTGACGAACGAGACCGGGCGGCCCCAGCCGATCCGGAACATCGGGCCGACGACCGTGCTGCCGGGGCGGACGGGGAAGACCGTGCCCAGGGTGGCCAGGATGCGCGGCGCCGCGGCCGCGGGGTCCGCGGGGAAGAGCAGGTCGTCGACATGACCGGCCTGGACGACCTGCGCGAGGCCGGCCTGGTCGAGTGCGCGGCCGATGCCGAGGAGCCCCCCGACGGCGTTGAGGGTGACGGCGAGGCCGAGCTCGATGGGCGGGGTGAACAGGGCGCTCAGCACGACGAGGACCGACACCGGGCGGGTGTCCAGGATCCCGAACGCCCGCACCTCGACGACGCCCAGGCTGAGCGAGAGCGCACCCTCGTACCGGCCGTCGTGCACGGCGAGGAACCCGCCGCCCTTGGCCGGGCCGACGTCGAGGGTGAGCCCGAAGCCCGTCGGCGCGACGGGGGTCGCCGTGAATCCCCCGCCGCTCGGGCTGATGTCGAGGCCGACGCCGTCGACGGTCGCGTCGCCGAGGCCGAGCAGCGAGGCGCCGAACGACGCGTCGAGCCGGAGTCCGCCGTCCCGGGCGGACACGTACAACGAGGGAGCGCGCAGCACGGACGGCGCCTTGTTCAGCGGAATCGCGACGCCCTTGCCGGCGGCGCCGCCTTCGAGCCGCATCCCGTTCTTGTCGAGCCGGACCCCGAGGCTGCCCTGGAGGGCGAGGCCGCTGGGGACGAGGAGACCGAGCAGCGCGTCGCCGGTGAGCGCCAGGCCGATGCCGTCTGCCCGGAAGGTGAGCGAGCAGTCGTCGGGCGTGGCGGAGGGCAGAAAGAGCGCGAGGCTGATCCCGTCGCGCACGGCCAGACCGGGTACGAGGGTCAGCGCGCCGGTCAGGTCGAACGAGAGGCCGAGCGTCGGGGGGAGGGTCGTGGTGGTCGGCGTCGGCACCGGACCGGGGCCCAGGGTGAGGACGTCCTGGATGACCAGTTGCCAGGTGGGCGGCGACTGCACGACCGCCGTCCGCAGCAGCTCGACGAGCACCGGCCACACGTCCCCGTGGGACGCGGCGTCAGGCAGGGCGAGCCGTACGAGCAGCGCGTCCGGGGTCAGGGCGCCGCCGGGAAGGCCGAGCGCCTGCGCGAGACGTTGTCTGCGGGTGGCGTCGTCGGGCAGGCCCGCGAGGACGGGGAGGAGCGGATCGAGACCGGCCCGGAGCTGTGCCGCCAGTTGCGGCAGCGGGGTCGTCATCCGCGGGCCGTGACGATGAGCGTGGGAACGAGAGGGACGTTCATCTGGTCGTCGCCGTTCTCCGCCCGGGCCGGGAGCACGGCCACCGCGACGGATGGGGATCGGGAACGCCTCGACGTTAGCGCCGTCCGGGGAGCCCGGCACGGTCGTGAACCGCGGGGTCGAACCGGCCCGGTACGCGATTCACCCGACCGGCAGGACGACACGGCCGCGACGAGCCCGCCGCCCGCCCCGATGAACGCGATGGCGTCCGCTGCGCCCTCCTCGTTCCTCCACGCGGTCGAGGCGCGGCTCCGAGTTGTCGAAGCGCAACCCCGACCGGGCCTCGTCTCGCTCCAGGCGGGCGCGGGGCGCCGTCGAGCCGACGGGGTCCCCGGTAAGCGCACCGGGGCCGGGCGGTGCGAAAGCACTTCGCCGGCCACGCGAACGTCTGTCCCGGCAAGCCGGCTCCAGGTACCGAGTTGGACGACGAACCCCCGGGTCAGCGCACCCTTCCCCGCGGCTTCAGGGGCACCGGCGGCAGTTCGGGGGCCGACAGGCGACCGCCGTCGTAGCCGTGCACCTCGCCGAAGCGGGAGCCCTCCGTCCAGTCCTGCCTGGCCGCCTCGATCTCCTCCTGGGTGCGGCCGATGAAGTTCCACCACATGAGGAGCTCCTCCTCGAACGGCTCGCCGCCCAGGAGCATGAGGCCCGCGTCGGAGTCCGCGCGCACGGGCAGTTCGCGGCGCCCGCAGCCGAGGTAGAGCATGGAGCCGGGAAGGACGGGCACGCCGTCGACCTCCGTCTGCCCGGACATCGCCAGCACCGCGTACTCGAAGTCCGGTTCGAGCGGCACGCGGACGTCGGCACCGGCGGTGAGGGCGAGGTCGGCACCGACGATGGGGGTGTAGGCGGTGCCGGGCGAGACGGCTCCGTCGAGCCCGCCCAGGATCAGCGTGGCCGTGAGACCGGGGGCGGTGACGACCGGCAGGTCGGTGTGGTGCTGGAAGTGCGGCTCGACGTGACGGTGCGTGTCCGGCAGGGCGACCCAGAGCTGGGCACCGTGCAGAAACCTGGCGTGACTCTTCGGGCTCTCCTCGGAGTGGCTGATGGCCCGGCCCGAGGTCATCAGGCCCAGCTCGCGGGGGCGGATCGTCTGAAGGCTGCCGAGGCTGTCGCGGTGCAGGACCTCGCCCTCGTGCAGCCAGCTGACCGTCTGCAGTCCCATGTGGGGGTGGGGCGGCACCTGCATCCCGGGCTCGTCGGCGATGTCGTCGGGGCCGTAGTGATCGACGAAGGCCCACGCGCCGACCATCCGGCGGCCCAGGTTGGGCAGCAGCCTGCGCACCTCGGTGGACTCCCCCAGCTGGACGTGGCGGGGTGCGAGGAGTTCACGTACGGGCTCGGCTACGACGAAACCCCGTCCTCCGCAGACGGAGGGCACGGCCTGGCGATCGAGATTGCTCATGGCGCTCAACCTATTCCCGTGGGCGCCCGGGGGTGCCGGTACCCACGCCGACGACTTAGTGGAATATTCAATCATCATGCCGGGTTGGAGCAACTGCCGGGCACGCCGGACGTCCGGTCCGGGACCGGACGGGACCGGGGCGCTCCACGAACGGTCCGTGAACGAGGAGATCACATGAGCAACGGCTATTTCGAGTACGGGACGGCCGCGGACCGCTGGGACCGCGCGCAGATGTTCTTCGAGACCAAGGAGTACATGACCGCCGCCCGGATCCTCGAAGGGCTGGTCGAGGAGGTGCCGGAGCAGGTGTCGCCGCGGCTGCTGCTGGCCCGCGCCTACTACCACTCGGCGCGGCTTCGCAGGGCGGAGGAGGAACTGCGCGCGGTGCTGGAGCGCGACCCGGTGGAGCCCTACGCCCGGCTGATGCTCGGGCGCACGCTGGAGCGCCAGGGGCGGGACGCGGAGGCGTCCGGCCATCTGCGGATGGCGGCGGCGTTCTCCGGTGACTTCGACACCGAGCCGGGCCGCATCAGCCACTGAGCGGGACGGAACGGTCGCGTCCCGGGACGAGGCATCCGCCGGACGGGACGCGAGGCTGTCGGGGCGGCCGGGCGGTGAGCCGTCCGGCCGGTCCGGCGTCGGCGGTATGGCACGGGGACGCATCGGCGCCCACCGGTGATTCCGGCGGGCGCCGATCGCCGCTGGTGTCGACGGAGGTGGTCAGCCGGCCACCGCGGCGGCACGCCCCGGCGCGCCCCCGGCCCCGACCGCGTCGGCGGCCGGGACGAGGAGCCGTTGTGTCAGGTGGCCGAAGACGAGCCCGAAGACGACCCACAGGGTGGCCTGTACGGCGAGGGTCGCCAGACGGAACTCCCACAGCAGGGTCGCCGGGAAGTCCGGCCCGACCTCGTTGAACGAGGGCAGGAACGCATAGGCGGTCCCGATCACGGCCACGTACGCGGCGGCCCCGGCCACCGTCGCGTTCCAGTTCCCCAGGTGCGGGGCCAGCCGCCTGGCCAGGACGACCGCGGCTACGGCCAGCAGCACGCTGAGCGCGACCATCAGGAAGAACAGCCCCGTGCGCCGGCCGATGGTGTCGGGGTCGCCGACGGCCGGCGGATTGGCCGGGTACTTCAGGAACGGGACGACGTGCACGGACAGCAGTGCCGCGCCCGCGACCAGGGCGGCGGTGGCACGCGGCCCGAAGCGGCCGATCCGGCCGAGTGCGTAGCAGAAGACGAGGGCGGCGATACCGCCGATCGCCACCCCGAAGACCAGCAGACCGGTGGCGAGCCCGGCGGTGGACTGCACGGTGCGGCTGACGAGTTCCTCGCCGCCGTGGTCGTGGCTGTGCGCCTCCTCCAGCGCGATGGCCGCGTCCACCCGGGACTCCCCGAGGAAGTACGCGACGGCCAGGGCGAGCGCACCTGCGACCAGCCCGGCCAGCATGCCCCGGATGAGCAGGGCTCTGACGGATATGGAGTTCATGTGGTTCTCCCCTGGTTCGGACGGAACGTCAGTGGCAGGGGAAACCGAGGAGGTGGCGTCCGTCGTGGACCCACTCGTGCACGCCTGTGCCGGAGATGAGCGAGGTGGCGCCCTGCTCGGCGCCGACGAAGTAGAGCAGGACGAGCATGAGGATCCCGAAGAATACCGTCCAGGGGGCGATGGCCTTCAGGGAGATGGGGGTGATCGCCGGTGCGGCGGTGGTGGGAACAGCAGCGGTCTGTGCCATGGCAGAACCTCCTGGGGAACACGCGTCCCGATCGTGGTGCCGAGGCGAAGGTGCTGGGTCTGACTTCCCGTACGGGTACGGGTACACAGTGGCGCGACCGTGCCGGACTCTCACCGGACTTCCGTCACACCTTCGTCATGTCCCCCGGACGATACCGTCTGGGAGCGGGCACGGCCATGGGCCCTTCGACGATCGGACCTGGCATCCCCCGGGGCCGGTGGCCCGCTGCGTCCCGTGGTGGGGAACCGCCCCCTCCGCCGACGGCCGGGGGCCGCATGCCATGGTGTGCGCACTCGGTGTCCATGGTTCCAGGGGGAAGTTCCGGTCATGACGGTGCATGTGATGTCGGTGTCGCCGGCTCTCAACTCCGCGCTGCGTGAGGCCCGTTTCGACGGTGACGCTCCGCTCGACGCGGCCGGCGTCCGGCAGGCCCGGGACGCCGCCGCGGCGGTACCGGCGGCCGACCGGTATGTGCGGGCGCCGTCGCAGCGGTGTGCCGGAACCGCCGACGCGCTGGGCCTGCGGGCCGATCCCGAACCCGCCCTGCGGGGCTGGGACCTGGGCCGGTGGAGCGGGCGGCGACTGACGGAGGTGAGCGGAAGCGAACCTGAGGCGGTGTCGGCGTGGCTGACCGACCCCTCGGCGGCGCCGCACGGCGGGGAGTCGCTGGCGGGGTTCTGCGCCCGGGTCGCCGACTGGCTGGACTCCGCGGCCGGGCGGTCCGAGGACGGGAACGTCCGGATGCTGGTGGTCGCCGAACCCTCGGTGATCCGGGCGCTGATCGTCCGGGCGCTCGCGCTGCCGACGGATTCGTTCTGGCGGCTGGACGTCGCCCCGCTGACGTTGACGGGCCTCAGCGGCCGGGCCGGACGGTGGAACCTGCGCTGCGGCCGGCCGTTGTCGCCGCCCCTCCGTCGCGACGGCGACCGCATTCCCTGATCCCACGTCAACTTCATGGCAGAAGCCGGGAATTGTCCGGCAGCGGCCACGCCCGGACGGCGGACGGCCACCGGTCCCCGCACCAGGGGGAGACGGTCCTCACGCCCGATGCGGGGACGCGCCCGAACACCTGGAAGGGCCCGAACACCTGGCAGGGGCGGGTCCGGTGGGGGCTACGCGTCCCGGTACGCCTCCAGCAGCCGCAGCCAGACCTCGCTGATCGTCGGGTAGGAGGGGACGGCGTGCCACAGCCGGTCGATGGGGATCTCGCCCGCGACGGCGATCGTCGCGGAGTGGAGCAGTTCCCCGATGCCCGGTCCGACGAAGGTGACCCCGAGCAGGATCTCGCGGTCGAGGTCGACGACCATGCGGGCCCGGCCCTGGTAGCCGTCCGCGTACAGGCCGGAGCCCGCCACCGCGGCGAGGTCGTGGTCGACGGCGCGTACGCGGTGACCGGCCCGTTCGGCCTCGGCGAGGGAGAGGCCGACCGAGGCGGCCTCGGGATCGGTGAAGACGACCTGCGGCACGGCGGCGTGGTCGGCGGTGGCCGCGTGGGCCCCCCAGCGCCCGGTGTCCGTCGGGGTGCCGTGGGCGCGGGCGGCGATCGCAGCGCCCGCGACGCGCGCCTGGTACTTGCCCTGGTGGGTGAGGAGCGCCCGGTGGTTGACGTCGCCGACGGCGTACAGCCAGGTGAAGCCGTCGACGCGACAGCTGTCGTCGACGGTGAGCCAGGAGCCGGGCGTCAGGCCGACCGTGTCGAGCCCGAGGTCGTCGGTGCGTGGGGCCCGGCCGGTGGCGAAGAGGATCTCGTCGGCCACGACGCGCTCGCCGGTGTCCGTCTCCACGGTGACCGGGCCGTCGGGGGCGGGGCGACGCACGGCGGTCACGGAGGTTCCGGTACGGATGTCGGCTCCGGCCTCCGTCAGGGCCCGTGCGACCAGTTCGCCCGCGAAGGGTTCCATCCTCGGCAGCAGCCCCGGGCCCCGGACCAGCAACGTCACCTGAGTACCGAGCGCCTGCCAGACGGTGGCCATCTCCGTGCCGACCACGCCCCCGCCGACGATGACGAGGCGGCCGGGCACCTCCTTGGCACTGGTCGCCTCCCGGCTGGTCCAGGGATGGGCCCCAGCGGCGCCGGGCAGGTCGGGCACCACGGCGCGACTGCCGGTGCACAGGGCCACGGCGTGCCGGGCCGTGAGCAGGTGTTCCGTGCCGTCGGGGGCGGCGACGGAGACGGTCCGCTCGCCGGTGAGCCTGCCCAGGCCGCGGAAGATGTCCGCGCCGATACCCTCCAGCCAGGCGGCTTGTCCGTCGTCCTTCCAGTGCGAGGTGTATTCGTCCCGGTGGGCGAGGACGGCGTCCGTGTCGAGCGGTCCTTGTACGGCCCCGGCGAGGCCGGGCACGCGGCGGGCGTCGGCCCGGGCGACGACCGGGCGCAGCAGCGCCTTGCTGGGCATGCAGGCCCAGTACGAGCACTCGCCGCCGATGAGTTCCGACTCGACGACCGCCGTGCTCAGCCCGGCCGCGCGGGCCCGGTCGGCGACGTTCTCGCCCACCGGCCCGGCTCCGATCACCACGACGTCGTATTCGGCGTTCAGGGAGGGATCTGTCATGGGGACAGTCTGGTCGCGGGTGTGGGCGACGGCCACACGGGCAGGCGGAATAGGACCCGTGCCGGCGCCGTTGTGCCGGGCAGATCCGAGCCGTACAGAAAGAGGGACAGAACATGAGCACCGTCGAGCTCACCAAGGAGAACTTCGATCAGGTCGTCAGCGACAACGACTTCGTCCTGATCGACTTCTGGGCTTCCTGGTGCGGCCCGTGCCGCCAGTTCGCCCCCGTGTACGATGCGGCGTCCGAGCGTCACGAGGACCTGGTCTTCGCCAAGGTCGACACCGAGGCGCAGCAGGAGCTCGCCGCGGCCTTCGACATCCGGTCCATTCCCACGCTGATGATCGTCCGGGAGAACGTCGCCGTGTTCGCGCAGCCCGGGGCGCTGCCGGAGGCGGCGCTGGAGGACGTCATCGGCCAGGCTCGGAAGCTGGACATGGACGAGGTCCGCAAGTCGATCGAGAAGCAGAAGAACGGGCAGGCGAAGTAGAGCGGACGGGGATTCCCCTCGTGGAGTGAAGCCGAGGGAGCGGGGAGGCGCCGGGCGCCGCACGGCAGGTGACGGTTGGAAGACAGTCCCCGGGCCGGTGACCGCGCGAGCGGCGTGAACGGGGTGAGTGGCCCGGCCGGCCCACCGGTCGGGCCGCTCTCGCGTCCGATGGGGGAACGTCGGTCGCCCGTGCGGGTGACCGGTGCCCGCCGCGGGCGGCGCGGACGCTCAGTCGTCGGCTCCGCCGCCGGGTGCGTCGGCGGTGCGCTCGCTGACGCGGACGGAGAGCCCGTAGTCCAGTTCGGCCCCGTCGACCAGCAGGGCCTCGACCGTGTGCGTCGCCGGGTCGATGTCCGCCACGACGCCCTCGCCCGCGTACCGCGGATAGCCCGACGCGCCCGTCTCGCCGGTCGCCGCCACGACGGCCGAACGGAGGACGACGGTGTCGTCGCTCCCGGCGCCGCCGGCGGTCTCGTCCGCTCCGGTTCCGGTACCGGACGTGTCCGTCGCGCCACCGGCCCCGGAGGTGTCCTTCCCTGCACCGGTCTCCGACGCGTCCTTCCCGGCGTCCGTCGCGGACGTGTCGGCGGCTTTCTCGGCGAATCCGGGAACGAGCAGGATCTCGTAACTCTGCGGATGGCTCATGGTCACGACGCTAACGACCTCGCCCGCGATTGGCAGCGGGAGAAGGGGCGGTGTCTGGGGCCTTCGAATCCAAGGCGGAGGAGGGAGTCGGATGGGGTCTCCCCTGCTCGAACGCAGCTGAGAGCTTGGGGAAGGAGCGTCGGCGACTCACGACAACGCCGGAGGCGGAGGTCCTGGACGCCGCGACGCCGCTGACAATCGTGGGCGAGGTCGTAAGGGCCGTCCTGTGATCCCTGGTGGATCGGCGCGCGGCGTCGGATGCGGTGCGTCGCAAGGCGGAGGGGCGCCCGCATACCGGACGTATGCGGGCGTTCCGACAACGCGGCGAGGTGCCGTAGCTGCCGTCGTGCGCCCACCAGGGATCACGGGACGGCCCTTACGCCCCCAGCGGCGCGCGGTGCGCACGTCGCCGCGCCCCCGGGGCGGGCGCGCTCCCCGGCCCGCGCGTGGCGGCCCGGGGAGACGGGGCGGGTTCAACTGGATTCGCGGTGGACCACCTCGGCCCTGAGCAGGTCGTGGTACTCGGGGGCGCCGCCGGGCTGCCGCACCAGCCGGTCGACGAGGTCCGCGAGCGGCTGGGCCGTGGCCGCTTCGGTCCGTACGGTGCTCAGCCGGGGCCGCAGCAGTCGGCCGAGCACCAGGTCGTCGGCGCCGATCACCGCCGCCTCGCCGGGCACGTCGACCCCGGCGTCCTGGAGCGCCCGCATCAGGAGCATGGCGTGGGCGTCGTCGTACGCGAACACGGCGTCGAGCCGCAGGGCGCGCCAGCGGGCGGCGAGCCGGGCGGCGGAGTCCTCCTCGTACCGCAGCGGCAGGGGTTCGACGAGGGCCACGTGGTTCCGTACGGCGTGCCGGGCCCCGGAGAGCCGGGGTTCGGCGTACGGGGCGAGGCCCTGGTCCTCCGGCATGATCACGCCGATGCGGCGGCGGCCGCGGGCCAGCAGATGGCCGACGGCCCGGCCGCCGATCTCCCGCTGGTCCATGACGAGCGCGTGGGCACCGGCCACCGGTCGTGGGCCGAGGGTGACGACGGCTCTGGCTCCCGATCTCCGGAGCGTGGATATGCCCTGCGGGGTGAGGGCGATGGTGCCGGGTGCGACGACGGCGACGGGGCGCAGTTCGGCCCAGGCGAGGGCCGCCTCGTCGGCGCCCAGGCCGGTGCTGCCGTACTGGACCACGGTGTAGTCGAGGCCGCGCAGACCGGATTCCAGTTCGCACAGGAAGTGCTGGTGGAGCGGGCCGGCCGGAAGGTCGACGGTGGGCAGCAGCACGGTGCGGCTGTGTCCCGCGCGCAGGCTGCGGGCGGCGGCGTGCGGGACGTAGCCGAGTTCGGTGGCGGCCGCCCGGACCCGGCGCCGGGTGGACTCGCTGATCCGCACGGTCGTGCTGTCGTTCAGGACGTACGACACGGTGGCCCGGGAGACGCCGGCGAGTCGTGCCACGTCTGCGCTGGTCGGGACGGGGCCCTCGGTGGGTTGCTTCGGTAACTGGCTCATGGCGTCGGGCAGTCTCGCAGACCCGGGCCCCGGGAGCGGCCCGATCGCGCCGACCTGACGCCCCGTCGGGCACGAAGTCCTGCCGGACCGACCCGTTCCGCGGCCCCGCCCGCCGGACGGTCCGGGCCGGGTTCTACGGTGTGGGGATGAACGCGCAGCACCATGACGACCACACCGACGAAGCGGCCTTCGTCCCCGGCCGCACCGGCCCCTTCGCGACCCGTGAGGCCGAACCGCGCGACGTGGGCCCGGTCCGCACCTCGTACGCTCCCGACCGGGACAGGGAGCCGGACCCGGGGGAGATCGTCTGGACCTGGGTGCCGTTCGAGGAGAACGACGGGCGGGGCAAGGACCGCCCCGTGCTGGTGGTGGCGCGGGAGGCGGCGGGCACCCTCCTCGCCGTGCAGCTGTCCAGCAAGCAGCACGACATGGACCGGGAGTGGGTGGCGCTCGGGTCCGGGCCGTGGGACGGCTCCGGCCGGCCGTCCTGGGTCGATCTGGACCGCGTGCTGCGGGTGCACGAGGACGGGATGCGGCGCGAGGCGTGCGCCCTGGACCGCGAGCGGTTCGACCGGGTCGTCGGCCGGCTGCGGGAGCGCTACGGCTGGCACTGACCGCCGAACACCCGCGCGAAGGCGGACCGGGTGACAGAATCCGGGGCACGGTCGAGGATGCCGAAGACGATCTGCTCGAAGTGCCCGGCGAACCGCCCGCCGTCCAGGAGCAGCGACCGGAACGCCCGGGCCACCTGCTCCGGATCGTTGCGGAACACACCGCAGCCCCAGGCGCCCAGCACCAGCCTGCGGTAGCCGCGCACCGCCGCCACCTCCAGGACGCGTTCGGCGCGGGAGGCGAGGACGGCGGGGATGCGGTGGGCCTCCTCGGGAGTGCGGTCCCGGACGACCCCGGCGTTGGGCGCCGGGGAGGTGAGGAAACCGACGGTGTACGGGGTGTCGAGCAACCGCCCCCGGTCGTCGCGGAAGACCGGCACGCCCGGTGAGTGGATCACCCGGTCGGTGTAGAGGGCGCTGCGCTCCGCGCGGTGACGGGCGTAGTACTCGGGCGCGCGCAGCAGTGTGGTGTGGAGGGCCGACGCGCGGCACAGGGCCTCCTCCTGGGCCTGTGCGCCGTTGAGGTAACCGCCACCGGGGTTACGGGCGGAGGCGTAGTTGAGGACGGCGATCCTGCCGGGGGCCTCGCCGGTCATCCGGTGCGCCGCCCGCAGACTGCTCTCGTCGGTCACCTCGATGGCGGGAGTGCGGTCGGTGTCGAGTGCCGCGACGGGCACCGGCTGCGGACCGTACAGCCGGGTGCCCGAGAGCGCGGCCGTGACGGCGCGCTCGATGTCCACCTCGCGTCCGTCCGGCGTGCGGTAGCGGCCGGCCGCCACGATGTCCTCGGTCTCGCGCGCGATGGCGCGCAGCCGTGCGCTCATCGATACTCCCCCGTGTGGTGCATACCGGGCATCGTCGTCGCTCCGGGGGCACCCGTGCAATCGAATTTCCGACGCGGAAGGGCACTCTTGTGCGATCCCTCCGCAGGGGTTTGGGTGGTACGGACGAACCGAGCAGAAGGAGGTCCCGGCATGTCATCCGACGGCGTATCGGGCGACCACGGTCCGCCCGTCCATGCCCCGCCCCTCGACGAGGGCGGGGCGGAGGACTTACTGCGTTGCATCTGTTTCAAGACCGGGCCGCCCCGCACCGTCGGGGTCGAACTCGAATGGCTCATCCACCACCGGGACCGGCCTCGCGTCCCGGTCCCGCCCGAACGTCTCGACGCCGCCCGCGCGGCCCTGCGGGAGCTGCCCCTGAGCGCGGCTCTCACCTTCGAACCCGGTGGCCAGCTGGAGCTCAGCTCGCGGCCCGCGAACTCCCTGATGGCCTGTGTGGAGGCCACGTCCGCCGACCTCGCCGCCGTGCGCGGCGCCCTGGACCGGCTGGATCTCGCGCCGGTGGGTCTCGGTCTCGACCCCTGGCATCCCCCTCGCCGCGTGCTGCGTGAGCCGCGCTACGACGCCATGGAGATCTCCCTGGACCGGTCGGGCCCGGCCGGGCGCGCCATGATGTGCACCACCGCGTCCGTCCAGGTCTGCCTGGACGCCGGGGAGGAGGAACCCGGCCCGCTGGGCTACGCGCGGCGCTGGCAGCTGGCCCACCTGTTGGGTGCCGTGCTGGTGGCGGTCTTCGCCAACTCGCCCCTGCGCCGGGGCCGTCGCACACCATGGCGGTCCGCCCGGCAGTCGCTGTGGGCCGAGCTCGATCCGCGGCGCTCGCTGGCCCCGGCCGGCCACCTGCCGCCCCGCCACGCCTGGGCGGCGCACGTCCTGGACTCGCCGGTGATGTGCGTCCGGGACGACACCGGGCCGTGGGTCGTGCCGGACGGTCTGACCTTCCGCGAGTGGATCCGCACCGGCGCTCCGAGACCACCGGTGCGTGCCGATCTCGACTACCACCTCAGCACCCTCTTCCCGCCGGTGCGCCCGCGCGGGCATCTCGAACTGCGCATGATCGACGCGCAGTCGGGCACGGACGGATGGCTGGTGCCGCTCGCCGTCACGACCGCCGTGTTCGACGATCCGCAGGCCGCCGAGACGGTGTACCGCGCCGTCAAGCCGCTCGCCGAGACGGCGGGACCCAGGCCCGCCCCACGCAATCCGTTGTGGGTGGCCGCCGCCCGTGACGGACTGCGCGACCCGGAGTTGCGCGCGGCGGCCACCGTCTGCTTCGAGACCGCGCTGGAGGCACTGCCCCGGATCGGGGCGACCACGGCCGTGCGGGACGCGGTCGCGGAGTTCGACGACCGCTTCGTCGCGCGGGGCCGCTGCCCGGCCGACGATCTTCCCGGGCTGCTCGCGCCGCGACCGGCGGAGGGCTCCGGCCACTTCGAGGGACACCGCTCATGACCCACTCCCCCGCGCCCGACACGTCCCGCACCGCCCGCTCGGCCGGGCCGGACCGGACGGAAACCATGGACACCGAGGCGCTCCGCGAGCGCGCCCTGGCCGCGCTGCTCGCCGCCCGGGAACGGACCGCGCTGCTCACCGACAGCGTGGACGACCACGAACTGACCGAGCAGCACTCGCCGTTGATGTCCCCACTGGTCTGGGACCTCGCACACATCGGCAACCAGGAGGAGCTGTGGCTGCTGCGCACGGTGGCGGGCCGGGAGGCGATGCGCCCGGAGATCGACGGGCTGTACGACGCCTTCCAGCACCCCCGGGCGACCCGGCCCTCGCTGCCGTTGCTGCCACCCGCCGAGGCCCGCTCGTACGCCGCGCAGGTGCGGGACCGCGCGCTGGACGTCCTCGACGGTACGGTGCTGCGCGACGACCGTCCGCTGCTCCGGTCCGGGTTCGCGTTCGGCATGATCGCCCAGCACGAACAGCAGCACGACGAAACGATGCTGATCACCCATCAGCTGCGTTCCGGTCCGGCGGTGCTCACCGCTCCGAAACCGCCCACGCCCACCGACGCGGGCCCCTCCTCCGCCGAGGTCCTGGTCGGGGGCGGCCCATTCACGATGGGCACGTCGACCGAGCCATGGGCCCTGGACAACGAGCGCCCCGCCCATGTGCGCGACGTTCCGGCGTTCTTCATCGACACCACCCCGGTCACCTGCGGGGCGTACCTGCGTTTCATCGAGGACGGCGGCTACGCGCGGCAGCACTGGTGGACCCCGGAGGGCTGGGCGATGGTCCGCGAGCACGGGCTGACCGCCCCGCTGTTCTGGTACCGGGACGCCGGTCAGTGGCTGCGCCGCCGCTTCGGCGTGACCGAGCCGGTGCCCGAGCGCGAGCCCGTGCTCCACGTCAGCTGGTACGAGGCGGACGCGTACGCCCGCTGGGCGGGGCGTCGGCTCCCCTCGGAGGAGGAGTGGGAGAAGGCGGCGCGCCACGACCCGGCGTCGGGGCGTTCACGGCGCTATCCGTGGGGCGACGAGGACCCGACCCCCGAGCGGGCCAACCTGGGCCAGCGCCATCTGCGCCCGGCCCCGGCGGGCGCCTACGCGGCCGGGCAGTCGGCCCTGGGCGTGCGGCAGCTGATCGGCGACGTGTGGGAGTGGACCGCGAGCGACTTCCTGCCGTACCCGGGCTTCTCCGCGTTCCCGTACCGCGAGTACTCCGAGGTGTTCTTCGGCCCGGCCCACAAGGTGCTGCGGGGCGGCTCGTTCGCCGTGGATCCCGTGGCGTGCCGGGGGACGTTCCGCAACTGGGACCTGCCGGTGCGGCGTCAGATCTTCTCCGGTTTCCGCACCGCGAGGGACGCCTGATGTGTCGTCATATCGCCTGTCTGGGGCCGTCGATGGCGCTCGGCGAGGTGCTGACCCGGCCGCCGCACGGTCTGGTGCGCCAGTCCTGGGCGCCGCGCCGTCAGCGGCACGGAACGGTCAACGCCGACGGTTTCGGCGTCGGCTGGTACGCGGACGGCGACCCGGTGCCGGGCCGGTACCGGCGCGCGGGCCCCGTCTGGGGCGACGAGACGTTCGCCGATCTGGCCCGGGTGGTGCGCACCACCGCGCTGCTGGCCGCGGTGCGCGACGCGACCGAGGCCGGTGCCGACGGGGAGGCCGCCGCCGCGCCGTTCGCCGCCGGCGAGGTGCTGTTCAGTCACAACGGTGCGGTGAAGGGCTGGCCCGGCTCCGTTGCGTCGCTCGCCGCCGCGCTGCCACCGGCCGAGCTGCTGTCCCTGACCGCCCACTGCGATTCGGCCCTGGTCTGGGCCCTCGTGCAACACCGCCTGGCCGACGGAAACCGGCTGCCGCAGGCGGTGGCCGACACCGTGCTCGACGTGGCGTCGGCTGCGCCCGGCTCACGCCTGAACCTGCTGCTGACCGACGGCACCTCGATCGTGGCGACGGCCTGGGGCGACACCCTCTGGTACCTCACCGGCCCCGGTCCGCGCACGGTCGTGGCCTCGGAGCCGTACGACGACGACCCGCGCTGGCGCGAGGTCCCCGACCGGACGCTGCTGACGGCGAGCCGCGCCGATCTTCTGCTGACCCCGTTCAAGGAGCCGACCCAGTGAGCCCCATCCTGCTGACCCGCACCCTGCCGGAGGACGCGACGGGCGCGGCGCTGCGCGCCGACGTACTGCACGGCCTGACCCGGTACCCGAAGACGCTGCCGCCCAAGTGGTTCTACGACGCGCACGGCAGCGAGCTCTTCGAGGAGATCACCCGGCTCCCCGAGTACTACCCGACCCGTGCCGAGCGGGAGATCCTCATCGACCGCGCCGAGGAGATCGCCCGGGTCTCCCGAGCGCGGACCGTGATCGAGCTGGGGTCGGGCTCGTCGGACAAGACCCGGCACCTGCTGGACGCGCTGCCCGGGCTGCACAGCTACGTGCCGGTCGACGTGAGCGAGAGCGCGTTGCGCGGCGCGGCCGAGACGCTGCTGGCGCAGCGGCCCGGACTCTCCGTGCACGCACTGATCGCCGACTTCACGGGCGGTCTGGCGCTGCCGGGGACCCCGGGGCCGCGGCTGGTCGCGTTCCTGGGCGGCACGATCGGCAATCTGCTGCCGGACGAGCGGGCGGTGTTCCTGAGGTCGGTGCGGTCCTTGCTCTCCCCCGGCGACGCACTGCTGCTGGGCACGGATCTGGTGAAGGACGAGGAGGTGCTGGTCGCCGCGTACGACGACGCGGCGGGGGTGACGGCCGAGTTCGACAGGAACGTGCTGCGGGTCGTCAACCGGGAGCTGGGGGCGGACTTCGACCCGGCGGACTTCGAACACGTGGCGCTGTGGGATCCGGAGCGGGAGTGGATCGAGATGCGGCTGCGGGCCCGTTCGACGCTGACGGTGAAGATCCCGGCCCTCGACCTGGTGGTGCCCTTCGAGGCGGGTGAGGAGATGCGTACGGAGGTGTCGGCCAAGTTCCGCGAGGAGGGTGTCCGCGCCGAGCTCGCCGGGGCCGGGCTGCGGCTGGATCAGTGGTGGACGGATTCCGGTGAGCGGTTCGCGCTGTCGTTGGCGACGGCCGTCTGAGCGAGACGGGCCAGGGTCCGGCGGTCCGGCGGGTCGTCGGCCGGGAGCGGCGGCAGGACGTGGACCTCGGCGGTCAGTCCGGCGGACGTCACCACCCGCCACAGCGAGGACGTGAGCGGATCATCGCCGACGAATGCGGCCGCGCCGGCCGGGACGGGGCGCTCCGCCGGCGCGGACCCGTCGGGCCCTGGCACCCGGCCGCCGTGCGGGGCGTCGCACGGCGGCCCGGTCCGGTAGCTGATGCGTACGGGCCGGATCTCGGCGTGCGCGTCGATCGCGGCCTGGAACACGGCGGGGCCGAACCGGCCGCCGCCCCGTCCGCACCAGGTCGTGCCCTCCGGGTAGGCGACGACCCGGGAGCCGTCGCGCAGCGCCGCCGCCATCTCGCGCACGGTGCCGGGCAGGGCCCGCAGCCGGTCGCGGTCGACGAAGAGGGTGCCGCCCGCGGCGGCGAGCGGGCCGAGCAGCGGCCAGTCCCCTATCTCGCGCTTGGCCAGCATCCGGCCGGGGAACACGGCCGCGACGAGAGGGATGTCCAGCCAGGAGATGTGATTGGCGACGACGAGTGTGCCCGGCGCCCCGGGCACAGCCGGGGAAGACACCGGACCGCCGATGATCCGGACGCGTACGCCGAAGGCGCGTACGATCCCGTGCGACCAACGGCGGATCAGCCGCTCCCGCCGCGCAGGACCGAGCAGCAGCGCGAAGGGGGCGCACAGCGCCCCGGCCAGGAGGAGCGCGCAGCCGGCGCACAGCAGGGCCACGGCGAGCGGGCGCGGCCGGGTGGGGCCCTCGTGTGCGGCGCAGGCGCGCGGAGTGCAGGGCGCGGCGGGCAGCCAGGGGTTCATCGCAGCGGGGCGAGCGAGAGGAAGTGGCGCAGGTAGCGCGGGTCGGTGCTGCGCAGCGAGAGCAGGACGTACAGGTCGGCGACGTTGAAGTCGGGGTCGTGGGCGGGCGCCCCGCACACCCGCGCGCCGAGCCGCAGATAGCCGCGCAGCAGGGGCGGGAGTGTGCTGAGTCCCGTGGGCAGGTCCGCGCGTCCGGCAACCGCCGCATCGGGCTGCCAGAGCCGGTGGGGTGTGACCCAACGGTCCTCCGGAGCCAGGTACTTGGTGCGTACGGTCTCCCACGCCCCGGCCGCCGCGACACCGCCGTCGGCCAGGGGTATGGAGCAGCAGCCGGCCAGCCAGTCGTGGCCGGTGCGTCGCATGTAGCGGGCGAGTCCGGCCCAGATCAATGCGATGACGGCGCCGTCCCGGTGGGCCGGGTGGACACAGGACCGGCCGACCTCGACGAGGTCGTCGCGGATCGGGGCGAGGCGGCCGAGGTCGAACTCGCCCTCCGCGTAGAGCCGTCCGGCGATGCGTGCCCGGTCGGGCGCCAGCACGCGGTACGTGGCGACGATGTCGCCGGTGGACTGCTCCCGGACCAGCAGATGGTCGCAGTAGGCGTCGAAAGCGTCGCTGTCCAGGCCGGGTTCGCGGCCTTCCAGCCGGGCGCCGAGTTCGCCCGCGAAGACCAGGTGGCGCAGGCGCTGGGCCGCGCGCACCTCCTCCTGGTCCGCGGCGAGGGACACCCGGTAGCGCGGTGCGGTCGAAGGTGTGGGCTGCGCCGGGACGACGGGGGCGGTGGGCGGGGAGGTGACGGGCAGCGCGTTCATGACGGACTCCGATGACGGATCGGCAAGGGCGGCCGCCGGGCACCGTCGCACCGCTGCGAGGACCCGGCCCCTTACTTCTTCCGTGACCGGCTGGATTCGACATGACCGGGCGGGAGAGCCCGGATGTGCGGCGGCTGAATCCCGGGTGCGGCCGGATCCGTGCGTCCACCGGCCGGGTGCCCCGAGCGCCCCCGACGCGGGCTGCCGCCGCGCGGACGGGGGCGAGGGGAAGCGCGTACCGGTGGGGGGGTGCGTGCGCGCCGGGGACGCGGGGGCGGGAGAGGTACGCGCCACGGGCGCGAGAGCCGCGGGCGTACGCACCGTCGATGCGCGGCCCGGTGACGTCCGGGCCGCTCAGGCGTCGGTCAGCCGCCCGCGAGCAGGTCGGAGATCTTCTCCGAGGCGACCCTCGCCGCCTTCTCCGCGTCGCCGCCCTCCAGGACGGCCGTCATGTACGGCTTGATCGGGTTGTCGGCCTCGACGTCGGCCCACTGGGGCGAGTTGGGCGTGGCGCGTCCCTTCGTCGCGCCGCGCGCCATCGCCGCCGTACCCGGCTGTCCTTCAATGACGTGCGCGAGCTCCGGCTTGTTGGGGACGTAGCTCATTTCCTTGGCGAGTTCCTCCTGCCACGCGCGGCTCGCCAGTGCCTTGACCACCTCGATGCCCTGGGCCCGCTGCTCCGCCTTCTGCGGAACGATCAGGTCGGACCCGCCGGTGAACACCGAACCGGGTGTCTTCGCGGTCTTGCCCGGTATCGGGAAGTAGCCCAGTTTCCCCTTGAGTTCGGGGTTGAGCCGCTCGATCTGCTCGGCGTCACCGGGCACCGCGATGATCTGCCCGACGTCGCCCTTGGCGAAGACCTCGGCCTGCGGGGGCTTCGCCTCGTCCGAGTCCTTCGGGCCGTCGCCGAGTGCCTGGAGCTTCTTGTAGAAGCTCATGCCGCGCAGCGCCTCGGGGCTGTCCAGGGCGCCTTCCCACTCGCCGGAACCGTCGTAGGCGAGCTCGCCGCCCTCGTCCCAGATGAATCCGGCGAGTACGTACCAGTTCTGGCCGGCGAGGTAGATGCCCTGGTCGCCGTTCCTGCCGAGCTTCTCGGTGTCCTCGATCCACTCGTCCCTGGTCTTCGGCGGGGATTCGATACCGGCCTGCTCGAAGAGATCCTTGTTGTAGATCACCACTCGATTGGCCGCGTACCACGGAATTCCGTACTGGACCCCGTCGATGCTGCCGGGGTCGGCGAGTCCGGGCAGCCAGTCGGCGCCGCCCAGGTCGCGCACGGACTCCAGCGTGAGGTCGCGCAGACCGCCGCTCTCCGCGTACTGGGACACCTGGGTGTTGCCGACCTCGATGACGTCCGGGGTGTCCTTGCCCTTGAGCGCGCCCATGACCTTCGAACCGATGCCGGTCCAGCTCTGGATCTTGAACTCCAGCTCGACGGAGGGGTGCTCGTCCTCGTACGCCTTCGTGAAGCGCTTGAGGAAATCGGCTGACACACTGTTCTTCATCAGCCAGATCGTGACCTTCTTGTTGCCGGACGCGTCCGCGCCGGAGATGATTCCGCACCCGCTCAGCGCGACAGCGGAAACGAGCGCGACGGCTCCGACGAGCATGCGGTTCTTCACCAGGTTCACCTTCTGTGAATCGGCACGACGAAATCCAGAACCCGGTGTGGGGGATTGCGGGCGGCGCTCGCACGGGCGTGGCTGGATTTTGGTATGGACCATTGGTTCCGTCAAGCCCCGTTCATCACATTCTGCACACCAATCTCTCGCGTACCCGGGCAGGGTGGGGCACCTTGATAGAAACGAGAGGAGACAAAACATGTCGAACTACACGTATCGAGTCACCGAGATTGTGGGAACCTCCCATGAGGGCGTCGACGACGCCATCCGCAGAGGTGTCGCACGGGCGTCCGAAACGTTGCACAATCTCGACTGGTTCGAGGTCACCGAGGTTCGCGGAGAGATCAGGAACGGCCGGATCGAGCACTATCAGGTGGGGCTGAAAGTAGGCTTCCGACTCGACGAACCAAGCTGAACCACCACGACCGACGGGGACCATCGGAACACCGGACGTCCGCCACCGCCGGAGCACGGACCGCCGGGCCCCTCGAAGGTCAGGTACGCCCCTGGCGCTCCTGTGCGTCCACGAGTGCGGACGACACCGCGCCCCAATCGGCCCGTACCACCGCGAAACCGGCCCGTTCCGCCGCATCGCAGACGAGTTCGTCGTCGTCGACCAGCATCCGCACCTCGCGCTCGCGGCCCAGCCGCTTCAGGACGTCCAGCTTGGTGTGCCGGGCGGGCCTGCGGTCGTCATTGCGGCGCATGTACAACTTCCCCTCGGGCAGCCCGTGTTCGGCCAGCCAGGCCAGGGTGTCCCGGCGGCACCGCTCGGGCCTCCCGGTGAGGTACCTGATCTCGCACTCGTCGGCGCTGCCCAGGACGAGGCGTACGCCCTCGGGGAGCGGCGGATCGTCGACGGCCGCGGCGAAGAAGGAGTTCCAGTCGCGCCGGGCCCCTTCCAGGTGGTATTGGCGGTGACCGGTGTCCGCGAGCGTTCCATCCAAGTCGAATACGGCCAGGGGCCGTTGGTCGTCTCTCACCGCTCCATCACATCAGATCGGCGACGCTCCCAGGAGCGCAGGTACGACCGCGATGGCGACCCGTGCGGCGACGCGCAGGGGCCGGCGCCGCGACAGGTCCGACGCATCGTGCGTGCCGGGTCCGGAATCGGGGCGTGCGGGATGCGTCTCCATGCACCGGCGATCCGCGGGTCGGGCATCGGGCATCGGGCTCCGGGCGATGCCCGGCCCCGGCGGCACGCCCGCGTGCGGACCGCGGCGTACGGTCGGGGCCGGCCGGCCCGGGGCCCGGAGGGGCCGTCGGATCCGGGGAGCCGGGCCGCCGCCGAGCCCCGGGAGCCGGCCGGCGGTCACACGGTTCCGTCCGCCACGAACCGCGCACACCCGCACGCGGATGTATGATCATGTACCTGCGTTCCGTATGGTTGGCAAAAAGTTGTGCAGGATGCGCATGGAACCTGACGCATTTGTAAAGCTATATTCAGGTTTGTGGCATCCAACGTTCAACATGCGAAGCGAATACTCCTGCGTTCCGGGAAGAGTCCCTACGACGTCGTCCCCGTGGAGCGCGCTCTGCACGAGGACGTGTTCGCCACCAACGCGGGCAATCTGATCTTCAGCGATGCCGCGCACAAGCTCCTGGAGACGCCGCGCGCGGAGGTGGTGTCGAACGGCATCGCCACCCGGGTCGCCGACGCCGAGCGCATCAACAGCGAGTACGACGTGTTCGTCGTGCCGCTCGCCAACGCCTTCCGCCCCTCCTTCGAGCGGCAGTTGGCACGCCTGACCCAGCTCATCACCAAGCTGAGGATCCCGGTCGTCGTCCCGGGCGTGGGCGCCCAGACCGGGGTCGACTACTCGGCGGAGCGGCTGCGTCCGATGAAGGACACGGTCTACGCGTTCGTGTCGGCGGTGCTCGACCACAGCGCCTCCATCGGCGTGCGCGGCGAGTTCACCGAGCGGTATCTGCGGGACATGGGCTTCCGTGACGTGGACGTCATCGGCTGCCCCTCGATGTTCCTCCACGGCCCCCGGCTGGACATCCGCGCGAAGCGCGGGTCGCTCGGCCCCGGGTCCCGGATCGCCGTCAACGGATCGCACGACGCGGTGCGCAAGCACAAGCTCGGGCGAATCATCGACCGCGCCCACGCGCACTACCCCCACCTCCGGTTCGTCGGCCAGAACCTCTCCGACGCGCGCCAGCTGCACTGGCGTGACCTGTCCCACCCCAACGCCGCCGTGACCGGCATCCCCACCCACCCCGACCACCCCATGTACCGGGAGGACAAGGTCCGGGTCTACATCGATCCGATCACCTGGATGAACGACCTGCGGGGCTTCGACTTCTCCTTCGGCTCCCGCATCCACGGCAACATCGCGGCGCTCCTCGCCGGAACCCCCGCCACCGTGCTCTGCGGCGACTCCCGGACCCTGGAACTGTGCCGCTACTTCGACATCCCGCACCGGATGCTGACGAAGGTGCCCACCGACATCGACCCCGCCGAGCTCTACGCGGAGGCGGACTTCGGACCGCTCAGGCGTGGTCACCAGGAGCGGTTCGAGCGGTTCACGGGCTTCCTGGACAAGAACGGCCTGGAGAACACCTTCTCCCACGGCGACGGCGGCGCGGCGTTCGAGGCACGGATGGGCGCCCTGGCCTTCCCCCCGGGCATCCGACCGTGGAACGGCGACGACGCCGCCGCGATGGGGGATCGTCTCAACTGGCTGCAGACGCAGCTGACGGAGCTCGCCGCGCAGAACACCCTGCTTAAGCGTCAGCTCGCGAAGAAGGCCGCCATTCCCACCCAACGCTCCACCTACCAGCGGGCCCGCAGCGCCGTCGGCCGTCCCCTCAAGCGCGCCCTGCGCCCCTCCCGCTGAAGGCCGTCCCAGCGCGCCTCGCGACCCGGGGCACCACGCCCCGTCCACCGGCGCCCCGTGCGCGGACGCGGCGCCGTCCCGGGCCCGGCGCCCCGCGGCGCCACGTCCGCATCCGCCTAGAATCGGAGTGTTTGTTCGCACCCATCAGCCTTGATCCGATTCGTACGGAGTCCGATGCCATGCCCACCCCCCACGATCCGTACGTCCGGGTGCGCGGCGCCCGCGAGCACAACCTCCAGGACGTGTCGGTCGACATCCCGCGTGACACCCTCACCGTGTTCACCGGCGTCTCGGGGTCCGGGAAGTCCTCCCTCGCGTTCGGCACCCTGTACGCGGAGGCGCAGCGCCGCTACTTCGAATCGGTCGCACCGTACGCCCGGCGGCTGATCCACCAGGTCGGCGCGCCCGCAGTCGAAGAGGTCACCGGGCTGCCGCCCGCCGTCTCGCTGGAGCAGCGCCGGTCGGCACCCGGCGCGCGTTCCTCGGTCGGGACGGTGACCACGCTCTCCAACTCGTTGCGCATGCTGTTCTCGCGTGCCGGGGAGTACCCGCAGGGCGCCGAGCGGCTGGACTCCGACGCGTTCTCGCCGAACACGGCCGCCGGGGCGTGCCCGGAGTGCCACGGTCTCGGTCTGGTCCACCGCACCACCGAGGAACTGCTGGTGCCGGACCCCTCGCTGTCGATCCGGGAGGGCGCGATCGCCGCCTGGCCGGGGGCCTGGCAGGGCAAGAACCTGCGCGACGTACTGGACGCGCTCGGGTACGACGTCGACCGGCCCTGGCGCGAGCTGGACGCGCGGGACCGGGAGTGGATCCTGTTCACCGATGAGCAGCCGGTGGTGACGGTCCATCCCGTGCGCGAGGCCGGGCGCATCCAACGCCCCTACCGGGGCACGTACATGAGCGCCCGCCGCTATGTGATGCACACCTTCGCCGACTCCAGGAGCCGCACCCTGCGCGCCAAGGCCGAGCGCTTCCTGACAGGTTCGCCGTGCCCGGTGTGCGAGGGCAGCCGGTTGCGCCCCGAGGCCCTGGCAGTCACCTTCGCCGGCCGTACGATCGCCGAACTCGCGGCGCTGCCGCTCGGGTCGCTCGCCGAGGTGCTGCACGCGGCGGGCGGCGGCGAGACGGCGCGGGTGCTGACGGCGGACCTGCTGGCCCGGATCGAGACGGTCACCGAGCTGGGCCTCGGCTATCTCAGCCTTGACCGCACGGCCCCGACGCTGTCCTCCGGGGAGCTCCAACGGCTGCGTCTGGCCACACAGTTGAGGTCCGGGCTGTTCGGTGTCGTGTATGTGCTGGACGAGCCGTCGGCCGGTCTGCACCCGGCGGACACCGAGTCGTTGCTGACGGTCCTGGGCCGGCTGAAGGAGGCCGGGAACTCGGTGTTCGTCGTGGAGCACCAGATGGACGTGGTGCGCCGGGCGGACTGGCTGGTGGACGTGGGGCCGCTGGCGGGCGAGCACGGCGGGCGGGTGCTGCACAGCGGCCCGCCTGCCGGTCTGGCGGACGTGCCGGAGTCGGCGACCCGGCGCTTCCTCTTCGGCGACGGGCGCGCTGCGGTGCGGGAGGTGCGTACGCCGTCGGGGTGGCTGCGGCTGGGCGGAATCGACCGGCACAACGTGCGGGGCGTGGACGCCGCGTTCCCGCTCGGTGTGTTCACGGCCGTCACCGGTGTCTCCGGATCGGGCAAGTCGACGCTGGTGGGCCAGGTGCTGGCGGGTGTGCTGGCCGACCGGCGGTCCACGTCCGACTTGCCCGCACCGCTGCCCGCGGCCGGGTGCGCGTCGGTCGAGGGCGTGGAGGCGGTGGACCGGCTCGTGCAGGTGGACCAGAAGCCGATCGGCCGCACCCCGCGGTCCAATCTGGCCACGTACACGGGGCTGTTCGACGTGGTGCGCAAGCTGTTCGCCGGGACGGACACGGCGCGGAAGCGCGGCTACCGGGCGGGGCGGTTCTCCTTCAACGTGGCGGGCGGGCGGTGCGAGACCTGTCAGGGCGAGGGCTTCGTCTCGGTGGAACTGCTCTTCCTGCCCAGCACGTACGCGCCCTGCCCGGACTGTCACGGCGCGCGGTACAACCCCGAGACCCTGGAGGTCACCCTGCGCGGTCTCGACATCGCGCAGGTGCTGGATCTGACGGTGGAGTCGGCGGCCGGCTTCTTCGCCGGGACCCCCGCCGCCGAGCGCAGCCTGCGCACGCTGCTCGACGTCGGCCTCGGCTATCTGCGGCTCGGTCAGCCGGCCACCGAGCTGTCGGGCGGGGAGGCGCAGCGGATCAAGCTCGCCGCCGAGCTCCAGCGCACCCGCCGGGGGCACACCGTGTACCTGCTGGACGAGCCGACGACGGGGCTGCATCCGGCCGATGTCGAGGTGCTGATGCGACAGTTGCACGGCCTGGTCGACGCCGGTGACACGGTGGTGGTCGTGGAGCACGACATGGCGGTGGTGGCGGGCGCCGACCATGTGATCGACCTCGGGCCGGGCGGAGGCGACCGGGGCGGGCGGATCGTGGCGGCGGGCCTGCCCGCCGACGTCGCCCGCGCGGAGGGCAGCCGTACGGCACCGTACCTCGCCTCCGCCCTCAAAATCCGCTGAAGGAACGGGCGCGCCTCAACTACCGCTCTCTCATGACGAGTTGCTGATTCAGGCAAGCAATCGGAAATGAAAGGGCAAAGAACATTGACCGCATGATGGTCCAGACCAATCATGGGCATGCCTCGCGGTCGATCCTCGCCGTGCGGCTTGTGACCCCGGCCGGGATTCACAGGAACGGGCCGCGCCCCTCGACGGGGCGCGGCAGAGCCTTGCGATCCGCCCGTTGTCTCACCCCGCTGGGAGCAGACCCCATGAGACGTCCACGCGCACTCGGTGCGTTCCTGAGTGTTCTGGCGACGACCGTCGCGTCCGCCGGACTGGTCCTCGGATCGGGAGGCGGCGCGCAGGCCGCCGCGACCGCCGCCACTCCCCTGCCCGCGCACGTCTTCGCCCCGTACTTCGAAGCGTGGACCGGAGACAGTCCGGCCGCGCTCTCGCAGCAGTCCGGTGCGAAGTACCTGACCATGGCCTTCATCCAGACGGAGGCGCGCGGCTCCTGCACGCCGTACTGGAACGGCGACCCCGATCAGCCCATCGCGCAGTCGCAGTTCGGCGCCGACTTCACCACCATCCGCTCGCGCGGCGGCGACGTGATCCCGTCGTTCGGCGGCTACACGGCCGACAACGGCGGCACGGAGATCGCCGACAGCTGTTCCAGCGTCGACTCGATCGCCGCCGCGTACGAGAAGGTCATCACGACCTACGACGTGTCCCGCCTCGACATGGACATCGAGGACAACTCGCTGGAGAACAACGCCGGAATCGACCGCCGCAACAAGGCGATCAAGAAGGTGCAGGAGTGGGCCGCCGCCAATGGGCGTCCGCTCCAGATCTCCTACACCCTGCCCACCACCACGAGCGGACTCGCCGACAGCGGTCTGGGGGTGCTGGAGAACGCCGTGTCCAACGGCACCCGGGTCGACGTCGTGAACCTGATGACGTTCGACTACTACGACGGCGCCTCGCACAACATGGCGCAGGACACCAAGACGGCGATCACCGGGCTCAAGGGCCAGCTGGCCGAGCTGTACCCGTCGAAGACCGACGCGCAGCTGTGGGGCATGACCGGGATCATCGAGATGCCGGGCATCGACGACTACGGCCCCGCCGAGACGTTCACCACGGCGGACGCGCCCGTGGTGTACGACTGGGCCGTGTCCAAGGGGGTCGACACCCTGTCGTTCTGGGCGCTCCAGCGCGACAACGGAGCCTGCCCCGGCACCGGCGGCAGCGACTCCTGCTCCGGCATCGCCCAGGACACGTGGTACTTCACCCACACCTTCGCGCCCTTCACGGGCGGCGGGGGTCCGGTGACGGACGACTACTCGGTGTCGATCGCGCCCGGTTCGGCCACCGTCGCCCCCGGCGCTTCCGTCTCGGCGACCGTGAACACCGCGGTGGTCTCGGGCACCGCGAAGACCGTGGCGCTGACGGCGAGCGGGCTGCCCGCCGGTGTGACCGCGACGCTCAGCCCGACCTCGGTCACCGCGGGCGGCGCCTCGAAGCTGACACTCGCCGCGTCGGCGTCCGCGGCGCCGGGCACCTACCCGGTCACCGTCACCGGCGCCTCGGGCACGCTCGGCCACTCGGCCGAGTTCGCCCTGACCGTGTCCGGTCCGGGCGGCGGCAAAAGCTCTTTGGTGAACGGCGACTTCGAGACGGGTTCACCGAGCCCCTGGACCTGTGAGTCCGGTGGCTCGGTCGTCTCCACGCCCGTGCACGGCGGTGGACACGCGCTCGCCGTGGCGGGCACCGCGTCGCAGACGGGCGAGTGCGCGCAGACGCTCACCCTGGCTCCCAGCACCGCGTACACGCTGAGCGGTTGGCTCCAGGGCAGCTACGGCTACCTCGGAGTCCGGGGCGACGCCTCGGCGAGCACCTGGGGTTCGTCGAGCGGCTACGCCAAGCAGTCCGTCACGTTCACGACCGGCTCGACCGGCAAGGTGACCGTCTATGTGCACGGCTGGTACGGGCAGGGCACGGTCTACGCGGACGACCTCGCCGTGACGTCCTGACCCCGCGGGACGTCCAGTGACTTCCCGGTCCCGGAGGTGGGCGGCCTCCGGGGCCGGGAACCCGACGCCTTCTCAGCGACGCGCCTTCCGGGTCGCCCGCAGCCACTCCTTGTTCATGGCGGCGATCGACGGCAGCGGGATGCCCTTCGGGCAGGCGGTGGCGCACTCGCCGGTGAGGGTGCAGCCGCCGAAGCCCTCGTCGTCCATCTGCGCGACCATGTCGAGGACCCGGGTCTCGCGCTCGGGGGCGCCCTGCGGCAGGACGTTGAGGTGGTTGATCTTCGCCGAGGTGAAGAGCATCGCCGAACCGTTGGGGCAGGCGGCGACGCAGGCACCGCAGCCGATGCACTCGGCGTGCTCGAAGGCGAAGTCGGCGTCCGGCTTGGGCACCGGAGTGGCGTGTGCCTCGGGGGCGGTGCCGGTCGGGGCGGAGATGTAGCCACCGGCCTGGATGATCCGGTCGAAGGCCGAGCGATCCACGACCAGGTCCTTGACGACCGGGAACGCGGAGGCGCGCCAGGGTTCGATGTCGATGGTGTCGCCGTCCTCGAAGGACCGCATGTGGAGCTGGCAGGTGGTGGTGCGCTCGGGGCCGTGGGCATCGCCGTTGATGACGAGACTGCAGGCGCCGCAGATGCCCTCGCGGCAGTCGTGGTCGAAGGCGACGGGGTCGTCGCCGCCGAGGATGAGCTGTTCGTTGAGGGTGTCGAGCATTTCGAGGAACGACATGTCCTGCGAGATGCCGTCCACCTCGTAGGTGGACATGGCGCCGGTGGCGTCGGCGTTCTTCTGGCGCCAGACGCGCAGGGTGAGCTTCATGCGTAGCTCCGCTGGGTGGGGTGGACGTACTCGAAGACGAGGTCTTCCTTGTGCAGGACGGGTGCCTCGCCGGTGCCGGAGAACTCCCAGGCGGCGGCGTAGGAGAAGTCCTCGTCGCGGCGGGCGGCCTCGCCGTCCGGGGTCTGGGACTCCTCGCGGAAGTGGCCTCCGCAGGACTCGGTGCGATGCAGGGCGTCGAGGCACATGAGCTCCGCGAGCTCCAGGTAGTCGACGATGCGGTTGGCCTTCTCCAGGGACTGGTTGAGCTCGTCGCCGGTGCCCGGCACCTTGATCCGGCGCCAGAACTCCTCGCGGATCTCCGGAATTCGCGCGAGCGCCGTGCGCAGGCCCCGCTCGTTGCGGGCCATGCCGCAGTACTCCCACATCAGTTCGCCGATCTCGCGGTGGAAGGAGTCGGGGGTGCGGTCGCCGTCGACGGAGAGCAGCAGGTTGAGCCGGTCCTCGGTCTCGGCGACGGCCTCCTCGACCGCGGGGTGCGAGGCGTCGACGTCGTCGTGGTGCGGGTTGCGGGCCAGGTAGTCGTTGATGGTGGAGGGCAGGACGAAGTACCCGTCGGCGAGCCCCTGCATCAGCGCGGACGCGCCGAGGCGGTTGGCGCCGTGGTCGGAGAAGTTGGCCTCGCCGATGGCGAAGAGGCCGGGGACGGTGGTCTGGAGGTCGTAGTCGACCCAGAGTCCGCCCATCGTGTAGTGGACGGCCGGGTAGATCCGCATCGGTGTCTCGTACGGGTCCTCTGCGGTGATCCGCGCGTACATGTCGAAGAGGTTGCCGTACTTCTCCTCCACCTTGGCCCGGCCCATGCGCTGGATGGCATCGGCGAAGTCCAGGTAGACGCCCTGGCCGCCCGGTCCCACGCCGCGCCCCTCGTCGCAGACGTTCTTGGCGGCGCGGGAGGCGATGTCGCGGGGCACGAGGTTGCCGAAGGAGGGGTAGATACGCTCCAGGTAGTAGTCGCGCTCGTCCTCGGGGATCTCGTCGGCGGGGCGGTTGTCGCCCTTGGCCTTCGGCACCCAGATCCGGCCGTCGTTGCGCAGCGACTCGCTCATCAGCGTCAGCTTGGACTGATGGTCGCCGGTGCGCGGGATGCAGGTGGGGTGGATCTGGGTGAAGCAGGGGTTGGCGAAGTGCGCGCCGCGGCGGTGGGCCCGCCAGATGGCGGTGGCGTTGGAGTTCATGGCGTTCGTCGACAGGTAGAAGACGTTGCCGTATCCGCCGCTGGCCAGCACGACGGCGTCGGCGAAGTAGGTGGCGATCCTCCCGGTGACGAGGTCGCGGGCGACGATGCCGCGGGCCCGGCCGTCGACGACGATCAGGTCGAGCATCTCGGTGCGGGCGTGCATCTCGACGTTGCCCGCGGCGATCTGCCGTGACAGCGCCTGGTAGGCGCCGAGCAGGAGCTGCTGTCCGGTCTGGCCGCGGGCGTAGAAGGTGCGGGAGACCTGGACGCCGCCGAAGGAGCGGTTGTCGAGGAGGCCGCCGTACTCGCGGGCGAAGGGGACGCCCTGGGCGACGCACTGGTCGATGATCTCCACGGAGATCTGGGCGAGCCGGTGGACGTTGGACTCGCGGGCGCGGAAGTCGCCGCCCTTGACCGTGTCGTAGAAGAGGCGGTGGATCGAGTCGCCGTCGTTGCGGTAGTTCTTCGCGGCGTTGATGCCGCCCTGGGCGGCGACGGAGTGGGCGCGGCGGGGCGAGTCCTGGAAGCAGAACTGGACGACGTGGTAGCCCTGTTCGGCGAGGGTCGCGCCGGCCGAGCCGCCGGCCAGGCCGGTACCGACGACGATGACGGTGTGCTTGCGTCGGTTGGCCGGGTTGACCAGCTTGGCCTGGAAGCGTCGGGTGTCCCAGCGTTCGGCGATCGGTCCGTCGGGGGCCTTGGTGTCGGTGACGGGCGCGCCGGTCTCGTAGTGCGTGTAGTCGGTCATGTCAGCTCACGGCTCCGGTCATGACGGCGACGGGTACGGAGACGAAGCCCACCGTCAGCGCCAGGGCGAGGATGTCGGCAAGGGTCTTGAGAATGCGGTCGCGGGCCGCGTTGCCCGCGCCGAGGGTCTGGGCGGCGCTCCAGAAACCGTGCCGGACGTGAAACCCGAGGGCGACCACGGCGACGATGTAGATGACGTTGCCGTACCAGGTGGAGAAGGTGTCGACGACGTTCTGGTAGGGGTGCCCGGGCTGGAAGCCGCCGGAGTGCACCGTGCCCGTCGTCAGGTCGAGGATGTGCCACACGATGAAGAGGCCGAGGATGATCCCGCCCCAGCGCATGGTCCGGGTGGCGTAGCTCGCGCGCGGCTTCTTGTGGACGAACGCGACGGGGCGGGCCCGGATGTCGCGGCGGCTCAGCTGGTACGCGGAGACGGCGTGCAGCACCACGGCGGCGACGAGCACGAGGCGCAGCAGCCACAGCGCCCACTCGTAGTGCAGGACGGGCTCGCCCATGGTCCGCAGCCAGTGCGCGTAGCGGTTGAACTCGCCGGAACCGAAGAAGATCTTCAGGTTGCCGACCATGTGGGCGATCAAGTAGAGGAGCATGATCAGGCCGCTCACGGCCATGATCGTCTTCTTGCCGACGGAGGAGTCCCAGAGCGTACGCGTCACGGACGGCCGTCGGTCCGTCCCTGTTGCCGATGCCATGGGCACGACGCTAGGGCCGAACGGCCTCATCAGTCCAAGACATGAAACAGCTCATCTTCATAGGCTTTGGCTATTGATGCGGTTAAGGTGCGTCCATGCAGTTCCAGCAGCTGGTGTATTTCGTGGCGGTCGCCGAGACCCTGCACTTCACCCGTGCCGCCGAGGCGGTGCACGTCTCGCAGCCCTCGCTCTCCCAGCAGATCCGGGCGCTGGAGACCGAGCTGGGGGCGGAGCTGTTCAGCCGGGCCCGCGGCCACATCGCGCTCACCGACGCGGGCGAGGCGCTGCTTCCGCTCGCCCGCCGCATCCTGGCGGACGCCGACACCGCGCGCCACGAGGTGCAGGAGCTGGCCCAGCTCCGGCGGGGCCGGGTGCGGCTGGGCGCGACGCCGAGCCTCTGCACGGGTCTGCTCCCCGACGTGCTGCGCGCCTTCCACGACCGGCACCCGGGCATCCGGCTGCTCCTGGAGGAGGGCGGCTCGCTGGACCTGGTGCGGGAGCTGGCCCGCGGCGCGCTCGATCTCGCCCTGGTGGTGCTGCCGCTGCCCGCCTCGTCGCCCGCGCTCACCACGGTCGAGCTGCTCCAGGAGGACCTGGTCGTGGTGTCGTCGGCGCACGCGCCGCGGCCCGGCCGGGGCGGGAGCGTGGCGATCTCCGACCTCCAGGGCGAGCCCCTGGTGATGTTCCGGCACGGCTACGACCTGCGCGAGCTGACGGTCGCGGCCTGCCGTGCGGAGGGCTTCGAGCCCTCGTTCACGGTGGAGGGCGGGGAGATGGACGCGGTGCTCGGCTTCGTCCGGGCGGGGCTGGGGATCGCGGTGGTACCGAGCATGGTCGCCGGCCGTGCCGGGCACGGGCTGCGGACGACCCCGCTGGCCCGCCCGGGGCTGCGCCGCACGATCGCGCTGGCGCACCGCAGCGACGTGGCGCCGCCGCGCGCGGCCCGCGAGCTGCAGCGGGTGCTGCTGGCCAGCCGGACGGGCGCGTCCGACCCCTCCGACGGCTGAGAGCCTGTCGGGTGACCTTCGACCGGAGAGCGGACGCGGCGTGGTGCGTGCGATTCCAAGGCGCCGGAACGTCCTTGTAGCGGAGCTACTAGGGCATTTCGGCAACGCCGGAAGCGTGCGTGCCACGCCGCGTCCGCCCGATCAGAGGTCACCCGACAGGCTCTGAGAGGCTGTCGGGTGTCCCCGACCGGTCGAAGGGCACCCGACAGCTCCGCGCGGGGCCGACGGCGCCTCCGGTCCCGGGCCGCCTCGTATCCCCCGCCACCCGGCGGACGTCCGTCGGCCGCCCCGCTCACACCGCGTCGGCCAGCAGCAGCGAGTGGATCCGGTCCGGAGCGCCGGGCCGCGCGTAGTACCAGCCCTGGGCCGTGTCGCAGCCCAGGTTCCGCAGCTGCTCGGCCTGCGCCCCGGTCTCCACTCCCTCCACGGTGACCGCGAGGTCGAGGCTGTGCGCCAGCGAGACGATCCCCTCGACGATCTTCAGGTCGACCGGGTCCGCCGGGTGCCGCTGCATCCCCTGTGTGAAGGAACGGTCCAGTTTGAGCACGCTGACCGGGAGCCTGCGCAGGTTCGCCAGGTTCGAGTAGCCCGTGCCGAAGTCGTCGAGGGCTATGTCCACGCCCATGTCGGCCAGTTGACGCAGCGGCTTGAGCAGGTCGTCGTCGGCCCCGATGAGCGCGGACTCCGTGACCTCCAGGCAGAGCGCCCGTGGTTCCAGCCCCGACCGCTCCAGCACGTCGACGGTCTCGGCGACCAGACGCGGATGGTGCAGCTGGGTCGGCGAGACGTTGACGTTGATCCGCAGCGGGCCGCCGTCGCTGTGCCGCTCCTGCCAGAAGTTGGCCTGGCGCACCGACTCCTCCAGCACCCAGCGGCCGAGCGGCACGATCAGGCCGGTGTGCTCCGCGAGCGGGATGAACCGGTCCGGACCGAGCACTCCGTGCTGCGGATGGCACCAGCGCACCAGGGCCTCCGCCCCGTGCACCGTGCCGTCGCCCAGATGCACGAGCGGCTGGTACTCGATGAAGAACTCGCCGCGTTCCAGGGCCGCGGGCAGGGCGGTGGTCAGCCCGTGCCGGGTGATGGCGCGGGCGTCGGCCTCGGCGTCGGCGAGCTCGAAGCGGTTGCCGCCCGCGGACTTGGCCCGGTACATCGTGATGTCGGCGCTGCGCAGCACCTCCGCGGCGCCCCGTTCCCGGGCCGGCCCCTCGACGATCCCGATGGATCCGCGCACGGTCAGCTCGCGGCCCTCCAGCCGGACGGGGACGGCGAGCGCGCCCAGGATGCGGCAGGCGAGTTCGTCGACCTCCTTCTGGGTGTCGGGTCCGGTGGTCAGCGCCACGAACTCGTCGCCGCCGAGCCGGGCCACCATCTCCCCGGGCGCGGTGGCGCAGCTCTGCAGCCGGTCGGCCACCTCGACCAGCAGCCGGTCCCCCGCCGCGTGCCCCAGGCTGTCGTTGACCGCCTTGAAGCCGTCCAGGTCGAGGTAGCAGAGCCCGAAGCGGCTGCCGTCCTCGGCGCCCAGCGCCTTCTCCAGCCGTTCGAAGAACAGCGTCCGGTTGGGCAGGCCGGTGAGCGCGTCGTGGGTGGCCTCGTAGCGCAGCCGCAGGTTGAGCAGCCGGCGCTCGGTGGTGTCCTCCATCAGCGCCAGCTGGTACTCGGGCCTGCCTTCGGCGTCCCGCAGCAGCGACACCGTCAGATTGGTCCACAGCACCGTGCCGTCGTTGCGGTAGAACGGCTTCTCGACCCGGAAGTGGTCGCGCTCGCCGCGTACCAGCTCCCCGTAGTACTTGCACACCTGCGGCGAGTCCTCGGGGTGCACCCACTCGTCGACGCGGCGGCTGAGCACATGGTGTTCGAGCCCGCCGAACATGCGGGTGAGGGTGTCGTTGATCTCCAGCACATTGCCGTCCAGGTCCGCGATCCCGATGCCGATGGCGGCGTCGTCGAACACGGCCCGGAAGCGTGCCTGGGTGGCGTGCAGGGCCTGCTCGGCCTGGGTGCGGGCGGTGAGCGCCGAACGGGCGATGGCCTCCTGCTCGGCCAGGGTCCGCTCGCGCAGCGCCTGGGTGAATCCGCCGGCGACGGCGTGCTGGATGCGGGAGCAGCGGGCCCGTGCGTCCTCGGTGGGCAGGGCGGTCGCGCCGCTGCCGCCGCAGTAGAGCACCAGGTACGAGTCGATGACGCCGAGCGTGCTGCTGAGCGCGTCCGGGTCCGTGCAGTGGACGGCGACGAGGGCGCCGCCCACCGCGCCCGCGGGAACCGCGTCGAAGGGGCGCGCGTGCAGGATGTCGCTGAGCGTGCGGGCCAGCGGCAGCAGATGCTGTTCGAACTCCGTGCGCGTCAGGGAGGTGGCCGTCGAGGGGAAGATGGCCCGGCTCCAGATCGTGGCGAATCTGCGGAGCCGGTCCTCGGCACCGTCGGCCTGCGTGGCGGACGTTCCGGACGACTGGGCGGGGATGCTCACGCCTTGCGTCCCACTCCGCCGAAGCCCGAGAAGGCGAACGGATCTTCCTGCTCCGGCGCCGCGGGGTTGTCGGGCCGCCAGTTCGGCATCGCCACGAGTCCCGGCTCGACCATCTCGTACCCCTCGAAGAACCGGGCGACCTCGTCCCGGGACCGCATGATCAGCGGGCTGCGGATGTCCTCGTAGACGCCGACGGCGGCGCCCGCCCGCTCCTTGCTGAGCGGTATTCCCTCGTACGAGGCGTGGGTGATGACGACGAGACTGCCCGGGGCGAGTGCCTCGCGCAGTTCGGCGACCGCGGCCTGCGGCTCGTCGGAATCCTGGATGAAGTGGAGTACGGCGACGAGCAGCAGGGCCACCGGGCGCTCCAGATCGAGCAGTTGGGTGATCTCCGCGTTCTTCACGATCTCCCGCGGGCGGCGGAGGTCGGCGGCGGCGACCACCGCCCGTTCGTTTCCCTCGAGTACGGCCTGACTGTGCGCGACCGCAACGGAATCGTGATCGACATATGCCACCCGGGCCTCCGGATCGGCCGCTTGGGCGACTTCGTGCACATTGCCGAAAGTCGGTATTCCGGATCCGATGTCCAGGAACTGGGTGATGCCCTCGTCCACCGCGTATCGCACGGCCCTGCGCATAAAGGCCCGATTCGCCTGCATGATCTTGGGGAGCCCCGGCATGAACTCCATGGCCTTGCGAGCCGCTTCCCGGTCCACCTCGAAATTGTGCGATCCGCCCAGATAGAAGTCGTACATGCGGGACACGCTCGGCACCGAAATGTCTATGCCTTGCGGTGCCCAGGCGGGACGCTCCATCGATGTCTCCAACAAGTCGCCACGGCGATCCGGCCATGTTCATGGTCAGTGTGGACCAGAGGCTACTGATCGACCGCCAAGAGAGCGAGCGGAAACGGAAATTAGCCGTCCGTTATTGGTCACACACCAGTGGCATGTGCAACCGCTCCGTCGCTGCGCGTGACATTCACGAGGCCCTCCGTCATCGTGAAGTAGCGCCGCCCGATGGGCAACCACCCACCGGCGGAAGGGCCCGAAGAGGGTGCGTGTCATCCGTCTCCCGTACACGTCCACCGGCGTTTACCGGGCCCGGCGCCATCACGTCGTCACATCACCGAAAAAGGTACAGACCTGACGGTCGGGAACAGGTACGGACCATAGTGGCGAACGGTTCCCTCCGTTCCCCGGACCGAATGGCGACGGCAAATCCCTTACCGGCGGATCCTTTCCCTCTCCCTTTTACCACGGGGGCAACGACCGGCCATCACCGCAGGCACACTCGGCACCGACGTGGCCGCGGACAGCTTCCTTCTCGAACCGGTGGGCGCACCATGCCGTACCGTCCCGCGGTCACGACTTCGAGTTCCGGTCGGTCGCGGGGCAAATGCCCGGGAAGACGTCCGGGTTCGGACCGAACGGACCTTCGGCTTCGACCGTGAAACCGGCCCTCGCGCGCGGTCCGGACCGTCCGACGGACCCCACCGTCGAGGCACCGGCGCGTTCCCCGCGCGCTCCTCGAAATCCCTGCGCCTTCGCGCGGTCACCATCGCAACGCGGCGCGGGCCTCCCGGCCACATCGCAGCCGAATGGTATCCCAGCGGCTCCGCCGCGAACGCGGTCGGGGACCGCCCGGCGCTGGTGCCGCTCCCGGCAACGTTTGCCCCGTCGCACCGTCCGGCACTCACTCCCCCAAGGCCTCAAGAGCCAGGCGGCGTTGGCCGAGAGCCCACGGAGCCCTTCCCCGAGCTCTCGACTTCGTTCGAGCAAGGAAGACCCCGTCCGAGGGCTTTCGGCCGCCTTGCGATCAATGGGGTCTCCCCTGCTCGAACAAGGCTGAGAGCTTGGGGAAGCACCGGACGACGCTCCTTCCGGGCAAACCTTGCCGGTCACGGCACTAGCAACGGACGCGTGGGTGCGGCTCCAAGTCCCCTTTGGTCCCGCGTTGTTCAGAGAATTCCCCGGCGCCGCAAGCGCTCCGCCGTCATGTCCCACCATCAGGGGAATATCGGCTCCTTCACCGCGTGCCGCGCGAGCGGCGGGAACATGCTCCCGCTCGTGTACGGATCATTCATAGCCCGGTCGGCTTCCGCCGCGGTGCTCCTCTGGCTGTTGTCCGCCCCGGTACCCGCGGGAGCGGACAGCTGCGCGTACGTCACTCTCGGGGAGGACGGCGGGACTTCGGCCGTCGCCGTGGCGGGCGGCGGCCCCTGTCGCACGAGCCCGCCGCAACCGCCGCCCCCGAGTCCCGCGCCACCGCGTCCGCCGTCGCCTCCCCCGTCACCGCCGCCGGCCCCCGCGCCGACCCCAGAACCGGCCGCACCGCCGCGTTCCGCATCACCCCGTCCCGAACCCTCACGCCCCGGACCGAGAGCCGTGCCACCCTCCCTGTCGCCCGCCCCCTCCGCACGTCCCGCGCCGGCCGCGCCCCGGCCCGTGGCGTACCCGGACTACCGCAGGCCGTCCCGCAAGGTCCCGCGGCACGGCCCCTCCCTGATCACCCTGACCCTGCTGATCACGGCCCCCGCGGTGTTCGCCGTCGCCGTGCTGCGCCCCCGCTCCCGATGACCTCCGGAGAGACATCCATGTCGGAATGGCTCGTTCTCGCTCTCGCCATGGCCGCGGTCAGCGCCGTGGTCCTGACCATCGCCGTGCTCAACAACCGCCGGGTCGCGGCGGACGACGACCCGTCCCAGACCCCCGACGTCATCGAGTACATGGTGATGATGATCGGCGTGGTCTACGCGATCGTGCTGGGCCTCGCGATCGCCGGCGTCTGGGAGGGCCGCAGCGTCGCGCAGGAATACGTGCGCCAGGAGGCCCAGGCGCTGCACGAGGTGAGCGCGCGCTCCTCGGTCTACCCGGCCGAGGTCCGCAAGCGCATCCGCGCCGATGTCGACGCCTATGTCGCCCATGTCGTCCGTCACGAGTGGCGGACGATGGCCGAGCACGGCTCCCTCGATGCCGAGGGCACCCGCCTGCTCGACCGGGTGCGCGCCGACGTCACCGACTACCGGCCGGCGAACGACCACGAGGCGGAGTCCTACCAGCCATTGGTCGACCGGGTCGCCGCGGCCGACGACGCGCGCGGCGCACGCGGGCAGAGCGCCGGCGCGACCATGCCCGGCGTGGTCTGGTTCGGCCTCGTCATCGGCGCGCTGGTGACCGTCGGGCTGATCTTCACGCTGCAGATCCGCAGGACCCGCCGCGAACTGCTGCTGGCCGGCCTCTTCAGCGCCCTGATCGCTTTTCTGCTCTTCCTGATCTGGGACTTCGACACCCCCTTCGGCCGGGGCATCTCGGCCACCGCGGAACCGTTCCTCGACCTGTTCCCGGGCGTGGCGGGCACGTAGGCCCCGCCGTCGAACTGCCGTCGTTCGGGCCGGGGCCGGGCCGTACGACGTCCGGTGCGTGTGATCGCGGGGCCGGAGGATCGTCCTCGTACCGGATGCACGAGGACGACGCCGACGACTCCGCGAACGTGCGGACCGGCCGGCGCACGACAGGCGGCGGTCCGACGACAGTGCCCGGCCCCCGACGGTCAGCGGCGGCGCGGCACCGTGATCCGGTAGCCGTGGTCGAGCAGTTCCGGCAGATAGCGGCGCAATGCCGACACACTCTGCGAACGGTCGCCGCCCGCGTCGTGCGACAGCACCACGGCGCCGGGCGCCGCCCCGTCGCGGACCCTGCGGATGATGGTTCCCGCTCCTGGCTCGGTCCAGTCGAGCGTGTCGACGGTCCAGGCCATCGGCTCCATGCCGAGATCGGCACCGATCTCGAAGGAGTTCCGGTCCCATGCCCCGTACGGGGCCCGATACCAGACCGGCGGGGTGCCGGTGGCCTTCTCGATCACCTCGCTGGTACGGCCGAGTTCGTCGCGCACCCCGGCCCGGGACAGCCGGGTGACCAGGGGATGCGTCCAGGAGTGGTTCCCGACGGTGTGCCCGTCCGCGGCGATCGCCCGTACCAGGTCCCGGTACTCGTCGGCCGTCTCGCCGCAGACGAAGAACATCGCGCGGACATCGTGTTCGCGCAAGGTGGCGAGGATGCTCGGGGTGTAGCGCGGGTCGGGGCCGTCGTCGAAGGTGAGCACCATGGCGCGCCCCAGCTCCGGCAGGCGTTCGAAGGGCCGGGTGCGGACCGGGGGCGCCGCCGGGCGGAAGTGGGGCGGGGCCCCCGCGGTCATGGGTGCCAGCCGGTAGGAGGAGCGCGCCTCTCGCAGGGCCGAGGAAGGACCGGCGGCACCCGCCCGCTCCGGCGCGGGCGACCGGACCGGCGTGCCGGCCGGATCCGCGGCGATCACGCGCAGGGCACCGGCGGTGCCCAGTCCGGCGGCCAGCCGCAGCAATGCCCTGCGCCCCGGCATCCTCTGATCATTCTTCATGACCAACTGCTCGCACGTCCGCCGCCCCGCGCCGATCAGCGACACCGGCCCCCGTTGGTTTTGCACCTGATGGGGGGAATGCCTGCAACGCGAGCGGAGTCCCGCCCCGACGCGACCGCCGTCGGCACCGGTCGCGGTTCCGGCGACTCCCGCCGCCCTCCGCGTCGCGTCCGGGACGCGTCGCGTCCGGCCCCGGGGGCGCGGCACAGGCCCTCGCCACGGCCCGTGCCGTACCCCCGCCCGCTCCCGGCACCGGAGGCCGGACGGATAGCCTCGCTGCCGTGACAGACCAGCAGCGCCATGGGTTCGAACGTGGCACAGATGGACCGAAAGTGATCGTCGCCGGACTCGACGGGTCCGATTCTTCGATGCGTGCCGCGGCCTACGCGGCGGGGCTCGCCCGTCGGCAGGGAGCCGTGCTCGCCCTCGTCTACGTCCAGCCCGTGTTCCCGGCGGGAGCCGCGCTGGGCGCGCCGGTCACCGACGCGACCGAGGAGGTCGCGGAGGGTCTCGCCAACGAGATCCGGGAGGCCACCGAACGAACGAAGGACATATGGGACGTGCGGTGGGAGTTCCATACCTTTCGCGGGGATCCCTACAACGGTCTCGTGACGGCGGCGGACGAGCTGAAGGCGGACGCGGTCGTGGTGGGCGCCTCGGAGTCGGCCGGTCACCGGTTCATCGGTTCGGTGGCGGTCCGGCTGGTGAAGGCGGGGCGTTGGCCCGTCACGGTGGTCCCGTGACAGTCGCGGGCTCCCCGCCCCGGCCCGACGGCACGCCGTCTTTCGAACGGACGTCGCCTGGGCCATCATGAGCGCCCGTCAGCGACATCCGTCAGCGGAGAGGTGACTCATGGCCGGGCTGCGAGTGGGCGAGGGCGTGCTGCGCCGCAAGCCGATCGAGCAGATCGACGAGCGGGCGCCGGCGGGGGACGCCACCACCCAGCTCAGCAGATCGCTCGGTCTGTGGCAGCTCACGGCGATCGGCGTGGGCGGCATCATCGGCGCGGGCATCTTCACGCTCGCCGGTACGGTCGCGAACGGCACCGCCGGGCCCGCGGTGCTGATCTCCTTCCTGATCGCCGGCGTGGCGAGCGCCGCCGCCGCGTTCAGCTACGCGGAGTTCGCGGGCCTGATCCCGAGGGCCGGGTCCGCGTACACCTACGGCTACGCGGTGCTCGGGGAGCTGGTCGGCTGGTTCATCGGCTGGGACCTGCTGCTGGAGTACACGGCGATCGTCTCGGTGGTGGCGATCGGCATCTCCGGCTACTTCGGCTTCCTGCTCGGTGAGACGGGACTGAAGCTGCCGGCGTGGATGCTGGGAGCGCCCGGCACCGGGGACGGTCACCGGGTGGACCTGTTCGCCGCGCTGCTCTGTCTGCTCGTGGCATACCTCCTGACCCTCGGCATCAAGAACGCGGCCCGCTTCGAGACCGTCGTGGTCGCGCTGAAGGTCCTCGTCGTCCTGCTCGTCATCGGCGTCGGCGTGTTCCACGTCAGCGCGGCCAACTACCACCCCTTCTTCCCGTTCGGGGTGAGCGGTGTCTTCACCGGGGCGGCCACGGTCTTCTTCGCGGTGTTCGGCTACGACGCCATGTCGACCGCCGCCGAGGAGTCCAAGGACGCCCAGCGGCACATGCCGAAGGCGATCCTGTACTCGCTGGCCATCTCGATGGTGCTGTACGTGGCGGCGTGCCTGGTGCTGACGGGCATGCAGAGCTACAAGGACATCGACCCCGAGTCGGGCTTCTCCTCCGCGTTCAAGTCGGTGGGGCTGAGCAGTCTTGCCGATGTGATCGCGGTGGGCGCGATCATCGGCATCCTCACGGTGATGTTCACCTTCATGCTCGGGGTGACGCGGGTGTGGTTCTCGATGAGTCGTGACGGGCTGCTGCCGAAGTGGTTCGCCAAGACCCATCCGACCCGGCACGTGCCGACCCGGGTGACCTGGATCGTCGGCGGGGCGTCGGCCGTGATCGCCGGGTTCCTGCCGATCGGCGAGGCCGCCGAGCTGACGAACATCGGCATCCTGCTGGCGTTCGTCGTGGTGTGCGTCGCGGTGATCGTGCTGCGGTACAGGCGTCCCGAACTGCCGCGTACCTTCCGTACCCCCGGCATGCCGTTCGTACCGGCCCTCGGCGTGGTGTTCTCCCTCTGGCTGATCACGTTCCTGCACTGGCAGACCTGGGTGCGGTTCCTCGTGTGGTTCCTGGTGGGTCTGGTGATCTATTTCGCCTACTCGTACCGGAAGTCGGAGATGGCGAGGACTCCGTAGGCGAACACACCTCGGACGGCCTGGGCGTCCGTACGGGATCACCCTGGACCACCGGACTGACCGGACATCCGTTCGAAGTCGGACGGCGGGCCGCCGACCGTCCGTCGCCCGCCCGCCGTCCGCCGGACCGTTCACCGCACCATTCGCCGCACTGTGCGACCGCTCGTCGCACGACACCGCCCGTCGCCTGTTCCCGGGCGCCCCGATGCGTTCGGATACGCCCGTCGACAACGAAACGGCAGGGCCGGCGCGGGGAAGGGCGTTCACGATGACCACCATGACGACGGACGAGCGGGCCCTCGCGGATCTCCAGCGGGAGCACGGCCCCGCCCTGTTCCGCTTCCTGCTCGGGCTGACCTTCGGCGACCGGCAGCGGGCGGAGGACCTGCTCCAGGAGACGCTGGTGCGGGCCTGGCAGCATCCGGAGGCCTTCGACGCCCCCTACGCGTCGATGCGGCCCTGGCTGTTCACCGTCGCCCGGCGCCTCGCGATCGACGCGCGGCGGTCCAGTCAGTCCCGGCCCAACGAGGTCAGCGACGTGGTGCTGGAGGCCACCGTGGGCGAGCACGACACCGCCGAAGCCACGGTCGCGGCGCTGGACGTGCGCGAGGCGGTGCGCGCGCTCAGCCCGGAGCACCGCGCGGTCCTCGTCCAGATGTACTTCCGCGGGCTGAGCGTCGCCGAGACGGCGGAGGTCCTCGGCATTCCGGCGGGCACGGTCAAGTCGCGGTCCTACTACGCGCTGCGCCGGCTCTCCCGCAGCCTGCCGGGCTACTCCGGCAGATCGTCCTCGGTCAGCAGCGCGAGCAGCGAGGCGGCCTGAGCGACCTCCACGTAGTCGGCGGCACAGGCGTCGCAGGTCCGCAGGTGGCGGGTGACCATGCCCGTCTCGTCGACGGCGAGCGCGTCGAGGACGTAGGCACCGAGCAGTCGCCGCACGTGCGGGCTCTCGCGGGGATCTGCGGTCATCGCGTCCTCGGATCGTGGGCGGGTCCGTTCGTGACGGATCCTGTGCTTCTGGCCACGCGGGCCGCGCCGCCCCGGTTCAATGCTCCGTGAAGCCCGTTGCCGAGAACGGAAAGAGGCGAGACGGGATGCGCCCGGAACGTCAGGACGGAACCAGTGACGGAACCGGCGACGGAACGGGCGGGGGCGGGCTGCCGGTCCCGATGGCCTGGATGTGCGCCGAGTACGTCGCGGACGAACTGCTGCGGGCCGGCGATCTGATGGAGCCCGGCACGCTGGAGTACCGGGCGGGCCACGACGCGCTCGCGCTCACCGTCTTCCTCTCCGGCATCAGCGGCCCCGGCCACGGCCACGGCCTCCGTCCTCCCGACGACGGGACGGCAGGAGTGCTGCCCACGGCGCGGATGGACGAACTGCGGCTGCTGACGGCGTACGGCACGGCCTGGCGCGACTGGGTCCGGGAACGGCTCGACGCGCGGGAGGCGGCGCCGGGGCCGGTGGGCGGCACGGCCCCGGACGTGGCGCTGGCCCGCGCGGCCTGGCGGTGGCTGGAGGAGACCGAACTGCTCGCCGCCGACCTCGACGCGATCGGTCCGCCGCTCCCGGACCCGGCCGACGGCGCGGAGGAGACCGAGGAGAGGGCCCGGATGTGGATCCCGGCCTGGCAGCTGGGCCTGCCGCTGGGGCATCTGGCGATCCATCTCCACTGACCGACCCCCGTCCGGTGATCAGGAACCGTGCACCCCCGCGCGGTACTTCGGCAGCCGTGCGGTGATCTTCATCCCGGCGCCGACGCCCGTCTCGATGACGAGCCCGTAGTCGTCGCCGTACACCTGGCGCAGCCGTTCGTCGACGTTCGGCAGACCGACGCCCGTGGACCTGCCGCCCTCGCCGCGCAGGATGCGGCGCAGGCGCTCCGGGTCCATTCCGGCGCCGTCGTCCTCGATGACGACCTCGGCCTCGGACCCGGCGTCGAGCGCGCGGATGGTGATGTGGGTCGGGGTCTCCTCGCCGCCCCGGTCGGCGGCTCCTTCGAGGCCGTGCTTGACGGCGTTCTCGACCAGGGGCTGGAGACAGAGGAACGGCAGCGCGACCGGCAGCACCTCGGGGGCGACCTGGAGGGTGACCGAGAGCCGTTCGCCGAACCGGGCCCGGACGAGCGCGAGGTACTGGTCGATGGAGTGCAGTTCGTCGGCGAGGGTGGTGAAGTCGCCGTTGCTGCGGAACGAGTAACGGGTGAAGTCGGCGAACTCCAGGAGGAGTTCGCGGGCCTTCTCGGGATCGGTGCGGACGAACGAGGCGATGGCGGCCAGGGAGTTGAAGATGAAGTGCGGGGAGATCTGGGCCCGCAGTGCCCTGATCTCGGCCTCGATGAGGCGGGTGCGGGAGCGGTCCAGTTCGGCGAGTTCGAGCTGGACGCAGACCCAGCGGGCCACTTCCCCGGCGGCCCTCGCGAGGACGGCGGACTCGCGCGGGGCGTAGGCGACCAGGGTGCCGAGGACCCGGTGGTCGACGGTGAGGGGGACGGCGACGGCCCAGCGCAGGGGGCAGTCGAGATCGTCGCACTGGCTCGGGAAGGCGGTGTCGCGTCCGCTGTCGAGCAGGCCCCGCACCCGCTCCATGACGTGCCGGCCGTGGTGCTCGCCCGCACCGTCCCAGACGAGGACGCGGTCGCGGTCGGTGAGGCAGAGCGCGTCGGTGCCGAGCAGGGAACGGAGCCTGCGGGCGGCCTTGCGGGCGCTCTCCTCGGTGAGCCCGGCGCGCAGCGGGGGCGCGGCGAGGGAGGCGGTGTGCAGGGTCTCGAAGGTGGCGTGCTCGACGGGGGTTCCGACATCGCTGGGACGGACGGTGCGGGCGGCGCGGCGGCCGAGCAGGAATCCGGCAGTGGGCAGCACCAGGGCCAGCACGACGAGCACGGCGTATCCGGCCCCGGTCATCGGTGTCTCCCCGAGGTCAGTGACTCCGGCAGGTGGAAGCGGGTCATGGCGGCGTTCGTGCCGGGCGGTATCCGGCCGGGCGTGGCCAGGGACACCAGGACCATGGCGAGGAATCCGACCGGTACCGACCAGACGGCGGGCCAGGCGAGCAGGGCGTGCGTCCAGCCGGGCGGGCGCACCGCGCCGCTGACGGTGATGGCAACGGCCAGGAAGGCGGAGCCGCCGCCGAGCAGCAGTCCGGCGATCGCGCCGGGCGGGGTGAGCCGCCGCCACCAGATGCCGAGGACGAGCAAGGGGCAGAAGGAGGAGGCGGAGACGGCGAACGCCATGGCCACCGAGTCGGCCACCGGCACCCGGCTGACCAGCAGTGAACCGGCCAGCGGCACGGACATGGCGAGCACGGTGGCCAGCCGGAAGTGCCGTACGCCCCGGGTGGGGAGAACGTCCTGGGTGATGACCCCGGCGACGGCCATGGTGAGGCCGGACGCGGTCGACAGGAACGCGGCGAAGGCGCCGCCCGCGATGAGCGCTCCGAGCAGATCCCCTCCGACTCCGCCGATGAGCCGCCCAGGCAGCAGCAGCACGGCGGCGTCCGCGTCCCCGCCGCGGACGAGGTCGGGGGCGTAGAGCCTGCCCAGTGCCCCGTAGACCGGTGGCAGGAGGTAGAAGACGCCGATGAGTGCGAGGACGGCGACGGTCGTACGGCGGGCGTCCCGCCCGTTGGGGCTGGTGTAGAAGCGGACGACGACGTGGGGCAGGCCCATGGTGCCGAGGAACGTGGCGAGGATCAGCCCGTAGGTGGCGTACAGCGGGTGGTCGGCGCGGAAGACCGAGAGCTGGTCGTCGAAGGAGACGCTGGGCCGGCCGTCGCCCTGCCAGGCGAGGACCAGGAAGATCGCGGGGACGAGGAGCGCGGTCAGCTTGAGCCAGTACTGGAAAGCCTGGACGAAGGTGATGGAGCGCATGCCGCCCGCGGCGACGGCGATGACGACGACCGCCGCGACGAGGACGTCGCCGAGCCGGCCGGGCGCCCCCGTGAGGATCTTCAGGGTGAGCCCGGCGCCCTGGAGCTGCGGCACCAGGTACAGCCAGCCCGCGGCCACGACGAAGACGCTCACCAGCCGGCGCACCTGCCGCGACTCCAGCCGTCCTTCGGCGAAGTCGGGCAGGGTGTAGGCCCCGGAGCGGCGCAGGGGCGCGGCGACGAAGACGAGCAGGACCAGATAGCCCGCGGTGTATCCGACCGGGTACCAGAGCATGTCGGGCCCGTGCACGAGCACCAGGCCGGCGATGCCCAGGAAGGAGGCGGCGGAGAGGTACTCGCCGCTGATCGCGGCGGCGTTGAGGCGGGGGCGTACGGTGCGCGAGGCGACGTAGAAGTCGGAGGTGGTGCGGGAGATGCGCAGCCCGAAGCCGCCGACGAGGACGGTCGCGGCGACGACGACGGCGACGGCCGTCACCGCGTACGTACGGCTCACTGCGCGGGGCGGCCTTCCACGAGCCGGGCGAAGTCGCGTTCGTTGCGCTCGGCCCGCCGTACGTACCACCAGGCGGCCAGGGTGAGCGGTGGGTAGGCGGCGAAGCCGAGCACGGCCCAGACGGGGGCGTCGCCGCGCAGGGCCTCGAAGACCAGGGGCAGGGTGCCGACGACGACGGCGAGGATCACGAACACGGTGAGCCCGGCCCGAAGCTGACTGCGCATCAGCGATCGGACGTACGCGCCGCCGAGTGCGGTCTGTTCGTCGATCTCCGACTGGGTGCGGTAGCGCGGCAGCGGGCGCACCCGTCGGGGCTCCCCCGTCACCACTTCGCGCCGGGGTGTTGGCTCTGCGGACATGGGCCCGGAGTGTACGCAGCGCGGGACGGCCCTGGGAAGGGGGTGACGTCCGGGTCGCCGCTGGTCAGCGGCTGGTCCGGCGCATCAGCAGATCGCGCAGCGCACGGCTGTGGCGGCGGCTCACGGCGAGTTCCGCGGTGCCGATGCGCACGCTCATGCTGCCCGCGTCGAGCCGGAGCTCGTCGATCCGGCCCAGCGCCACGAGGTGGCGGCGGTGGATGCGCACGAAACCGCGCGAGCGCCAGCGTTCCTCCAGGGTGGTGAGGGGGACGCGGACGAGGTGGCTGCCGGTGGCGGTGTGCAGCCGGGCGTAGTCGCCCTGGGCCTCGGCGTAGGCGATGTCGTCGATCGGCACGAACCGGATCACCCCGCCGAGTTCTACGGGTATCTGGTCGCCCGCGGTGTCGAGCACGGGTGCGGAGCGGTCGCCCACCTGCTCGGCGACGCGGCGGACCGCCTCGGCGAGGCGTTCGCGCCGGACGGGCTTGAGGACGTAGTCGACGGCCTTGAGGTCGAACGCCTGGACGGCGAAGCCCTCATGGGCGGTGACGAAGACGATGAGCGGGGGCGCGGCGAACCCGGCCAGCAGCTGGGCGACGTCGAGACCGGTGAGTCCGGCCATGTGGATGTCGAGGAAGACGACGTCGATGGCGGCGGGGTCGCCGGGGCCGGCGTCGACGGCGGCCCCGATGCGGCGCAGCGCCTCGGTGGCGCCCGACGCGCCCTCGGCGCTGCGGACGCGGGGATCGGCGCGCAGGAGGTAGAGGAGTTCCTCCAGTGCGGGTTCTTCGTCGTCGACGGCGAGTACGCGCAGCATGGGCGGAGTGTAGAACGTGTCCGGGGTCACGGGCCGGGCCTCTGCGGCCGACGGCCCTTCCGGCGGGGCTGTCGGCCGCCGGGAGCAGCGGGCTACTTGAGGAGCCGGGAGAGTCGGCGGTCGGCCAGTGGCCGGCCGCCGGTCTGGCAGGTCGGGCAGTACTGGAGCGAGGAGTCGCTGAACGACACCTCGCGGATGGTGTCCCCGCAGACGGGGCACGCCTCGCCGGTACGTCCGTGGACGCGCATCCCGATCTTCTTCTCGGCCTTGAGTTCTCCGGCCGCCAGCCCGCCGGAGCGTGCGACCGCGTCGCGGAGCGTGTCGCGCAGCACGGTGTGGAGCCGGGTGATCTCGTCCTCGCCGAGACCGGTGGTGGGCTTGTACGGCGACATCTTCGCGGCGTGCAGGATCTCGTCGCTGTAGGCATTGCCGATGCCGGCGATCAGGGACTGGTCGCACAGGGCCCCCTTGATCCGGCGGTTCTCCCCGGCGAGCAGCGCGGCGAACGTGTCGCGGTCGAAGGCGTCGTCGAGCGGGTCGGGGCCGAGGCGGGCGATGCCGGGGACCTCGGCGGGTTCGTGCACCAGGTGGACGGCGAGGCGTTTGGTGGTGCCCGCCTCGGTGAGGTCGAAGCCGTCGCCGCCGGCGAGGACGGTGCGCAGCGCGAGCGGCCCCCTGCCGGGGCGGGGCGGGGCTGCGGGGAAGCTGTCCCGCCATCGCAGCCAGCCGGCCCGGGCGAGGTGGATGATCAGGTGCAGCGTTCCCGCCCGGACGTCCAGGAACTTGCCGTGCCGGGCGGTGCCGGTGACCGTCGTGCCGTGCAGGGCCGCGAGCGGCGGGTCGTACGTCTTGAGGACGCTGACGGCGAGAGGCAGGACGCGGTCGATCTCCCTGCCGACCAGGCGGTCGTCGAGGAAGATCCGCAGCGCTTCGACCTCCGGCAGTTCGGGCATGGTTCCAGGGTGCCGGAAGCGTGGCCCGTACGCCCGTCAGGGCCGTGCGCCCGCCGGAGGCCGTGCCCCCCGTCCGGGCCGCGGCCCGGACGACCGGTCAGGGCACCGGCAGCAGGGCGAGCAGTTCCGCCACCTCCTCGTCGGCGCAGTGCGCGAGCCGGTCCAGATCGGGCAGCGCCTTGCCGTCGGCCACCAGGCCGACGTGCACCCGGCCCCCGTACGTGGAGAGCGCGACGGCCAGGGCCTGGCCGCGGGCCAGCGGCGCCATCGGGTAGACGGCACGCAGCGGGCAGCCGCCGAGCGAGAGGGCCGAGCGCGGCAGCGGCACGCTGGTGACCAGCAGGTCGAAGAGCATCCGGGCCGCGCTGCCCGCGATCGGTGCTCCGAAGCGGTGGGCCAGCGAGGGCAGTTGGTCGGCGAGCACGGCGACGGCACCGGCACCGCGCAGCGGCCCGGCGGCCTTGTTGCGGTCCATGGCCGTGCGCACGCGGTGCAGCCGTAGCCGGGGGTCGGGTTCGCCGACGGGGAGGGCGAGCAGGTAGGCGGAGAGCCTGTTCCCGGTCGCGGCGGGCTGGCCGGGTCTGCGCCGGGAGACGGGGACCAGGGCGCGGGGGTCGTCGACGGGCGGTGTCTCGCCCCGTTCCCGCATCCAGCGGCGCAGTGCCCCGGCGACCACCGCGAGCAGGACGTCGTTGACCGTGCCCCCGGCGGCCCGGCGGATCCGCCGGACGGCGGCGAGGTCCAGGTCCGCGGTGGCCAGCCGCCGGGTTCCGCTGGATCGCGCGGTGAGCGCGGGCGCGCCCCGAAGGTCCAGTCGGCTGGCCCGCACCACGGAGGCGCCGACGCCGAACGCCCGGCCGAGATCCTCGATCCGGCCCAGGGCCAGGCCGGCCACCTGGCGCGGGCCCGGCATCCAGGAGCGGGGCGGCACCGCGCGCGCCCGGACGGACGGCGGAACGCCCGCGGCGCGTCCGGCGAGGGGGGCGATCTCGTCGAAGATCCCGGCGCCGATGGCGACCGCGCGCATTCCGTCGGCGAGCGCGTGATGGAGCTTGACCAGGACGGCGAACGGGCCGCCGTCCGCTCCGCCGATCACGTACATCCGCCACGGCGGACGGCCCCGCTCCAGCGGCCGTTCCATCAGCTCGCCGGCGAGCCGGGTGGCGCCCGCCATGAACCCGGCGTCCCCGCCCAGCGCCTCCTGCCCGGTCAGCCGCACCCGCTCGATGTGCCGACGTACGTCGAAGTCCTTGTCGACGAACCAGGCCGCCCCGCCGACCGGCAGCAGTACGTCCCTGACCCGCATCCGCAGCCGGGGGATCGCGGCGGCGCGGGTCTGCAGCAGCTCCAGGACGGCCCCGGTGCCGCCGCACGCCGTGCCGGGCGCCGGTGAGAAGACGGCGAGCGCGCCCAGATGCATGGGGTGGGCGTCGGACTCCAGGTGCCAGAAGGCCAGATCGAGAGGTGCCAGCAGCTCAGTACCCACCGCGTCCCCAGGTCGTCGAAGTCGAAGGAAAGGAGTCGAAGGAAAGGAGGTGAAAGGAGTGGAGGAGAGGAGGGGAGAGGAGTGGATGGGGCGAAGAAGATCGAGAAGGGCGGGGAACGGACGAACGCCGCCCGACGGTCGGAACGGAGCGGCGCGAGCCATCGGACGGAGACCGACGAAGCCGGTCGGTCGCCTCCCATCACTCACGATCACTGCATAGCCCATCGCGCTCAGCTACTGTCGGGTAGCGCCTGATCGGCGGTCAGTCGCGCCCCGGAATCACGAATTCGCACCACACGCACTTTCCGGTGCCGCGCGACTCCACGCCCCAGAGGTCGGTGAGCCGGTCCACGAGCATCAGCCCCCGGCCGGAGACCCCGGTCTCCCCCGCGTCGCGGCGGCGGGGCAGCGCGCTGGACCGGTCCTCGACGTCGATCCGCAGGCGCCGCTCGGGGCCGGTGAGCACCCTGATCGTCACGATGGCCCCGCCGTCCGTGTGTATCAGGGCGTTGGTCATCAGCTCGTCGGCGGCCAGCTCGACTTCGTCGGCCCGCACCCGGGCCCCCCAGGCCCGTACGGCGGCGCGGATCATGTGCCGCGCGGCGCTCAGCGCCTCCGGATCGCCCTGGGCGACGTGCTGCTGGAGCCGGCCGCCCGGCTGGGGCGCGTGGGTGGCCTTGCGGCCCAGCAGCAGCACGGCCACGTCGTCCTCGCCGCCGCGGTCGTCGACCTCCTCGCAGAGCCGGTCGGCCAGCTTCTGCAGGTCGCACGGACCGTCGCGCACCATGGACGTCAGCAGTTGCATGCCCTCGTCGAGGTCGGCGCCGGGCAGCTCCACCAGCCCGTCGGTGAAGAGCACCAGTGTCTGCCCCGGGTCCAGCTCCATCGTGCCGACCGGGTATTCGAGCCGCCCGAACTCCGCGGAGAGCCCCAGCGGCAGCCCGCCCTCCGCAGGCAGTCTGCGGCAGTCGCCGTCGGTGTCGCGCACGAGTGGATCGACGTGCCCGGCCCGGACCAGCTGCACCACCCCGGTGGCCAGGTCCACCTCGGCGTAGGTGCACGTCGCGAAGCGGTCCGTGTCGAGTTCGTGCAGGAAGACGGAGGCGCGGGCCATGACCGTGGCAGGGCTGTGCCCCTCGGCGGCGTACGCCCGCAGCACGATGCGCAGCTGTCCCATGACGGCCGCGGCATGCGTGTCGTGTCCCTGGACGTCCCCGATGACGGCACCGACCCGGCCGCCGGGCAGCGGGATGACGTCGTACCAGTCGCCCCCGATGTCCCGGCCCAGCCGGGCCGATCGGTAGCGCACGGCAACCTGCGCCCCGGGCACCTCCGGGATCCGGCGCGGCAGCATCGCCTGCTGGAGCCCCTCGGCCAGATCGTGCTCCTGCTCGTAGAGCATGGCCCGCTGGAGACTCTGGGCGATGGAGCTGCCGAGCGCGACCAGCAGATTGCGCTCGTCGGCGGTGAAGCCGTCCTTCTCGCTGTAGAGCAGCCCGAGGGCGCCGATGGGCCGGGCCTGGGCGATCAGCGGCAGATAGGCGGCGGACGTGATGCCGAGGTGGCTGATGTGGGGCCAGAGGATCGGGTACGACTCGGCGAAGTCCGCCGCGGACTCGATGAAGCGGGGCGCGAGCGTGCTCACCACCTCGCTCATCGGGTACGGCTCGTCCGTGCGGGTGTACCGGGTGCCGGGGACGAACGAGCCCTCCGGGCCGTCCGCGACCAGGTGGATGCGCCCGGCCTCGATCAGCCCCACGACCAGGCTGGTCGCACCGAGGTGCGCCAGCCCCTGCGAGTTCTTCAGGACCTCGATCACGTCACGGACCGTGCGGGCGTGGGCGAGCGCGGCCGTGGCCCCGTCCACCAGGCTGGTGCGCCGTCGGCACTCCTGGTCGAGTTCGTGGCGGGCGGTGGAGTCGGCCAGTTCCTGGGTCGCGTCACGGACGATGCCGATGATGCGCCGGGGGCGGCCCGACTCGTCGCGCCGGATGAAGCCCTGGGTGTGGGTCCAGCGCAGGGTTCCGTCACGCCGCTGCAACCGGAAGTACGCGCCGTAATTGCTCCGCCCGCTCTTGAGCGCCTGCGCGACCATCGCGTCCAGGCGCACGCCCTCGTCCGGCGGCACCCGGGCCGCGAGCGACTCCGGCCGGTCGTCGTATTCCTCGGCCCGCAGATCGAACACGTCGAGTGCGGGCCGGTCCATGTGCATGAGGCCACTGTCGAGGTCCCAGTCGAAGCTGCCCATTCGGTTCAGGGCGAGACTGAGATCCGGGTGGGCGGGCCAGTCGTCCGGGAGTGACAGGGCACCCGCTACCCGATCATCCATGACCGTCACTCTGCCATCATTTGTCCGATTGTTCGAGCGAACGCCGGTGCCGCCGGGCGAGTCCGGAGCGCGCCGCCCGGCCCACGGTGCATCCCCTCCCCCGGGCCACGGACACCCCCGCGTCGGCCGGCGCGCAGCACTGCCCGACGCGAGGCCGCAGGTCAGAAGCGGTTACCGTGTCCTGTGGAGCACGGTAAGTCCAGCCTTACCTGCGCCTGCGCCTGCGCCGCACTGCCCGCGTCACCCGTTCTAAGGACCTGCACTCCATGACCCGCCCCGTCCGCGTCGCCATAGTCGGAGCCGGCCCCGCCGGAATCTACGCGGCGGACGCGCTGCTGAAATCCGACGCCGCACAGGACCCGGGGGTGTCGATCGACCTGTTCGAGCGGATGCCCGCCCCCTTCGGCCTGATCCGCTACGGGGTGGCCCCCGACCACCCGCGGATCAAGGGCATCGTGCAGGCACTGCACCAGGTGCTCGACAAGCCGCAGCTGCGTCTGTTCGGCAACGTCGACTACCCCTCCGACATCGGCCTGGACGACCTGCGGACGTTCTACGACGCGGTGATCTTCTCCACCGGTGCCGACCGGGACCGCGCGCTCGACATCCCGGGCAGCACCCTGGAGGGCTCCCACGGCGCGGCCGACTTCGTCTCCTGGTACGACGGGCACCCCGACGTGCCGCGCACCTGGCCCCTGGAGGCGGAGAAGGTCGCCGTGCTCGGGGTCGGCAACGTGGCCCTGGACGTGGCACGCGTCCTCGCCAAGACGGCGGACGAACTGCTGCCGACCGAGATACCCGGGAACGTCCACGACGGGCTCCGGGCCAACAAGGCCCTGGAGGTGCACGTCTTCGGCCGACGCGGCCCCGCACAGGCCAAGTTCAGCCCGATGGAGCTGCGGGAGCTGGACCACTCGCCGAACATCGAGGTCGTCGTCGCCCCCGAGGACATCGAGTACGACCAGGGGTCGATCGAGACCCGGCGCGCCAACAAGCAGGCCAACATGGTCGCCTCCACGCTGGAGAACTGGGCCATCCGCGACGTGGGCGACCGCCCGCACAAGATCTTCCTGCACTTCTTCGAGTCCCCGGCGCAGATCCTCGGCGAGGACGGCCGCGTCGTCGGTCTGCGCACCGAGCGGACCGAACTGGACGGCACGGGGAACGTCAGGGGCACCGGCCGCTTCACCGACTGGGACGTGCAGAGTGTCTACCGCGCGGTCGGCTACTACTCGCGCGAGCTTCCCAAGCTCCCGTTCGACGTGGCCTCCGGCACCGTCCCGCACGTCGCGGGCCGCGTCGTCGAGGGCGAGGAGCCGATGACCTCGGTGTACGTCACGGGGTGGATCAAGCGCGGCCCGGTCGGCCTGATCGGCCACACCAAGGGCGACGCCAACGAGACGGTCGCCTGTCTGCTGGAGGACCACGCGTCCGGCCGCCTGCCGGCCCCGGCGAGCCCCGACCCGGCGGCCGTCACCGCCTTCCTGGAGGAGCGCGGCGTCCGCTGGACCACCCGTGAGGGCTGGCACCGCCTGGACGCGCACGAGCAGGCGCTGGGCGCGGCGCAGGGGCGCGAGCGGATCAAGGTGGTGGAGCGGGAGGCCATGCTGGACGCCTCCGAGCCCCGGCCCTGACCGTACGGGCGGCTCCGTACGGCACGGCGAGGGGGCGGCTCCGCCCGTCCCGGCGGAGCCGCCCGGCTCATGGCGCGCTCAACGGCCCTGGAGCGCCTTGACGTTGTCGCCGAAGGTCCAGTTCCTGGAGCCGTCCCAGTTGAGCGACCAGGTCATCAGACCCTTCAGCCCGTTGCCGTAGTGGTTCCACGCCTGCCCGACCTGACTTGGCGTCATGTGCCCGCCGCCGGCGCCCGTTTGGGCCGGGAGTCCCGGAACCTGCTTGTCGTGGGGCACCTTGATGGTGGTGCCCTGGACGACGAGCCCCTTGTCCAGGCAGTCCGTCTGGGCGGTGAACCCCTGGACCGTGCCCGCCTCGTACGAGTCGCCCGAGCACCCGTACATGCTGCCGTTGTAGTACTGCATGTTCAGCCACCACAGGCGGCCGTTGTCCGCGTACTTCTTGATGATCGGCAGGTACGCGCCCCAGATCGATCCGTAGACGACGCTCCCGCCGGTGACGTAGGCGGTCTCCGGGGCCATGGTGAGGCCGAAGTTCGGGGGCATCCGGTCGAGCACGCCGTCGATGATGCGGATGAGGTTGGCCTGCGAGGCGGACAGCTGGTTGATGTTGCCGCTGCCGGCCAGACCGGTCTCGATGTCGATGTCGATGCCGTCGAAGTTGTACTTCTTGAGGATCGGCACGACCGTGTCGACGAACCGGTCGGCGACCACGCTGGAGCTGAGGTCGATACCGGCGGCCGCGCCGCCGATGGACATCAGGGTGGTGAGTCCCGAGGCCTTCGCCTGGCACATCTCGGCCGGGGTCGGGACCTTGACCGTCGCGTCCATGCCGTCCTCCCACAGCACGGTGCCGTCCGAGCGGATGACGGGGAAGGCCGCGTTGATCACGTTGTAGCCGTGCGCCGTGATGCGGCTGTCGGTGATCGGGATCCAGCCGAGGGGCGGGTGCACGCCGTTGGCCGCGCCGTCCCAGTTCTCCCAGTACCCCTGGAGCACCTTGCCCGCGGGCTTCGACTTGACCGCACAGGTGTCCTCCTGCGCGGCGGCGGGCGTCGCCCCGACCACCATCTGTACGACGCCTGCCACCGCGAGGCCGAGCCCCAGCAGACGCGATGTCCGACCGCTCATTTCCGTTCCCTTCCGGACGAATCGAACGATGAATGTCATGATCCTGACAAGCGCCCGACAAGCATCGACCGCGAGCTCCACGCGCCACGGTGCGCTCACCGTAGGTTGGTCCAGACCTTTCGTCAAGAGGTCTGGACCAGGGGCATTCTCCGTCGTTCGGCATGCACGAGCGGGGTCGGTTGCGGCTGCCGGAGCGGTGCTGGCGATCGTGCTCTCGGCGGGGGCCGTCGCCGTCGCCGGGCCGATCGCCTTCATCTCGCTGACTGCTCCTCAGATCGCCAAGCGACTCACCCGGGTCTCCGGTCCGCATCCGATGCTGTCGGCACTGACCGGTGCGCTGCTGCTGGTCCTCGGGGATCTCCCTGCCCAGCAGCTGCCGTTGCCCGACAACCTGCCGGTCGGCATCTACACGATGGCCATCGGGGGCCTGCACCTGGGCCGACTGCTGGTACGGGAGTTGCGCCGCGGCGTTCTGTGAGACGTGGGACCGAGAGAGCGGGGCGGGGCGCGCGTCCCCGGGTGGCGGCACCGGCTATCCCCGGTGGCGCCACCCCGCCCCGGGCCATGCCGCCACCCGGCCCGGCCCCGCGCCTCGGGGGGGGGGGGGGGGGGGGGACGGAAAAAACAGGAGAGGGTGGATGTGGGTGGAGGCGCCGAGCGGGAAGGGAGGGTGGTAATGGTGGGGGGGGGGGGGGGGCCG